>NVWP01000092.1 GCA_002733705.1 Henriciella sp. | reverse complement strand
TGCACGCGCAGGCCGGGTTTTCTTTTGACGCGCGAAGGCCTCGACATGTTTTGCCAGCTGCCATACTCCCGGTCATGACATACAAGACACTGCGCCCAGACACTGAGGGAGACATCATGTCCGTTATCAAGCTCGAAAAATCCGGATCCATTGCAACTCTGACGCTGACGCGTCCGGACATGATGAATGCGCTGGGGCAGGAAGGCGACGGCCCGGCGGTTACCGCCGCCTGCGCAGAGATCGAGGCCGACCCGGATATCCGGGTCGCTATCCTGACGGGTGAGGGCAGGGCGTTTTCTGCGGGCGGCGACGTGAAGGCGATGCGCGACAAGACGGGCGCCTTTGGCGGCAGCCCGAATCAGATCCGCAACGGCTACCGCCGCAACATCCATATGGTTGTGAAGTCGCTCTATAACCTCGAAGTGCCGCTGATTTCCGCCGTGAACGGCGCGGCCATCGGGCTGGGCTGCGATGTCGCCTGTATGGCGGATGTGCGTATCGCGTCCGACAAGGCGAAATTCGGCGTGACCTTCCTCAAGCTCGGCCTCATTCCGGGCGATGGCGGGGCCTGGCTGCTGCCGCGGATCATCGGCAGTGCGCGCGCCGCGCAGCTTCTCTTTACCGGCGATGTGATCGATGCGGAAACGGCGCTCGACTGGGGGCTGATTTCTGAAGTGCACGCGCCGGAGGCCCTGATGGATTCGGCGATGGCTCTGGCTGAGCGGATGGCCGTACAGCCGCCGCAGGCCCTGCGCCTTGCAAAGACGCTGCTGCGTCATGGGCAGACGGCCTCCTATGACACGATCATGGAGCTTTCGGCCGCCTCGCAGGCGCTGATGCACGAAACCGAGGACCATATGGAAGGCGTCCACGCCATCCTCGAGAAACGCGCCCCGAAGTTCGAAGGGAAGTAAATCCCATGCCGTCTCCCCGCCGCCTCATCTCCACGGGCTCACCTTTCGAACAGACCATGGGGTATTCGCGTGCCGTTGTGCAGGGCGACTGGTGTTTCGTGGCGGGCGTCACGGGCTACGACTATGCGACGATGACCATGCCCGAGAGCGCGGCAGAGCAGGCAGAGAACTGCTTTGCCACGATCGATGGGGTGATGCGTGAGGCGGGCTTTGCCATGAGCGATATCGTGCGCGTGCAATACACCGTCACCGACCGCCACCATGTCGAGGAGATTGTGCCCGTCCTTGGTGCAAATCTGGGCGAGATCAGGCCGGCGGCCACGATGGTCATTGCAGGGCTGATCTCGCCGGAAATGAAGGTGGAGATCGAGGTGACGGCCTTTCGCGGATAGGGCCCTCCGCGACGTCATGCCTTGTGAGCTTTCCGCTTGTCGATAAGCTGTCTATCAATAGAGGCGAACAAACGCCCCAAGGGAGGACTGCATGATTGGAATCGTGGCGAAGCTGCATATTGCCGAAGGCAAGACCGATGAGTTCGAGCAGGTCGGCAAGGACCTGATGGCGAAGGTGAAAGGCAATGAGCCGGGCTGCCTGACCTATCAGCTCTACCGCTCCCATTCCGATCCGCAGACCTATATCTTCATGGAACAGTACGCCAATGCCGAAGCGCTCAAGGCGCATGGCGAAACGGATTATTTTCGTGAGGCCGGACCCAAGATGGCAGGCTGTTTTGCCGGAAAGCCCGAAATCGAACGCTACGATATCGTTGAATAGATCCTGACGCCCGAGCTGCTTCAGGAGGGTCCGATATGGTCGAAACCGGCAAGCCAAGCCTCGCCACACGCATCGCCTATGGTGTGGGCGGCGCAGCAGGCGGCATCAAGAATAACGGGTTCGAATACGTCCTTCTCCTGTTCTACAGCCAGATCATGGGGCTGTCGGCCGTGCTGGTCGCGGCCGCGCTCTGGATTGCGCTGCTGATCGACGCCTTTTCCGACCCGATCGTCGGTTACTGGTCGGATAATCTGAGAACGAAATGGGGGCGGCGCCACCCGCTCATGTACACGGCCATGATCCCGGTGGCGGTGGCCTATTTCTTTGTCTGGAATCCGCCGACCGGGCTGTCGGGGCTCAACCTCTTTGGCTGGCTGCTTGGTTTCACGGTCATTGTGCGCCTCATGTACACCTTCTTCGAGGTGCCAAGCACGGCGCTCGCGGCCGAACTGACGCAGGACTATGATGAGCGCACCTCGCTCATGTCCGTGCGTTATTTCTTTGCCTGGGTCGGTGGGCTGACCGTACAGATCATCCTCTTTTTCTTCCTTCTGGTACCGAGCGAGGGAGATCCGTCCGGCTTCTTCCATCTTCCGGGCTGGCATACTTACGGCCTGATCGGCGCAAGCTGCATTCTGGGGTCTATCGCGATCACGAGCTTCGGCACGCACCGCCACATCCCGCATCTGAAAGCCCCGCCGGCGGCGCGCAAGCTGACGCCGCTCAAGATCCTGGGCGAAATCTGGGAGACGGTCTCCAATCCCTCTTTCCGGGCGCTTTTTCTCGCCACCCTGTTCGGGCTTCTTGCCAGCGGCATCTCCGCGACGCTGAACCAGTATATCAACGGCTTCTTCTGGGAGTTCAGCAACGACCAGATCGGCGGGCTGACCGTGGCGGTCTATGTCTCGGCTGTGCTGGCGCTGTTTGTGGCACCTTTGGCGGGCAAGGTGTTCGGCAAGAAGAAGGCGGCGATCTGGGTCGGCGTGCTGGCCTTCACCATTGCGCCGATGCCGGTTCTCCTGCGCCAGTTCGGTCTTCTGCCGCCAAATGGCACCGACCTTCTCTACATTATCGTGCTCAGCGTCACCGTGTTCGATCTGGCGCTCATCATTGCGTACCAGATGCTGGCAGCGTCCATGGTGGCCGACATTGTGGAGCAGAATGAACTGTCCACGGGCCGGCGCTCTGAAGGCATCTATTTCGCGGGCATCAGTTTCATGCGCAAGCTGGCCCAGGGTGTTGGTGTTCTAACCGCGTCTTTCATCCTGGCCGTCGCCTCGATCACGCCCGGCATGCGGGCCGCCGAAGCGAGCGATGAAGCGATCCGCATACTTGGCTGGGGCTATGCGGTCAGCCTCCTCGTCCTCTGGAGCATCATGATGATCTGTATCAGCTTCTACCGGATCAGCCGGGCCGACCATGAGGCAAATCTTGAAGCGCTTCGCACGGGGGCGACCACGCCGCCGCGCTTTGAGAAAAGCTGAGGGTGTTTTTCTGTCCATCTGCCTGACAGAATTGTCATGAACCGCCCGATTGCGTGCGCGGCATGGCCGCAATAGAGCCATTTTCATGATGCAGAACAAACTCATGACCCGCCATGTGTCCAAATTTCTGTTTGCAGCCATCTTCGCTGTCCTGGCCTTGCTGGCGGTGGTGGTGAGCCCGCTCTTCGCCGTCGGTCAGCAAGCCGAGCAGCCCGCGCCGACCCAGACCTCCAGTGAGCGCGCGCACGGGAATGCCTTTGCCCCCGAGCGGCGGGTGCCCCAGAGCCAGTCGGAAATCCAGCTCTCCTACGCGCCGCTTGTCCAGCAGGTCTCGCCGGCGGTGGTAAACGTCTACACAAGCCGCGTCGTGCGCGAGAGCGCCTCGCCCTTCGCCAATGACCCGATCTTCCGCCAGTTCTTTGGCGCGACCCCGCAGGCACGTGAACGTGTGCAGAACTCCCTCGGCTCCGGCGTGATCGTGTCGGAGGACGGCGTCATCGTTACCAACAGCCATGTGGTGAAGGATGCCGACCAGTTCCTTGTCGTCCTGTCGGACCGGCGCGAATATGAAGCGGAGCTTGTGCTGTCCGATGAGCGCACCGACCTTGCCGTCCTGCGTATCGATACCGATGGCGACCCGCTTCCCACAGTCGACTATGCCGATACCCGCGATACGCAGGTCGGCGATATCGTTCTGGCGATCGGCAACCCGTTCGGCGTCGGCCAGACGGTGACCACCGGCATTATCTCCGCCACTGCACGCACCGATGTCGGCGTTTCGGATTACTCCTTCTTCCTGCAGACCGATGCGGCCGTGAATCCCGGCAATTCCGGCGGTGCGCTGATCAATTCACGCGGGGAGCTGGTCGGTGTGAACACCGCGATCTTCTCACGCTCGGGCGGCTCGAACGGGATCGGCTTTGCCATCCCGGCAGAGATGGTCCGCCGCGTCGTGGATGCCGCCGTCAATGAAGGCATGATCGTGCGGCCATGGCTGGGTCTAAAGGCGCAGTCGGTGAGCTATGACATCGCTCAGGCCCAGGGGCTCGACCGGCCGGTGGGGGTCATGGTGACCGAAGTCTTCAAGGGCGGGCCGGCAGACGAGGCCGGCCTCTCGCGCGGCGATCTCGTCACGATGATCGATGGACGCGAAGTCTTCGATGAACGCGGCCTCAAATTCCTCGCCGCGACGCGCTCGCCGGGCGAGAAGTCGGAGCTCACCCTGTTGCGGGGCGGTAATTTCGAGACGGTGGAGGTTGAACTCGCCCCTCCGCCCGGCGCCACCGAGGCCGAACTTGAATTGCTGGAAGGCCGCAACCCGTTCTCTGGCGCGGAAGTGGCAGAGCTTTCGCCGCGCCTTGCCGAGGAGCTTGGCCGCGATCCCTTCGAGACAGGCGTACTGGTGACGCGGATCAGGCGCGGGGCCTATGCCTGGCGCGTTGTGCGCCCCGGCGATCTCATCGTTTCGGTGAACAATAAACAGATCGAAGGCCTTAGCGACCTCGACAAGGCGCTGGCAGAGGAAACCTCGACCTGGGCGATTGAGCTGGACCGCAATGGCCGGCGCATCAGCGGGACGCTGCGCCTCTAATGCCTTCGATAAAGTGACCCACTGAGCCTCGCCACCTGCGAGCGGCGGTGCTAGCGTTCGCGCATCTATTCGATGCGGAGGCGACACCTATGACACTCAGAACCGTTCTGGCGCTTGGCGCGTCAATGCTGGCTTTCGGCTGTGCCCAGACGCAGGAGAGCGGCCCTGTCGCACCGCTGCAGCAGGCCGCGCCGCCGGTGGATGTGGAAACCTATCCCGCGGCCCTGTTTCACCAGACCACCAGCTACAGCCTGGGCGCGTCCAGCGGCTATGTCTTCTCTGCCAAAGATGGTGACATCCTCGCTTCGACCGACGAGAGCGGCATTTTCAACGCGGTGACCCTGGACGAGACGGGGGCGGTCACACAGCTCACCCAGTCGAATGACGATGCGATCTATGCGCAGTCCTTCTTCCCGGAGGATGACCGCATCCTTCTGACCTCTGATGGCGGCGGGGATGAGATCTTCCATGTCTATGTGCGCGAGGAAGACGGCACGCTGCGTGACCTCACACCGGGCGCCGAGGTGCGCGCGAGCGTTGTCGGCTGGCGCGGCGATGGTGAGGTTTTCTATGTCCAGACCAATGAGCGCGACCCAGAGACCAATGACCTCTATGCCTATCAGGCCAGAGATTATTCGCGCGAGCTGATCTTCCAGAATGACGGCAAGGACATTGCGGGCCTGTCGCCCAATGGGCGCTGGCTGGCGCTGTCGAAAGAGCGCACAAACGCGGATTCCAACATCTTCCTTGTCGATCTCTTCGCCGATGAGCCCGCGCAGAAGCTGATCACGGAGCATCAGGGCGATATCGCCTATGGCGTCTATGACTTCACTGCCGACAGCGAGACGCTGATCTATGCCACGAATGAATATGGCGAGTTCAATCAGGCCTGGACCTATAATCTCACCAGTGGTGAACGACATCCGCTGATTGAGGCCGACTGGGACGTCTCATACGTTTTCGACAGCCCCACGGGGCGTTACCTCGTCTCGGCCATCAATAATGATGCGCTGACCGAGCTCACCATTTTCGACAATCAGGCTGGCGAAGAGGTGGTGCTTTCGAACATTCCGGACGGTGAGGTCGGGCAGGTCCGTTTCAACCGAGATGAGACGGCCATTGCCTTTGGTGTGAACACCGATACGTCACCGTTCAATCTCTATCTGGCCGGCCTCGAGACGGGTGAGGCGACGCGTCTCACCTCCGCCTTGCCGGAAGAGATCGATGAAAGCGATCTCGTTGCGGCGAAGATCGTCCGGTATGAGAGCTTTGATGGGCTCGAGATTCCATCGGTCTTCTACATGCCGAAACAGGCGTCCGCCGAGACACCGGTACCGGCGCTGGTCTGGGTGCATGGCGGGCCGGGCGGGCAGACAACGCGCGGCTATTCGGCGACGATCCAGCATCTCGTCAATCATGGCTATGCCGTCCTCGGCGCCAACAATCGCGGCTCGTCAGGTTACGGCAAAACCTTCTTCCATCTGGATGACAGGAACCATGGCGAAAGCGACCTTCAGGACATCGTCTACGGCCGCAAATATCTGGAAGGCGTGGAAGGGGTCGACCCGGACAAGATCGGTATCATTGGCGGTTCCTATGGCGGCTTCATGGTGGCTGCGGCACTTGCCTTCGAGCCGGACGTCTTCGATGCCGGGATCAATATTTTCGGCGTGACGAACTGGCTGCGCACGCTTCAGAGCATCCCGCCATGGTGGGGTTCGTTCCGCGATGCGCTCTATGATGAGATGGGCGATCCGGCAGAGGATGAAGAGCGCCTGCGCCGGATTTCGCCGCTCTTTCATGCCGACCAGATTACCAAGCCGCTTCTGGTCATCCAGGGCGCCAATGATCCGCGCGTGCTTCAGGTGGAAAGCGACGAACTGGTCGAGGCAGCACGCGCCAATGGCGCGACGGTGGAGTATGTTCTGTTCCCGGATGAAGGTCATGGCTTCCAGAAACGCGAAAACCGCATCACGGCGTCTGAGGCCTATGTCGATTTCCTGAACACCTATCTGAAGGGCGAACCGGCCCAGCAGCAGGAAGATGGCGGCGAGGACATCGCCGCCGACTAGGCGATCAGAGTTTCACCTCGCCTTCGTCCATCCCATCCCAGTAATGGATGCGCGTGGCATCGACCTTGATCATCACAAGGCCTTCGGTATCGACGCCGTTTTCGAACCATTCATCGAGATCAGGCGTCCAGTGTTCCTTGAAGGCGGCCTTGTCGCGGACAAGATCCGCGTCGCCCTCAACATGGATGAAGAACGCCTTGTCGCCCTGAAAGCTGAGGCCGACATTGGAGTTCTTTGCGATGTCGCTGACGGTGCGCGTGTCATCCAGGGTGAAATAGAAGGACTGGCCTTCATAATCGACGTCGCGATTATTGCTCATCGGGCGCGCGGCGATCTCCTTGCCGCTGGTATGGGTCGACATCATGGTGATGTCGATTTTCTTCATCTGGCTGGAAATCTCGCTGAGGGTCTTTTCGCTCATACTGGGTGTCCTTGAATGATGTATCAGACAAGGAATGCCGCCGCGATGAAACGCGTTCCCGGAAGCGCCAATGAAAGAGCGGTCATGAAAGGACCGGCCGCGATGGGCCGGTCCTTGAAGAGGTCTGAGACTAGCGGTCCAGCAGTCTAGAGGCCGCTGACCATGAGCTGCAGTTCTGAATTGGCCGCCGTCATCGCGGATGCGTCGGCGTCGAGCGTCTCGGGCCGGTTTGCCGTCGGATAGGCGTCAGCGAGTTGAGCGAGCACGGTATCGGCCTGTTCGGTGAAGTCCGGCGCTTCTGCCTCGATGGCGGCGCGGTGATCCTCCAGCAGGGCGCTCGCCGTGCTGTAGAAGCCATAGCCGTCAAGATAGGGTTCGTAAGCGTCGGTATTGGTGGCCGAGCTGTACTGCGCGACCGCGCGGTCGATCTGGTCGGCAACGACCTTGGCTTCGACAATGGCGTCGCTGTCGCTGCCTTCCGGCGCTTTTTCGCTGGCGGCGCGGATGGTGTCGATAATGTCCTCGGCGCGGGCGCGCAGGTCTTCCGCCGACTCATCGGCAAAGACGGCAGCCGAGGCGTCGCTCAGCTTCTGGGCGAACGGTTCTACGCCTTGCTGGGTGAGAACGGGCTCGAAATCCATCAGGATCTCGCTGACCGGGTGGGCGAACATTTCGCCGGCGGGCCGGCGCTCACCGGCATCCAGCGCATCAATGCCGGCACGGATATGGGCTTCAACCACTGCGAGGGCGCTGCGATAGACGGCCGGATCTTCGGCAGCGGCAGCGATGTTCACGCCGCCTTCGCCACCTTCACCCTCTCCGCCTTCGCCTTCACCTTCGCCGCCGGCCATGGCGTAGGAGCCGGTGTCGGCCTGCGTATCTGGCGCTTCGGCGGCTGGGGTCTCGGCCTCTTCCGGCGCAGCGGTCTCGCTTGGGGCAGGGGTGGTTTCGGGCGTCTCATTGCTGCAGGCTACCAGGCCGCCGAGCAGAGTGGTCGACAGGCCGAGCGCAGCTAGGGATTTGTACTTTGAAGCCATACTTATGCACTTTCATTGTTGCGGGTTTTGCAATACGCGCTAGGTATATCTGCAAATCATTCTCATACGCAAGATGCTGATTACAATTCCCGATATACTGAATGCTGGCGAGCTGGATGAGGTTCGCGATCTGCTGGCAAAGACGGCCTGGTCTGACGGGCGCAAGACCGCCGGCCCCGAGGCCGCCAAGGTCAAACGCAATGAGCAGGCCGACCTGTCCTCGCGCACCGGCGCTACGCTGCACACAAAGCTCAATGACGCGATCCGCAAGAACGCGGTCTTCCAGGCCGCCGCGCAGCCTGCGCGCCTGTCCCGGCTTCTGGTCAGCCGCAGCGGCGTGGGGCAGGGCTATGGCACCCATGTCGACAATGCACTGATGGGGACGGGCGCAAACCGCCTACGGACCGATCTCTCCTTCACCCTCTTCCTGAGTGAGCCGGATGAGTATGAGGGCGGGGAACTGACGATTGACTGGGCCGGCATGGTCCATTCGATGAAACTCGAGGCCGGCTCGCTCCTCCTCTATCCTTCCACCAGTCTGCACCGGGTGGAACCCGTCAGCTCAGGCCAGCGCACCGTCTGCGTCGGCTGGGTCCAGAGCCAGGTGCGAACGAGCGAACAGCGCGACATCCTGTTCGATCTCGCCAACCTCAAAGTGTCCATGCGCAGCTCACTGCCAGAAGCCGCGCCGGAGCATCTCGCGCTCTCCAAGGTCATCGCCAATCTGCGCCGCCTCTGGTCTGAGGTCTGAGACCTTCAGGCGGGGGCGTAGCTTCCAATGGTCGTGCGATGGAGCAGGCGATCGTGGCCCTGATAGCCGCCGGTCGCCATGTGCAGGCAGGAGCGATTGTCCCACATGAGCAGCGTGCCAGCCTGCCATTTGTGGCGGTACTGGAACTCCGGCCGGGTCTGCCAACGATAGAGCTCGGTGAGGAGGGCGAAGCCTTCTTCCTCGCTCATGCCCTCAAAGCCGATGATATAGCCCGCGCAGCCGAACAGGCCTTCCTCGCCCGTCTCAGGGTGTTTGCGGATGATAGGGTGGGTCTGGGTCGCCATGGCTTCATCGGAGGAGCGGATATCCATGCTCCGGCCTTCGTCCTTTTCGCCGTAGAGCCCGGCCTTGCCATAGCCGTTGCGCGCTGAATGGACAGCCAGTTTCCCCTCCAGCTTTTCACGCAAAGCTTCCGGCATGTCGGCCATTGCCTTGTGCTGATTGGTGAAAAGTGTGTCGCCGCCCACTGGCGGTATGGTGATCCCATAGAGGCAGGTGCCAGCCGGCGGATGGGGCTGAAAGCTCCAGTCGGAATGCCAAGTCTCGGCAAAGACCGGGCCGGTCTCATCCGCGTTTCGTTTGACGGCGATGATATGTTTGCGGCCCGGAATGGGGGCGATGAAGGGATCGTCACCGAACGGGCCGAAATACTGCGTGAAGCGCTCCAGATCGTCATCGTCGAGCGACTGTCCGGGAAAGGCAAGGACGTGGTGGGTGAGCCATGCGCCGCGAATATCCGCGACGGTGGTCTCATCCAGGGGACGGCTCAGATCTATGCCCGTAATGCTCGCCCCGCACGCCTCACCGCTTGGGGTGATGGTCAGTGTCATGGTTTCCTCCATCTGCCACCTTATCATGGGCGCCGGCGCGGGCTAGGTGTGAGCCATGAGTGATCTCTTCTCCGCATCCGGAATGGCTGATGAGGCGCCGCGGCCTCTGGCGGACCGGCTTCGTCCGCAATCGCTGTCCGAAGTGGTCGGGCAGGACCATCTGCTGGGTCCGGACGGGGCGCTCGGGCGGATGCTCGCGACCAAGCGGCTTTCCTCGATAATTTTCTGGGGCCCGCCTGGCGTCGGCAAGACAACGATCGCACGCCTGCTGGCGAAGGAAACCGATCTCGAATTCGAGGCGATCAGCGCCGTCTTCTCCGGCGTGAAGGATCTGCGCGCCGCCTTCGACCGGGCCGAGAACCGGCGCTCCACCGGCAAGGGCACGCTGCTCTTTGTCGACGAGATCCACCGCTTCAACCGCGCCCAGCAGGATGGCTTCCTGCCCTTCGTCGAGGCAGGCGTCGTCACGCTGGTCGGGGCGACGACGGAGAACCCCAGCTTTGAGATCAATGGCGCGCTTCTGTCGCGTTGCGCCGTCCTGACGCTAAAGCGGCTGGGGCCGGAGGCGCTTGAAGAGTTGTTGACCCGCGCCGAGGAACTGGAAGGCCGCAAGCTGCCGCTGGAGCCGCGCGCCCGCGAAGCCCTGATCGACATGGCCGACGGCGATGGCCGCTACATGCTGAACCTCGCCGAACAGGCATTCACGCTGGCGGATGAGGGCAAGGCGCTTACCGCCGAAGAACTCTCGCAGGCCCTCCGGAAGCGTGCGCCGGCCTATGACAAGGACCGCGAGGAGCATTACAATCTCATTTCCGCCCTCCATAAATCGGTGCGCGGGTCTGATCCGGATGCGGCGCTCTACTGGCTGGCGCGGATGATCACGGGCGGCGAGGATCCGCTCTATCTGGCGCGCCGTATCGTGCGCATGGCGTCAGAAGACATCGGCCTTGCCGACCCCACCGCGCTGATGATCGCCGCCGAAGCGGCGCGTACCTATGAACGGCTTGGCAGCCCGGAAGGTGAGCTCGCGCTGGCGCATGCCATCGTCCATCTGGCGACAGCGCCGAAGTCCAATGCCGTCTATACAGCCTGGAAGGCCGCCCAGCGCTCGGCGAAGGAAACCGGCTCCCTGATGCCGCCCAAACATATCCTCAACGCGCCAACCGCCTTTATGAAGGGCGAAGGCTATGGCAAGGGCTATGCCTATGACCATGACGCCGAAGAGGGGTTTTCCGGCCAGAACTACTTCCCGGACGGGATGAAGCGTGAGCGCTTCTACCAACCAAAGGGCGAAGGCCGCGAAGGTCCGATCGCCGAGCGGCTCAAACGTTGGGCAGAGCTGCGAAAAGCGCGCGGCGAATAAAGGTCAGGACATTGCGGTACGGTCCGGCTTCTGCTGGTATCGGGCCACATTCATTGAAGGGGTTATCGGCATGATGGGTTTTGGTTTCAGGAATGGTCTCATGATGGCCGCAGCGCTGACAGTGCTGGCGGCGTGCAATCCGGACGCAGAGCCGAGTGGCAGCGAGATCATCGCGCCGGCCGAAGCGCAGACGGCAGAGACCGAGGCTGCGGCGCCTGCGAGCGTTTCCCAGAATGTCGAGACCATTCATGACGGCATGCTGGTCATGGACACTCACCTCGATACGCCGGCCTACTTCCATTCCAGCGACTATAAATTCTCCGAGCGCCAGACCTTTGAGGAAGACGGCACACATGTCGATCTGCCGCGCATGAAGGAAGGCGGCCTCGATGGCGGCTTCTGGGTGATCTTCACCGCGCAGGGGCCTCTGGACGAAGCTTCCTATCATGCGGCCCGCACATCTGCCGTTCTGCGCCAGATGGCCATCCGAGAACTGGCGGCAAAATATAGCGATGATGTGGAACTGGCCTTCAAGGCCGACGATGCCGAGCGGATTGCCGCCGAGGGCAAACGTATCGTCTATCAGAGCATGGAAAATTCCTATCCCCTGGGCACGGATGTCTCGCTGCTCGAGACCTTCTATGCGGGCGGCCTGCGCATGGTCGGGCCGGTCCACTTCCGCGACAATCAGTTCGCGGACAGTGCCACCGATGTGTCCACCAATTCCTATGGCGGGCTCTCCCCGCTGGGTGAGGAGCTGGTTGCGAAGGCCAATGAGCTTGGCATGGTCCTCGACGGCTCCCACGCCGCTGACGAGACTGTCTATGACATGATTGAGCTCTCCACGACGCCGATCATCCTCTCGCATACCGGCGTTGACGGGGTCTACGACCACTACCGCAACATCCCCGATGAGCTGCTGATGGCTGTCGCCGAGGATGGCGGGGTCATCCAGATCAACGCCTATGGCAGCTATCTCGAAGCGCTTGAGCCGAGCCCGGAGCGTGAAGAGGCGATGGCCGCGCTGGAGGAGCGCTTCGGCGCCAGCTATTACGATCTCGACGAGGCGACGCGCGAAGAATACGTCGCTGCCCGCGAAGAGATCGAGGCGCAGTATCCAGCGCCCCGCTCCACCTTTGAGAAGTTCATGGAGCACCTGCTCTATGCGCTCGACAAGGTCGGGCCGGATCATGTCGGCATGGGGGCTGACTGGGATGGCGGCGGCGGTGTCGATGGGATGAGCGACATCACCTTCCTGCCAAAGGTCACCGCGGCACTGCTGGAAGCGGGCTATAGCGAGGCGGATATCCAGAAAATCTGGAGCGGCAACATGCTGCGCCTTCTGCGTGAGGCCGAAGAGGCCCGCACATCCGAGCTCGAATCGCCGAACGTGCTGAACTAGGCCGCGTCGGCGCGCCGGGGAGGCGGAACATGGCAGACTGGCTGACACTGCTTCCGCCTTTGCTCGCGCTCGCCATTGCGGTCTGGAGCCGCAATGTCTACTGGGCGCTCGGCTTGGCCATATGGACCTCTGAAACGCTGAACGCCGGGTACAACCCGGCGCTCGGCTTTCTGGCCAGTGTTGAGCGGGCGGTCTCCGTGTTCGGCAATGAGGGTAATACCCGCATCCTCCTTTTCTGCCTGATCATCGGTGCGCTGATCGAATATATGCGCCGTTCCGGCGGCATCGCCGGCATGGTCGACTGGCTGATCCGGACGGGGGCGGCCGGAACGCGCCGCCGGGCCGGCTCGGTCACTGTCCTGACCGGCATGCTGATCTTCGTTGAGACCAATATCAGCCTGCTCACCACCGGCATCATGGGCCGTCCACTATTCGACCGCCTCAAGATGAGCCGTGAGCGCCTTGCCTATATCATCGACTCCACCTCCGCGCCGGTCAGCATCCTGATCCTCCTGAATGGCTGGGGCGCCTTCGTGCTGGGCCTCATCTCAGAATACGATCTCGGCAATCCGCTATCGGTGCTCGTCGCGACGATCCCGCTTAATTTCTACGCGCTTTTCACCCTGGCTGGTGTCTGGTTCACCGTTCTGGGCGACCGCACATTCGGACCGATGCACAGTGTCGAGCGGCGCGTCTGGGCGGCCAATGATGATGTCCCGGAAGACGAATCGGGCAGTGGCAGCGCGCTGAATATGGGCCTGCCCATCCTTGTGCTGGTCGGCGGCGCGCTGGGGCTGATGCTGTGGACGGGCAACGGCAACATGCTGGAGGGGTCAGGCTCACAGGCCATTCTGTGGGCAGTTTGCCTGGCGACAGTGGTCGCCTTCCTTCTGCTTGCGCGGTCCGGGAATGAGCCGAAAGGCACACTGATTGAGATCGGCTTCAAGGGCATGGGCGATCTCCTGCCGGCAGTCACGGTGATCTTCCTCGCGCTGGTGCTTGGCGCGAGCCTGAAGGCGCTTGGGACCGGTGAAGTCCTGGGCGGGATGGCGGCCAATATCCCCTTTGCGTGGGCGCTGCCTGCCATCGTCTTCGTTGTGGCGGGGGTCACCTCATTCACGACCGGCACCAGCTGGGGCACCTATGGAATCCTTGTTCCGGTTGCGATCCCGCTGGCGCTCGGCAGCG
>NVWP01000091.1 GCA_002733705.1 Henriciella sp. | reverse complement strand
TCTCCCGGACGCGGGAGAGGGGCTAGGGGTGAGGGCAACAACCGTAATTATTTGTTCCGACGCAGGCAGTCACCTCAAACGTTTCAGCCCTCATCCCCGGCCCTTCTCCCGCAATCGGGAGAAGGGAGAGCGCTCCTCTCTCAACGCGTGTCACCCTCGACGGCGGAGCCGTCTGAGGGTCCATCTCCTGCCATCACCGCTGTGCGTCCGCCTCCCCGTCCGGAGATGGACGCCCACCCGAAGGTCACGACCCCCTCCCGCTCCGCAGACCCCTGAGAAAGCAGGGGTCCATGGTGGTCCTGTTCAACCGTGGCACCATGGATACCTGCTTTCGCAGGTATCTTCGGAGAGCGGGCCTGTGCCGGAAAATAGCCCTCTACCTCGCTCCCCTCACCCCACAGCCCGCCAGACCTCGGTGCGCACCTCATCGGCCCGCCGTGCCACCGGGTCATCCACATAGACTTCCCAGACCGGCATGTCCGGTGTCATCCCCTCATCCTGCATCGCCGCCCAGAGCGCCGAATGGGTCTCGTTGAGCCTGGTATAGGACCCGTAATGCACCGTCTTCACGGCCGGGCCTTCCGGAATGGTCCCCGCGATCACGGGCCCCGCCGCCCGCGCGGCATCTTCCGGCGCAACGAAGAAGCCCGCGCGGAAGGCCATCTTGCGTCCCGGTCCCGGCATTTCTGTATAGACGGCAACCGGCATGCTCACCGGGGTGATCTTCCTCTCCCCGAAAAAGCCGATCACCTCACCGAAGCCGGACTCCATGGCCGAGGCGATGGCCTCTCCCGTCAGCTCGGCCGACCGGTCGACATAGAGATAGGTCTGCTCGGCAAGCTCGACGCGTTCGATATCCAATCCAGCCTCCTCAGGCCTCATCCTCACCGGCAACTTTCACATCGACGCGCCTGCCCCAGACACGCCAGGCAATGATCGACAGGGTGAGCCAACATAGTCATAGATGGCGGTGGTCGGCGAAGGAGTCATCCTGACCAAATTATCCATAAATTCAGTCAGATTTTAGCTCAGTATGGAGCTTCAAATTATCCGGCTCCCAAGCCCAATTATTTTCTACGTGATGAAGAAAATTTCGAAATTCATCGAACATGGAATTTAAGTCTCTATTTTGAACATGTCTCATAAGTTTATTATTCATTTCGGCCTTAACCGGCAGAAACCCCTCAGGGCCAACCGCCTCGAAATACACCTTTGATTCCGTAATGATTAGCTTTGCGACCAAAGAAGCAAATTCTTCCGTTAGAAATTTTTTGTTCGGATCAAGCACTACGAAAGTGAAACCAGGAGCTTCAGGTCGTATAACAATGCCGCAGCGATCAGGCCGCCAGCTATTGTCGAAGGCGGATGAGCGCCTCCAGCCGCAATACCACCCCTTACAAGGAGACGGACGAAACTCATACACCGCGCAACCTTGCCCCACCACACAATGAGGGCAAAGAACATTCGTAGGCTTTTCAAGCTTCTGATCGCTGATTCCGATAAACTGACAGCAAGCGGTACACGAAGCGCATTCACGATTTGGAACCAGGTTTGCATTATTCACAAGAAGTTCACTCCAACACCTAAGATTATGAGTTATGGTTGAGGCTTAAGTTCTCTGAAGCCCAAATCTATCACTTCAACAATGATGGGGTCCAATCAAAGGGTGCTGCCGCACATCTAGATAGCGCTACTCGCGAACCAACGACGCTATTCCAAAGTCTAATCCACACGCCTGCCCCAGACACGCCAGGCGATGATCGACAGGGTCAGCAGCCCGGCAGACATGCTCATCGCCAGCACCGCATTGCCCGGCCAGCCCGCAAAGTCATAAACCGCCGTGCCCGCAGAGCTGGAAATGCCGCCGCCGATGAACATCATGACAATATAGATCGTCATGAGCCGGGTGCGGATATTCTTTTCGAGCGAGAGGAAGGTCATCCGGTTACAGATATCGACCAGCGGGCCCAGAAGCGTCATCAGCACAACAGGGATGATAAGCAGCCAGAGATTGTAGCCGAGCGGCCAGAGCAGGCAGACGGCGAGGAAATTCACGCAGGCCGCCAGCGTGCGCGCCCTGTAGGGCCCCACCCTGTCGGCCCAGCGCCCGAGCGCCGGCGTGGTGAACAGGTTGAAGCCGGCAAAAGCGGCAAGATAGCCGACCACGTCGACGCCATAGCCCATATCGGGCAGGTGCAGGCCGAGCCCCATCCAGACAGACAGGAATATCCCGAAGCCGAGCCCCTGCATCGCGCCGGATATGATGATCTCAGGGTATCGCTTCACCAGCGGGAACATGGAGAAGAGAAGGCTGAAATAGCTCTGTTTCGGCTCGTTCTCGCTGCCGGCTTCGCGCTCATCCATGATGAAGGGCAGCAGGATCGAGACGATCAGCATGAAGCTGGACGCGATATAGTAGACGGTCCGCCAGCCCAGCGTCTCCGCCACGATCCCGGCCCCTGCCCGCGCGACCAGAATGCCGCCGATCACGCCGGTCGTCAGCATCGCCGTCACCGCCCCGAGGCGCGCCGGGTCGACCCGTTTGGAGGCATAGGCCGGCAGCAGGTAAGGCGCGATGGTGAAGAAGCCGAGAATGGTCGAGGCGAGCGTGAACAGCCTGAAGTCCTGCGCGAAGGCCATGCCCGTGATCGACAGGAACTGGCCCGCCACAGTGATGGTGACGAGCTTTCTGTTCGATATCCGGTCGCCAAGCGGCAGGAGCAGGAAGACACCGAGTGCCAGGGCGAGCTGATTGGCGCCCGGCACAATACCGATCACCGCATCGCGTACCTCAAAGCCGCGCGCGACCTCTGAGATGATGGGATGAATGTAATAGGCATTGGCCGTCACCACCGCCGAGGCGAGCGTGAGCAAGAGCAGCTCGGTCGACGAGAGGCGGCGTTCTGGCACAGCGGTCTCGCCGGTCGTCTCTTGCGTCTCGCTGGCGGAATTGTCGGGTGAGGCATCCATGCGCGGCGAGACTTAGAGGAGTTGCGCGCCGAAGCAAGATGACGCTCGCGTCAGCCGTTATCCACAGATCTATTACGGTGCACGCCCGGAACACCGCCCATGCACCGTGGGTGCACCGTCCATGCACCGCCGGTTTTCATGGAAACAGGGCCCACTTTCCGACGGGATAAACCCGCCATTTCCTCTCACGCCTTGGCCGTGCCGATACTCTCCTTGGCCGGGCGCGGCTTCTGGGAGCCGTTGATCCGGAACATGGCCGGACGCTCATAGAGGAAGCTCAGCGGGGTCTTGCGGATCACGGCGTGGAAGGCGAGCGGCGTGGTCACAGCGAAGACCAGGACCGCCAGCGACGCCCAGCCCACATCCGGGATCAGCCCCGTCATGGCCAGCCCCTTCTGGGCGGCCTTCATCGGAAGGAAGAAGGTGAGATAGATGACGATCGAGTGCTTGCCCGCATAGCGCATGAACTGGCCGATATCGAAACGCGCCAGCATCACGGCCACGGCGATAATGGCAAAAGCCCCCGCAAAACCAAGGACAAGGCTGATACCCGGCATGTCCGCCGCCCCGGCCTGGACAAGCGCGTAATTCATCACGGCCCAGACAGCGAGACTGGCCAGAAGCGCAAGGCCATTTTCACGCATTGCATCGGCCATCCGGAAGATCAGCGGCGCGAAGGCATAGCCTGCGAAGAAGAAGACATACCAGTTGGCAAAGCGTTCGGTCACCGACCAGCCGGGCGCGATCCAGCCCGCATAGAACGCCATATGTGCGATTGCGGCGGCTGCAAACACGAGCAGCACAGGCACGCGGCGCACGATGCGGGTCACCACATAGAAGAAGAGAAGCTGGTGAATGAACCACAGGCTCGAGGCCGGGAAGACAAGCTGTTTCAAAAAGATAAGCCCGACACCGGCCGGGTCCGACAGCAACATGTCCGCCTCGAAGGCAAGCGTCTGGATCGCCAGCCAGAGGATGTAGAAATAGGCAAAGTGGATCACCTTGCGGTCGATATAGTCGACCAGCGGCCCATTGATCGAGCGCGACAGGAAGAGACCCGCAATCAGGAAAAAGTCGGGCATTCTGAAGGGCCTGGCGAAGTCGACAACTTCATGCATCCAGCCTTCCGCGCCAACCATGTGGCCGTAGTTCAGCGTCGAATGCATCATCACCACCAGCGTGATGCAGATCCCCTTGCCATAATCGACCCAGTCCACGCGCGCTTTGGCCATCGTCTCGTCCTTCACCACTAGCCTGACAGGCGAGTTGCAAGTTTCATGCTCACTTTTCAGGATGCTCTCGTCCCGAATTGTGGCAGCCCCTGCCGCCACCTGCCCCCAAATTGCCCCATAGCCTTCCAAGCCTCGCCATAGGGACAGGCTCTGTTGGCATCGGGCCGGGGGCTTCCTCGATGGCGCGAACCGTGGTTCAACGCCCCGAAGAGACCGACCGGCCTTGATGACTGTTATAGCCGGAAATGGGTTGAGAGGAGGCTAAGATGACAACGCTGGCACTTGTGGACGACGACGAGAACATTGTCGCCTCACTCAAGATCTTTTTCGAAGCCGAGGGCTATAATGTCAAAACCTATCATGACGGCCTGTCTGCCCTCTCCGGCCTGACAGAGACCCCGCCCGATCTTGCCATCCTCGATGTGAAAATGCCCAAGATGGATGGCATGGAGCTGCTGCGGCGCCTGCGCCAGACGTCCGAGCTGCCGGTTATCTTCCTCACCTCCAAGGATGAGGAAATCGACGAGGTGATTGGTTTCAATATCGGCGCCGACGATTTTGTCCGCAAACCCTGCTCCAACCGCCTGCTGTCAGAGCGGGTGAAGGCCGTCCTGCGCCGCTCGCGCACCACCGAGGGCCAGGTGGAGGAAGGCGACCAGAAGCCGATCATCCGGGGCCGCCTGACGCTCGACCCGAACCGTCATGCCTGTTCCTGGGACGGCGAACCGGTGCGCCTCACGGTGACCGAATTCCTGATCCTGCAATCGCTTGCCCAGCGCCCCGGCTATGTCAAAAGCCGCGACCAGCTGATGGATGCCGCCTATGACGACCAGATCTATGTCGACGACCGCACCATCGACAGCCACATCAAGCGGCTGCGCAAGAAGTTCCGCGAGGTCGATGGCGAATTCGACGCCATCGAAACCCTCTACGGCGTCGGCTACCGCTATAATGAGAGCTGATCGCCAGTCACCTCGCCATGCGGCCTGAAAAGAAGTCGTTCGTTTTCCTCGCCGATCTGCTATGATGGACGCTGAGGAAGCGACAGATGGCCCACACAAGCCACACCAATCCAGCGTCGCATGCTGATCGCGTGCGTGAGGCCGCCGAGTCCAGAAATGGCGCGGCCAGCTCTGCGCTTGTGGCCTCATGGCGCCGGTCTCTGAAGCGTTATGGACTTGAGCCGGATGAACGCCGGACACCTGATTTTCTGACCCAGCAGGCGCTCAGACTCGCCCGCCAGCCGCTGGAGCAACTCCTCAGGGTCGCCTCCCCCTCGCTTGACCGGCTGTTCGGCTCTGTTGGCGAGGCAGGCTGTTCGGTGCTCATGACCAATGCTGAGGGCATCATCGTGGAGCGCCGCGGCATGGCGGGCGATGAGGCGGCCTTCCGCTCCTGGGGGTTGTGGGAAGGGGCAGACTGGTCTGAAGCGCGCGAAGGCACCAATGGCATCGGCACCTGCCTTGCCGAAAAGCGCCCGGTTACCATTCATCAGGAACAGCATTTTCATAGCCGCAATACGGCGATGAGCTGTATCGATGCCCCGATCTACGACCATCAGGGCGCGCTTGTCGCCGCCCTCGATGTCTCATCCTGCCGGGCGGACCTGACCGGCGCGTTTTCCCAGCTGATTGCCGCGAGCGTCTGCGACACAGCCCGGCGCATCGAATCCGACAATTTCCGCGCCCATTTCGAAGGCGCCCGCATCGTCATGGGCGAGCGGCACGGGCGCGCTGGCGCGGTCCTTCTGGCCATCGACAGCGATGATGTCGTCATCGGGGCGACCCGCGCGGCGCGTCAGGAATTCGCGCTTGGCGACGCACCGGATCTCGACCCGCGGCCGGCCGCAGACGTCCTGTCCGGCAGCCCGGCGAAGAGCGACCTTGCAGCGGCCGAACGCGCCGAGTTGAAGCGGGCCATCCTGCGCGCCAATGGCAATATGTCGGAAGCTGCCCGTTCCCTTGGCGTCGGGCGGGCAACGCTCTACCGGCGCATGAACCGGCTCGGTATAGAGCCCAGCTGATCAGATGATCGCCTGGCCTGTCTCAGCCCTGAGACAGGTTGCCTTCCCTACCTCACCACTGCGCGATGACCTGCGCCCAGGTGGGTCCGATACTCCCCTTCAAGCTGCCCGGCAGACAGGGCGGCGGACATGTAAGGGAGACAGACATGGACACGCAGACGCTCGGGCAAGGCCAGATGAAGGCGCCCTTCAAATCGCGGTACGACAATTTCATCGGCGGTAAATGGACAGAGCCGAAAGCCGGCCGCTACTTCGATAATATCTCACCGGTCAACGGCCGGGTCATCTGCCAGATCGCGCGGTCCGACGCGTCCGATGTCGAGGCAGCCCTCGACGCCGCGCACGCCGCAGCTGACAGCTGGGGCCAGACCCCCGTCGCCGAACGCGCGCTGATCCTGCACCGGATCGCTGACCGGATGGAAGAGAACCTCGAAGCACTCGCCATCGCGGAGACATGGGACAATGGCAAGCCTGTGCGCGAAACCATGGCCGCTGACCTGCCGCTGGCAGTCGACCATTTCCGCTATTTCGCTGGCGCGATCCGCGGCCAGGAAGGCGGGATCAGCGAGATCGACCATGACACGGTCGCCTATCATTTCCATGAGCCTCTGGGCGTGGTCGGCCAGATCATTCCCTGGAACTTCCCGCTCCTGATGGCGACATGGAAGCTCGCGCCGGCCCTTGCGGCGGGCAATTGCGTAGTGATGAAGCCGGCAGAGCAGACACCGGCCTCGATCTGCGTCCTGCTTGAACTTATCGGTGACCTTCTGCCACCGGGCGTCCTCAACGTCGTGCAGGGCTTTGGCCTTGAGGCCGGCAAGCCGCTCGCCTCCTCCAACCGGATCGCCAAGATCGCCTTTACCGGTGAGACGACAACCGGCCGCCTCATCATGCAATATGCGTCCGAGAACCTCATCCCGGTCACGCTGGAGCTTGGCGGCAAGTCCCCGAACATCTTCTTTCCGGATGTCTGCCGTGAGGATGATGACTATTTCGACAAGGCCATTGAGGGCTTTGTCATGTTCGCGCTCAATCAGGGTGAGGTCTGCACCTGCCCGTCCCGCGCACTCATTCATGAGTCCATCTATGACGAATTCATGGAACGCGCCCTCAAACGCGTCGCCGCGATCAAGCAGGGCAATCCGCTCGACAGCGACACAATGGTCGGGGCGCAGGCCTCGTCCGAGCAGAAAGAGAAGATCCTCTCCTATTTCGATATCGGTCGTCAGGAAGGCGCAGAAGTCCTGATCGGCGGCGAAGGCCTCACCCTGCCGGGCGATCTTGAAGGCGGCTTCTATGTGAAGCCCACCGTCTTCAGGGGCCACAACAAGATGCGCGTCTTCCAGGAAGAGATTTTCGGGCCCGTCGTGTCCGTCACCACTTTCAAGGACAATGACGAAGCGCTCTCCATCGCCAATGACACGCTTTACGGCCTCGGCGCCGGTGTCTGGTCGCGCGAAGCCAATACCTGCTACCGCTTTGGCCGCGCCATCAAGGCAGGCCGTGTGTGGACCAATTGCTACCACGCCTATCCGGCCCACGCAGCCTTTGGCGGCTACAAGCAGTCGGGCATCGGACGCGAGAACCACGCCATGATGCTGGATCACTATCAGCAGACAAAGAACATGCTGGTCAGCTACGCCCCGCAGAAGCTCGGCTTCTTCTAGGCGGCAATGTGCGGCGGCCCCAGGCCCGGGGCCGCCGTGCATGGCGCCAACGGCGCGATTTCCCCATCCCCCTTACGTTTCAAGGAAAGGTATTCCCATGACTGAGTCCACGATGAAGGCCGCCGTTGTCCGCGAATTCGGCAAGCCGCTTGTTCTCGAAGAAGTGAAGACACCGGAGCCCGGCCCCGGTGAAATCCAGGTGAAGATCGAAGCGTGCGGTGTCTGCCATACCGATCTGCACGCCGCCCATGGCGACTGGCCGGTAAAGCCCGAACCGCCCTTTATCCCCGGTCATGAAGGGGTCGGCTATGTTTCCGGTGTGGGCGCGGGGGTCACCCATGTGAAGGAAGGCGACCGGGTGGGCGTGCCCTGGCTCTATTCAGCTTGCGGCCATTGCGAGCATTGCCTCGGCGGTTGGGAGACGCTGTGCGAGAGCCAGCAGAACACAGGCTATTCGATCAATGGTGGATTTGCCGAATATGTCATCGCAGACCCGAACTATGTCGGCCATTTGCCCAAGGATGTGTCCTTTGTGGAAATCGCACCGGTCCTGTGCGCCGGTGTGACCGTTTATAAGGGCCTGAAAATGACGGACACCAAACCCGGCGACTGGGTGGTGATCTCGGGTGTGGGCGGCCTCGGCCATATGGCCGTGCAATATGCCAAGGCCATGGGCCGGCGCGTGGCGGCCGTGGATATCGACCCCTCAAAGCTGGCGCTCGCCAAGCAGCTTGGCGCGGAAGTGACCGTGAATGCCAGGGACACTGATCCGGCAAAATTCCTGCGTAAGGAAATTGGCGGGGCTCATGGCGCGCTGGTGACCGCCGTCTCGCCAATGGCCTTCGAGCAGGCCCTTGGCATGGTGCGCCGGGGCGGGACGGTGTCTCTGAACGGCCTGCCGCCCGGCGATTTCCCCCTGCCTATCTTCGACATGGTGCTGAATGGGATCACCGTGCGCGGCTCGATTGTCGGCACGCGTCTGGACCTGCAGGAATCGCTCGACTTTGCGGCCGCCGGCGCCGTTCGCGCTCATACTGCAACTGCGCGACTGGAAGAGATCAATGAGGTCTTCGACAAGATGGTGGAAGGAAAGATCGATGGACGGATCGTCCTCGACTTCGCCTGACACACCCCAGCGCGTGACCGCGACGCAGGCGGCATGTGACCTGATCGACGAGATACGCCGCGACCACCCCCAGATCCTGTTTCATCAGTCTGGCGGGTGCTGCGACGGGTCGAGCCCGATGTGCTATCCGGCCGACGACTTCAAACTTGGTGAGCGCGATGTGAAGCTCGGCGAGGTGAACGGTGTGCCGGTCTATATATCCGGCAGCCAGTTCGAGGCGTGGAAGCACACGCAGCTGATCCTGGACGTGGTGCCGGGCCGTGGCGGCATGTTCTCGCTGGACAATGGACGCGAGCGGAGATTTCTCACCCGCTCGCGTGTCTTCACCGATGAGGAAATGGCCGCACTCGGCTGAAGCGGCGCTAGCCCTTCAGCTGAAGCTGGCCGAGATAGTCGCGCTTGCCGATCGGGACAGCCTTCATGCGAAGGATGTTATAGGCCGTCGTGGCGTGAAAATAGAGGTTCGGCTTGGAGAAGGAGAGAAGGAAGCCTTCTGCGGTGAAGGGCATGGACATCTCGCCAAGCTTGAAGACCACGTCCTTGCCCGCCCACTCATTGACCTGTTCGGCCTTCATCGCCGCCAGTGTCTGAGAGGTTTCTGCAAGCTTGGCCTGGAAGCCGGCATAGTCAAGAGTCTCGAGCTTGTTCGGCGGCCCGAATTCGCCCCGGCGCACGCCTTCCAGCGCCCCGAGAGAATGGTGCATGACAGAGTGAAGCTGGAAGGTCAGCGGCAGCATATCCGAATGGATACACTCGCCCAGAAGGTCGTCGGGCTTGAGGCCGCGCGACTCATAATGCTGCGCGCCCTTTTCGAGCACACCCTGAACAGAACCGACGATCTGCTGCATGGGCGGGACAACCGCTTCATATATTGAAAGGCTCATACGCTCTTCTCCTCCTGGCTTGTGGTGTGGCTTGATCGCTAATGTGCTCTTCAGCCCACGGCAAGGGAGTGTGAAGGAGGGTTTGCCGCAACGGCCCCTGAGGCTTATGCCGGAAGGCGAAACCGACGAAATACGGAGATACGTCATGGCAGACGCCGAAAACACAATTCTGATGGAAACCACCAAGGGCCCGGTGAAGATCGAGCTTCGCCCGGACCTTGCCCCCAACCATGTTGCCCGCATCAAGGAACTGGCGCGCGAGGGCTTCTATGACGGGATCGTCTTCCACCGCGTGATCGACGGCTTCATGGCGCAGGCCGGCTGCCCGAACGGCACCGGCACGGGCGGCTCGGACAAGCCGGACCTCAAGGCAGAGTTCAATGACGAGCCGCATGTGCGCGGTGTCTGCTCGATGGCCCGCACCAATCAGCCGCACTCGGCCAATTCGCAATTCTTCATCGTGTTCGACGATGCCCGCTTCCTCGACAAGCAGTACACCGTCTGGGGCCAGGTCGTCGAAGGCATGGAGAATATCGACCAGCTCAAACGCGGCGAGCCTGTGCGCGAGCCCGATTCCATCAAGTCGATGAAGGTCGCCGCTGACGCCTAAGACAGCAGACCGACGAGAGCCGGCAGGGAAGATGGCAGACAGAGAGCCCACAAGGCGATCCAAGCAGCGGCGAGGCGCGAACCTTCTCTCCTCGCGCATTGCGCGGCTGATCTTCGCCTCGAACCTTGCCGGCCTCGCCATTCTCATCCTGGGCGCCATGGTGCTCAATGAGATGCGGGCGAGCTTTGTCGTTGCCAAGAAGCAGGATCTGGTCGGACAGGCACAGGTCTTCTCGAATTTGCTGGCCGAAGGAGCGACCTTCGGCCAGCCACAGCCTGTCCTGGACGAAAATCTGGCCCGCGCGACGCTGGCCGATCTTTCTCTGCCGATTTCCATTCGCGGCAAGGTCTATCAGCCGGATGGCGAACTGGTCGGCGACAGCTATTTCCTCTCCGACCGGGTCGTCGTCTCCTCCCTGCCCACGCTGCAGGAGCCGAGCCAGCTGTCACGTTGGGGCCGGGCGCTGTCGGAATGGGCGGTCTCGACCTTTGGCGCCATTGTGCCCGACCGCGGCGGCGACGCGGTACGCACGCAGACCTTCGAGGACGAGTTCGCGGTCGCAGCCGCCGGCGCCGAGGCGGCGAGCCAGCGTTTCAACGATCGCGGCCAGCGCATCATCTCGGTCTCCGTGCCCGTCCAGCACGTTTCTGCCGTGGTCGGCGTCCTGACGCTGGAATCCAATGATATCGACGAGATCATCCGCGCCGAACGCGCGGCCCTCATTCCTTTTATCGGCGTGGCCGTCCTTGTCGCCCTGATCACGTCAGGCCTTCTGACAATCGGGATCGCCCGCCCGCTGCGCCGGCTCTCGGCTGCCGCCGACGATGTGCGCTCCGGCTCAACGCAGAAGCTCGACCTGCCGCGGATTACCCGCCGCCGCGACGAGATCGGCGCGCTTGCGACCTCCATGGAAGCGATGACCGAGGCGCTGTTTGAACGCATCACTTCGAATGAACGCTTTGCCGCCGATGTCGCCCATGAGATCAAGAACCCGCTGACCTCCATCCGCTCTGCCGTGGAGACGGCCGAACGGGTGAAGGACAATCCCGAAGCGATGGCGAAGCTTCACAAGGTGATCGCCCACGATGTCGGCCGGCTCGACCGGCTGATCACTGACATCTCCAACGCGTCTCGCCTGGAGGCCGAAATCACCCGCGTGCCGACCGAGACGATGAATATCGCCCGCTTCGTGCAGGAAATCGTCTCCACCTATGAGCATCTCAAGCTGGACGGGAACGGGCCGACCGTGACGTTTGAGGATGCCACAATGGGGGCAGACCTGCGTGTGCGCGGACGGGAAGGCCCACTAGGCCAGGTGATCCGCAATCTGGTCGACAACGCCCTCTCCTTCTCGCCGCCTGAGGGCACAGTCGCGGTTCGGATCGAACAGGGCCGTATCGGGCCCCAGACCACTGCACGCATCCTGATCGAGGATGACGGCCCCGGCATCCCGGAGGACAAGCTGGAGAAGATTTTCGACCGTTTCTATACCGACCGCCCTAAGGGCTCTGCCTTCGGGCGAAATTCGGGTCTTGGCCTTTCCATCGTCGCGCAGATTGCCGCAACCCATATGGGACGGGTCTGGGCGGAGAACCGGGACGCTGGCGGGGCACGTTTCGTCGTTGAATTGCCAGCCAGCTAGCGCGGTCTAGATCTTATCTGACTTGACCTGACCGGCGAAGCTGTCAGCATCCTGTTTACGAGGGAATACGGACTAGAAATTCTGATGATTGGGATTGTGGTTGTGAGCCACGGGAAGCTGGCCCGGGAGCTTGTCAGGGCGACAGAACATGTCGTCGGCGAGCAGGACTATTTCCGTTCCATCTCCATCGAAGCCGAAGACGATATCGATGCGCGCCGGGAGCAGATCCGCGAGACCGTCGCGGCATGCAATACCGGCAAGGGTGTCATCATCGTCACCGACATGTTTGGCGGCACGCCCTCCAATCTTGCCATTTCCGTCATGCCCGATGCCAAGATCGATGTGATCGCCGGGGTCAATCTGCCGATGCTGATCAAGCTCATAGAGGTGCGGGAAACCGAAAAACTGGCCGATGCGGCAAAGGCTGCGCGAGATGCCGGGCAAGCCTATATCCGGATCGCCTCTGAAGTCATGGACAAGACCGCATGAGCGCGGATGGCGAAAGCGTGGTCGAGCGCCGTGTGCGCATCGTCAACCGCAAGGGCCTTCATGCGCGCGCCTCTGCCAAGCTTGCACGCCTCGCCGTGACCCTGCCCGAGCAGATCTTCATCATTCGCAATGGTGAGACGGCGAACGCCCACTCCATCATGGACCTTCTCATGCTGGCCGCCCATCAGGGTAGCGAGGTGGATGTGCGCGCCAGCGGCCCCGAAGCGGCCGCCTCTGTCGATTCGGTCTGCGCCATGATCGCCGATGGTTTTGGCGAAAGCGATGAAGACGACTAGGCCGGCACGCCCTTAAAGGAAAAGCGGCGCCAGCCAGTAGCCGATGGCGCTGATGATCACGATCCCGATCAGATTCACGCGCAGGCCGCGCTTCATCATCTCTGCAATCGAAACCTCGCCGCTGGCATAGATGATCGCATTGGGCGCGGTTGCGACAGGCAGCATGAAAGCGCAGGAGGCGGCTACGGCCGCAGGCGCCAGCAGGCTTTCAGGCGCCGTCCCCACCCCGATGGCGAGGGCGCCCAGAATGGGTGCGAGCGTGGTCATGGTTGCGACGTTCGAGGTCAATTCTGTCAGGAAGAGGACCAGGGCGACCACCGCGACGATAAAGACAAAGGCGGGCAGCACAGACAGAATGGCGAGCTGGCTGCCGATCCATTCCGAGAGGCCCGTGCGGGTCACAGCATTACCGAGGGCGATGCCGCCGCCAAACAGGATAAGCACGCCCCAGGGCAGACGCTCGGCCTCTTCCCAGTTGAGAAGGGCGCGGCCCTCATCGCGACTGGCGGGGACGAGAAACATGAGGATCGCACCGAAGATGGCAATCATCATGTCGACCTGGGCGCCGCTATAACTGGCAAGAGTGTCCCAGCCTGCCGAGTCCAGCGCGCCCACGATGAGAAGACGCATCACCCAGAGAAAGGCGATCAGGCCGAACACGGCAGCGGCGCGCGCTTCAGGCGTTGTGATTCTGCCAAGCGCGCGGCGCTGTTCCTCAATCTCGTCATGGGCGGCAGCCCCCGATGCGCCCGCGGGAAGGTCCCGTGTGACGACCCACCAGGCCGTGGGCACCAGGAGCGCCGCTGCTGGAATACCGAAGGCCATCCATTGCGGGAACCCAATGGTCGCGCCCGCTTCGGCCTGCAGCCAGTTGATGGCAATGAGATTGGTCGGTGTGCCGATGGGTGTCGCCACCCCGCCAATGGAGGCGGCGTAGCAGACCCCCAGCAGCAGGGCGACCGAGAAGGCGCGGTGTTGCTCGCCCCCGATGGCAGCCGCCGCCGAGATGGCAATCGGCACCATCATCAGCGTCGTCGCCGTATTGGAAATCCACATGGACAGGAGCGCTGTGGCGATCATGAAGCCGAGAACCAGCATGCGCGGCGCCGTTCCGACATGGGAGACCACGTTGAGGGCGATACGCTTGTGCAGGTCCCACCGCTCGATCCCCATGGCGATGACGAAGCCACCGAGCAGCAGAACGACGATATGGTGCATATAGTCGCCGCCCACCGCGCGGGGCGTGCCGGCATCTATCAGTGGCAGCACAACCAGCGGCAGAAGCGACGTCGCCGGAATGGGAATCGCCTCTGTCGCCCACCAGACGGCCATCCAGGCCAGAAGGCAGGCCGTACCCCAGGCTGCCCAGTCGAGACCTTCG
>NVWP01000090.1 GCA_002733705.1 Henriciella sp. | reverse complement strand
GCCTGATTGACCCAAGGTTAGTCCAGAGAGATGCAGGGGCGGCAACACGCCAGGCGAGCGGCTGCTGTGGCATGGCGCCAAACTCTGTGGTCAGCGCGAACGGGCTCGTCCCGAGGGCCAGGATGGCAGTGAGCGCTGGAAATAGAGACGTCATGGTCGTTCTCCTGTCTTGGCCAAGCAACATAGGTCCCGCATGGGCCGCAAAACAGGGCTGAAATAAGGTATTTCCGCCGCGATTCGTTGTGTCTCGTTCAGCCTCAACCTGTCACTCGGACGGCGTATCGCGCGCCAGAATCTCACGCTTGCCGGCATGGTTGGGCGCGGAGATCACGCCTTCTTCTTCCAGACGCTCGATCAGCGTGGCGGCCTTGTTGTAGCCGATCTTGAGGCGGCGCTGGATATACGAGGTAGAGGCGCGCTTGTCGCGAAGCACCACCGCCATGGCCTGCGCATAGAGGTCATCATCGCCATCGCCTGACGAAACCCCCAGCATCGCATCCATGATCGCGCTGCCCGTGCCACCCTCCTCGGGCTCTTCCAGGATCTCGGCATTATAGTCCGGCTCGCCCTGCTCCTTTAGCCAGCCGACCACGGTTTCCACCTCTTCATCGGACACGAAGGGGCCATGCAGGCGCTTGGTCTTCACACCGGCCGCCTGATAGAGAAGATCACCCATGCCGAGCAGCTGTTCAGCGCCCTGCTCACCCAGAATGGTCCGCGAGTCGATCTTCGTCGTGACCATATAGGAGATACGCGTCGGGAAGTTCGCCTTGATCGTGCCGGTGATGACATCGACCGATGGACGCTGGGTCGCGGTAATGAGGTGAATACCCGCCGCCCGCGCCATCTGCGCGAGGCGCTGGATACAGCCCTCGATTTCCTTGCCGGCGACCATCATGAGGTCAGCCATCTCGTCGATCACGACGACGATGTTCGGGATATGCTCCAGCGGCAGGATTTCGGTCTCATGGATGGGCTTGCCGCGCTCATCATAGCCGGTCTGCACCTTGCGGGTGAGCTGGTCGCCCTTCTCGCGATAGCGCGCAGCTTTCTCATTGAAACCGGCCAGGTTGCGCACGCCCGCCTTGGACATGAGCTCATAGCGGCTTTCCATCTCACGCACCGCCCATTGCAGCGCGTTCACCGCCTTTTTGGGGTCCGTGACGACAGGCGCCAGAAGGTGTGGGATGCCCTCATAGATCGAAAGCTCCAGCATTTTCGGGTCGATCATGATGAACCGGCACTGTTCGGGCGTCAGGCGGTAGATCAGCGACAGGATCATCGCATTCACCCCGACCGACTTACCGGAGCCGGTCGTCCCCGCGATGAGGAGGTGGGGCATCTTGGAGAGGTCCACCACGGTTGGCGTACCGCCAATATCCTCGCCCAGCGCCATGGGCAGCGGCGATTTGTTGTCGGCATAGGCTTTCGCCGAAAGAAGCGAGCGCAGATAGACGGTCTCGCGCTCATCATTCGGCAGTTCGATACCGATCGCGTTCTTGCCCGGAATGACGGCAACGCGTGCAGACACTGCGCTCATCGAGCGGGCGATATCATCAGCCAGGGAAATGACGCGGGCCGACTTCACACCGGCCGCCGGTTCCAGTTCGAACAGGGTGACGACCGGGCCGGGCCGGACTTCCTTGATGCGCCCGCGCACACCGAATTCGCGCAGCACCTCTGCCAGACGGTTCGCCTTGGTCAGAAGGCTGTCTTCATCGATGGCACTGCGGCGTCCGGGCGGCGCGCCCAGAAGGTCGAGCGAGGGTAGGCGGCTGGCGCGCTTGCGCTTGCCGCTCTTGGTGGTGACGGCGGGCGCGCTCGGCTGCGGGGCCTGGCGCTGGGAGACTTTCGGTTTCGTGATGGCCTTGGGCAGGTCCTCGTCTTCCTCATAGTCGGGATCGAAGTCGTCGGTCTCCTCCTCGAAAGCCTCTTCCTCGGGCGGGAAGACACGCTCAGGGCTCCGCGCCTCAGCGTGCTCGCGGGCAGCTTTGCGTGAGAACAGGCCGCCAAAGACGCGTCCGAGACCTCCCCCCAGGGCACCGAGACTGCTTGCCGCCCGCCGGCCTGAGCTGCTGGCCGCGGTCTGCAGCAGGCTGGCATCGCCGCGCCTGAAGCCGAGCGCCGCGGCGCCCAGAAGGAAGGCGCCGATGCCGAGGCTCAGCCCCGCGAGGAAGGCCGGCGCGGGCAGGAGAAGCGCCTTGAAGGGCATCATGACGAGTGCGAGCAGGCCGTCGCCTACCATTCCACCCATACCTGTCCAGAACGGCCATGAGGCAGGGACAGGAAAGGCTGACAGCATGGCGGCCAGAACCGGAATGAAGGCTGCACCGAACAGCCAGCGGCGCAAGCGCGGCGTGCCGATAAGCACGGCCCGCATCGCCCCGCCAATCATCAGGCAGAGCCCGGCCATCCAGGCCGCAAAGCCGAAGGTCTGCAGCGCAAGATCGGCAATGATGGCGCCTGTGGGCCCGAAGAGGTTGGCCACGTCGAGCCCACTGGCCGCGTTCAGGCTGGGGTCGGTCGGCTGGTGCGTTCCCACGCTGCCGCAAAGGAGCACCCCCAAGGCGAAGGCCGCTGTCCCTGTGAGGATGCGCCAGGCGGGGTCGGAAACCTCGCGATGGGCGCCAGTCTTCGTTTCAGCGGTGGTCGAGGCCATGAGGGGTAAGGTCCATCAGCTTTCAGGGTCTTTTCCTGAAATTGGCAGACGCGCCTTAACACACAGCAAACGCAGGGAGACCCAGCTGCAATCCGCAAATGCCATGTGCGGCCGCCACCGCACAAAAAAATCCCCGGCCAGTTGCCTGGCCGGGGAAGTCTGGGAGGAAACGCTTCGAAAGAAGCGAGGTATTCAGCCTCAGCCGAATTCCGGATAGGCCTCGAGGCCAACTTCGCTTTTGTCCATACCGGCGATTTCCTCTTCCTCGGTAGGACGGACGCCGACGGTTGCCTTCAGCACGAACCAGACGATCGCGGAGGCGACGGACACAAAGATTGCACAGGCCAGGACACCGATGAACTGGCCGACATAGCTCGGATTACCAGCCTCGTTCAGGCCGATATCGTTCGCGTGCGACAGCGGGACGATCATCGTGCCCCAGATACCGCAAACAAGGTGAGCCGGGATCGCGCCGACAACGTCGTCGATCTTCAGCTTGTCGAGCAGCGGAACGGTCAGGACGACGAGGACACCACCAATCGCGCCGATCAGGATCGACAGACCCATGGACGGCATCAGTGGTTCTGCGGTGATCGAGACCAGACCGCCAATGGCGCCGTTGAACGCCATCGTCGCGTCGACCTTGCCCTTGTAGAGGATGCCCGTGAGGATCATCGCGGCCAGCACACCGCCACACGCGGCCATATTGGTATTGGCGAAGATATTGGCGACGGCATTGATGTCATCGAACGTGCCGGCAGCAAGCTGCGAGGCGCCGTTAAAGCCAAACCAGCCGAACCACAGGATGAACGTACCGAGCGCAGCGAGCGGAATGTTGGAGCCCGGCATCGGGTGAACGGTCCCGTTGACGAACTTGCCAGCCCGCGGGCCGATGATGATGGCGCCGACAAGCGCTGCCCAGCCACCGGTCGAGTGAACGAGCGTGGAGCCAGCAAAGTCAGAGAAGGCGAACTGCGAGTCGAGCGCGCCGCCGCCCCATTCCCAGGAGGCTACGATCGGATAGATGAACGCGGTCAGCACAGCCGTGAAGATCAGGAACGGCCAGAGCTTCACGCGCTCTGCGACGGTACCGGAGACGATGGACGCAGCGGTCGCCACGAAGACCATCTGGAAGAACCAGTCCGAAGAGGCGGCGTAGCCGGTATCGAGGCTCTCTTCCGGCGACCAGATAAATGCAGGGATACCCACCCAGCCTGCGATCGTGGACCCCGGATAAGCCATATTGTAGCCGACCAGCCAGAACATGATCCCGGCGACCGAGAAGAGCGCGACGTTCTTCATGGACTGCATGGCGGCGTTTTTCTTCCGCACCAGACCTGCTTCCAGCATACAGAAGCCCGCTGCCATGAACATCACGATCAGGCCGCCGATCAGGAAGAGATAACTATTGTCGACATAGGCGCCGACGGCGGACGCGTCCTGCGCCGAGGCGCCTAGCGCGAGGGAGGCAACAGCTGATACAGCCCCCAGCCCCCGAATTCCCCTTTTAACCATACTGTTCATGCCCTTCTCCCATTGATTTGGTATGACAAAGCCGACTAAAGGCGCTCGCCCGTTTCTCGACCAGCGCGGCACGCCCCGACCATAATGACGCTCCGATCTTTGACCAAGAATCGTGCAGACTGCGGCGCAAACGCCCACTTCTGCGTCACCTCGCGCATAGCTCTGGACCGGAGGCCCGCGCCTGCTTACCTTGCGGGACATGGCGAACATCGACACGGAAATCGCAATTATCGGCGCCGGCCCGGCTGGCAGCTCCCTGGCGCTGGCGCTGGCGCAAGCCGGCTTTAAGGTTGCGCTGGTCGACGCCCGCGACCCGGCCGCAACCCCGCCTACCGACACGCGGAATTACGCAATCGTGACAGGCAGTTGGCGCCTTCTCACAGCGATTGGCGCGGCGCAGCGAATTGAGGGTGAAACCCAGCCACTGCATGGGCTGGAAGCGGTCGATGGCGGCACGCACTGGTTCGGCGCACCCTCCATCCTGTTTGGCGATGAAGACCTCGTTCATCGCGGTGAGGACGAAACCCTCGGCCAGATGGTGCAGGCGCCGATCCTTCAGGACGCGCTAGACAAGGCCATTGCCGACGAGCCGCGCATCACCCTGCTCGCGCCTGCCCTGTTCAAGAACTGCAAGCCCGCCCCCGGCTCTATCGATGTGGAGCTTGAGGATGGCCGCACACTCAGTGCCCGTCTTCTAATCGGCGCCGATGGCATGAAGTCGCCAGTCCGCCATGCCGCCGGCATTGAGGTTCAGGGCCGCGACTATGGGAAATCGGTCTTTGCCGCCAATGTGACCCTGTCTCGTCCGCATGACGGCATCGCCCGCCAGCTTTTTACGCCCGAAGGTCCGTTTGCGACACTTCCCCTGCCCGGCAACCGGGCAAATCTCGCCTGGTACATGAAGCGCGGCGCGCCTGAAGCGCTGGCCAGACTGCCCAAGGAAGAGGTTGAGGCCGAGCTTAATCACCGCTTTGCCCATTTTGCGGGCACCATGACGATAGACGGTCCGATGGGCAGCTATCCGCTGATCCTCCAGATCGCCGAACACCTGGTGGGCGAGCGGATCGCAATTGTCGGCGATGCGGCACGCCGGCTCAATCCGCTGGCCGGGCAGGGCCTCAATCAGGGCTTTCGCGATATCGCCGCCCTGCACCAGGCCATTGTGGAGACAGACAGGGCCGGGCTCGATATTGGCGGCGCGCAGGCGCTTGGCGCCTATGAGTCCTCGCGCCGCTTTGGCGCCAGCACCGCCGCGCTCGGCATGGATGCGATTGACCGTCTTTTCTCGAATGACAACACGTTCGCCAAGCCGCTGCGGGGCCTTAGCCTGCTGGCCGCGAACACAATTGCGCCGGTGCGACACAAGCTGGCCAGCCTTGCCAGCGCATCTTCGCCGGACCTGCCGCCCCTGATGCAGCCCTAGGCGGGCCCGCCTTCGGCAAGCTCGCGAAGATAGGCCCAGGTATAAAGACCGCTGGAATGGCCGTCGCTGAAATGGATGCGCACAGCATAGCGGCCGACCGGGTCTGCAGCTGTCACGGAGATATCGCCCGGCACAGGCGGCTGGGGCGGGCGCGGGCCGGCGCCATGGCCGCGGACTTCGGCGGAAGGGCTCTCTTCGCGCAGGCGCTTGTACCCAATATCGCCGCGAAACCCGTCCTCAAAGACAAGGCTGAGCACACCGGCGCCCTTGCGAAAGCGGAGTTCCTGCGGCCACGGCATGACACTCATCACGGCGCCTCATCGTCCAGCGGGCGCGCTTCGCTTTCCAGCATGATCGGCAGCCCGTCACGGATCGGATAGGCAAGCTGCGCACGTCTGGAGACAAGCTCCTGGCGGGCGCGGTCATAGGTCAGCGGCGTGCGCGTGACCGGGCAGATCAGGCGCTCGAGCAGACGCGGATCGGTCTGACGCGTGGCCGGTTCGGTGTGGTTTGTGTCTTCACTCATTGCAGGGTCGAGGAATCGTCGCCGCCCGCATCCATGTCAAGCAGCGTGATGAGCGCCCGGCATCTTGCCGCAACGGTCTCTGCTTCCAGAAGGGCCTGTTTCTCCATCGCGGCAAAGGGACACCCGGCCGCCAGCGCATGGACCAGCGTCTCGATGGGCGCTGTTTCCACCGCGTCCCAGTCGACGTCCATCGCATGGGTCGCCACGTATTTGCGCAGGGCTTTTGCCAGCTCGTCCCGGTCCGGAAGATTCGACAGGTCCGGCTCCTGCAGGTCGGCTGCGAAGGGCGCCCAGTCCGCCGCCACCTGCCTGTAGGGCGTCTGGATATCCAGCTCCTGACGCACATTGAAACGGCAGATTCCCGTCAGGCTGATCAGGTATCGCCCGTCATCGGTTTCCGAATAACTGGTCAGCCGCCCCGCGCACCCCACGCCGGCAAGCTGCGGATTGCGCCTGTCCTTGGTGGCCGGCTGGACCATACCGATCAGCCGCGAACCGGACATCGCATCATCGATCATGTTGAGGTAGCGCGGCTCGAATATGTTGAGCGGCAGCGACCAGCGCGGAAAGAGCAACGCGCCCGTGAGCGGGAAGACGGGGATCGTTTCGGGAAGATCTTCAATCTTCCTGTAGCCGTGCCTTGTCATAACGGGTCAGCACCTCTTGCCTTTGAAGGAAAGGACATGGCGCGCCTGCCAGTGAAGTCGAGGCCTCAGGCAAACATGAGAGAGGAGAGCCGGCGGCGTCCTTCAATAGTGGCGGGGTCTTTAGGCCCTGCAGCTTCGAACAGTTCCAGCAGCTTGGCCTTCGCCTTGCCCTCTTCCCAGTTGAGGTCGTCGGACAGGATTCTCAGAAGGTGATCGGCCGCTTCCTTGTTCTTGCCGCGCGCCATCAGCGCCTCGGCAAGCTCGAAGCGAAGGGCATGATTGGACCGGTCATTGGTGACCTTCTCCATAAGCTCATCGAGCTCGCTGTCCTTCGGCGCATCGGCCATCAGCTCGATGGCGGTGCGCACACTCTTGATCGCCGGGTCCATCTGACGGTCAGGCCCCGCCATGTCGAGGATCTGCGCGGCGCGGTCCGGATCGTCATTGGCCAGATAGCAGCGCGCAAGGCCCGCAATCGCGGCGATATTCTTCTGGTCGCGTTCGATGATCGCGCTGTAGATCTGCGCCGCCTGCCCGGCATCGCCGGACTGGAGCAGCTTGTCGGCATGCTCGATGGCTTCCTGGATCTGCTGGCCTTCATCGGTGCCGCCCAGCAGCTTCTCGACAAACTGTTTCAGCTGGCCTTCCGGCAGCGCGCCCTGGAAGGCATCGACCGGGCGGCCATTTTCAAAGGCGAAGACCGCCGGAATGGAGCGCACACCCAGCTGGCCGGCCACGCCCGGATTCTCGTCAATATTCACCTTGACGAGCTTCACCTTGCCCTGCTGCTCATTGACGACTTTCTCAAGCACGGGGGTGAGGGATTTACACGGCCCGCACCACGGCGCCCAGAAATCGACGAGCACCGGGGCCTCTTTCGAGGCCTCGATCACATCCGCCATAAAGCTCTGGTCGGTTGCGTCCTTGATATTGCCACCGGCGCCACCGGCCGGTCCGATCGTGATATTTTCCATATCGCTTGCGCCTTTCGGAATTTTCTGAGCGGAAACTTGGGCCCTCACCGGCCAAAAAACAACAGGGGCAGGCCGGTCCTAGGCGTCAGGCAGCAGCGCGGCAAAATCGACCACGGTGAGGTCATGGCCGGTCGCCTCGACAAACCGCCTGAAATCGCTGTTGGAAATGGCCGTCGTGCCTGTGTTCACCAGCGGGTGGAAGTTCAGCGTGTCATACGCCATCAGCGCGGCATCGGCGATAAAGCGCACCTTGCCCGCCTTGTCATTCATCAGCGCGAAGGCGGTGACCGATCCCGGCGTCACACCCAGAAGCTCTTCCATCAGCTCCCCGCTCGCAAAGGAGAGCCTGCGCGTACCGATCAGCTTGTGCAACTGGTTGAGCTTCAGCTCGCTGTCAGCATGCGCCGAGACAAGGACGATCACGCCATCCTTGTCCTTCATGAAGAGGTTCTTCGTGTGCCCGCCCGGCATCGTCTCCTTCAGCTCGCGGCCTTCTTCCACGGTGAAAGTGGCTTCATGCCAGCGTGTATCATGGGCGAGGCCGAGCTGGTCGAGATAGGCGAAGAGATCGTCAGGGCTTGCAGGCATGGCGGTGTTTCAGGCAATCAGGGCGCACACGTCAAGTAAGGGAGCCCGCCCGATGGAGCTCGAATGCTACAAGATCTACAATGTCGCCCCTGAAATCGTGCCGGGCCGCTCCCAGCGCGAATGGATGGATGCCTTTCCCGACCGCCATCCATATCGCTGCCTGCCGCTGACCATGGCCAACTCCACGGGCTGGGAAATCCTCTGCCCGATGGACATCAAGATCATCTGGGATGGCGGCGAGCATGACTATTCGCTGAAACTGTTCACGACAGGCAATCCGGCGGCCATCCCCTCCTTTGCCGACAGTCACTTCCGGCGCGGCATCGTCACCTTCCACACCGGCCACCTCTTCCGCACCCCGCCCGGCTGGGGCCTCTGGGCGTCCGGCCCGCCGAACTATTTCAAGGATGGGATCGCCCCGCTGACTGGCCTGGTTGAGACCGACTGGCTGCCTTTTCCCTTCACCATGAACTGGCAGATGACCCGGCCCGGCGAAGTGACCTTCAAGAAGGGCGAACCCTTCTGCTTCATCATGCCGTTCGAACATGGCAAGACCGAAGAGATCCAGCCGGAACGCAAGCTGCTGGCCTCCAATCCGGAGCTACAGAACGACTATCATGCCTGGCACCAGAGCCGGGGCAGCTTCCTCGAAAAGCTGAACGCCCTCGATTCCGACACGGTGAAGGCCGGCTGGCAGCGCCACTATATGCGCGGCGAGAAAGTCACCGGCGACAAGGCCGACGCCCACAAGACCAAACGCCGCCTCAAACCCCCGAAGGACGTCTAGAGCAGGGCGGCTGGCGCTGTGTGCAGTAAAGTCCTGCGAATCCCCCTTGCAAGGACTTCTGATTTGCGCTTAAAGCCCGTCTCTCGCTGATCGGCCTCGCGCAGGTCAGTTACCCTATCGGATGCGGGCGTAGCTCAGGGGTAGAGCACAACCTTGCCAAGGTTGGGGTCGTGAGTTCGAATCTCATCGCCCGCTCCAATTTTCTCTACGATTATCAAGCGTTTCCACGCCCGTCCCGGGCATCGCTTTTGTGGGTCACAGCAACCTTAGCAGCGCTAATCGCCGCCATCAGTTGACCCTCCTATTGCCCGCTGTATGGCCCATGGCGCAGCGGGCGGCGCAAGACCGTCCCTCCCCCCAAGCGTATCTTTCAGAGGGCCAGTCTTTCCATGAGTATCACTTCCCTGCGCCGCGCCTGCCTCGCATCCGCCAGCCTTGCCTGTCTGGCTCAGCCGGCCCTGGCGCAGACCGGCGCAAGCGATGAAGACGCCGTCCGCAAACTGGAAACCGTCGCCGTCACCGCGACACGGCGCGAGGAATCCACGCTCGACATCCCTGCCAGCGTCACTGTGCTCGCGGGCGACATCGCCGAAGAGGCTTCGACGCTCGACGGGGCCGAAGGTGTCACGCAATATCTCACCGGCGTCGAAGCCGCCGTCGCCAACGGGTCGCAGGTCGCCTTCCAGATCCGCGGCATTGGCGCCGTGGACCATCAGGCGCTGACGCCCACAGCCGCCGCCATCTATTCTGACGGCGTCTTCCTGTCGACCAACGTCCAGACCAGCCTCTTCCTCTATGACCTTGCCCGCGCCGAAGTCCTAAAAGGCCCGCAGGGCACGCTTTACGGCCGCAACGCCTCTTCCGGCGCGATCAACTTCATCAGCACGCGGCCCAGCCCGGATCAGGACGGATATCTCCGCGCCTCCTACGGCAATTTTAACCGGGTCGATCTTTCCGGCGCGGGCGGCGCAGCCCTCACCGACCGCCTGTCTTACCGGATCGCGGGCCGCTATCTCTCGCAGGAGCCGGCGCTCGACAATGTTCAGACCGATCCCGCTATTCCACGTGGCCCGGAAGATGCTGGCGGTGTGCGCGACGAATTCGGCCTTCGCGCTCAGCTTCTCTACGAAACGCCCGGCGGCTCCTCGCTCCTGCTGCGCGGCCACTATGAAGAAGACAATGGCATCAACACCACGCCCCGCAATGACAGCCTCAGCGTCGGCGACCACGAAATATCGTCCGAAGGCGATGGCCTGAAGGACACCGATAATGAGTTCTACGGCCTCGCCCTTGAAGGCCAGACCGATCTCGGCCCATGGACACTCTATTCCCTTTCGGCCCTCGAAGGCTATGGTCAGGATTACGGCTTCGATTTCGATGGCACACCGGCCCCGTCCGGCAACCCGAACCTCAATGCCAATCTGAGCTATGACCGCTCTTTCCTGCAGCTTAGCCAGGAAGTGCGCGCGAGCCGCGATTTCGAGCGCGCGCGTGTCCTGTTCGGCGCCCATCTTGCCTATGAGGATTTCGCCCAGGACTATCTCATCTGGTGCGGTGAGCTCGACCCGCAGACGCTTGCCGGCACCTGCCCCTATGTCGGCACGGCCGGCCGCGTCGGTCCGAACCCGGTCTCACCACTTACAGCCGTCACTCTCCTGACCCATATCGGACAAGAGCGGACAACTGCTGCCCTCTTCACCTATAACGACTTTGACCTGTCGGACCGCCTCACCCTGACGCTTGGCGCGCGCTACACCTTTGAAGATATTGAAGGCAATGGCTACGGCCAGCACATCTTCACCGATGGCACGCGCGGCCTGAACAACCGCGATGGCCTCGGTGGCGCGGTCGGCCAGAATGAGATCGAGGAAGACAAGCTCACCGGCAATGCCGCGCTGCGCTATGCGCTTTCTGCAGACACGTCGATCTACGCCTCGGTCGCCAATGGCTACAAAAGCGGCGGCTTCAATGGCGAGGTCCAGAACAATGCCACCAGCTGGCAGGATGAGGGCCTGTTCGGCGCCGAAACCGTGACCTCCTATGAAGCTGGCTTCAAGACGGCGCGCGGCAATCTCGCCTTCAACGCCGCCGCCTTCTATCAGGACTATGATGCCCCGCAGGCCCGCATCTTCGTCGCCTTCGACCTGCCAGACGGCAGCCAGATCACGTCCAACTCGCTCTCAAATCTTGATGAAGCGGTCTCCTATGGCGTGGAAGCCGACACAAGCTGGTCGCCGCTTCAGGGCCTCGACCTCACCGCCAGCCTCACCTGGCTCGAAACCGAGATCGAGCAGACGAGCAACACCGCAGGAAACGCCGCCCTCTTCGACGGCAACCCGCTCCCCTTTGCGCCTGAGCTTTCGGCCACGCTTGGCATCCGCCAGGAATGGCAGATCGGTGAGACCCGCCGCGCCGCCATTCAGGCGAACGCAAAGGCCAAGGGCGACTATTATCTCGACGCCGAAGGCCTCGAGGCGCGCAAGCAGGACGGTTACGCCACCGTCGACGCGAGCGCCACGCTCTATCTCGACGCGCGCGGGCTGGAACTCAGCCTCTGGGGCCGCAACCTGACAGACGAAGACGTCGCCATCTCCGGCTATGGATTCATCGGCTACAACACCTTCCGCTCTGATCCGCGCCAGTATGGCGTGGCGGCAAAGATGAGCTTCTAGGCTCCAGCCTCACTCGATCCGCGTCCACTCCCGCGTCTTGCAGAAAGGCGCGACCACGCAGCCTTTCAGCTTCAGCGTGTCGGGCCCTTCCAGCGTGATCGTGCCGGAATAGGTCTTGCCATCTGCCGGATTGTAGAGCTTGCCGCCGGTCCATTTCTCCGGGCCGCCGGAAAAGCCCGACAGCATGGTCAGCCCTTTCAGAGGCCGGTCACGCAGGGCCGGATCGTTATTCTCGGCGTCCTTTGCGTCGGCATTCGCCTTGATGGCGTTTGATGTCACAAGCGTGCCGCAGATGTCGGGGCCGCAGGGCGCGATCTCGACCTCGGCGCCATTGGTGCCCGTCTCCCAGAGGCCGGTGACGTCCTGCGCCAGGGCCGGCAGGCCAGCAACGGCAAAAGCGATGCAAACAAAGGCTGTCTTCATATATGGTTCTCCGAAGGGCCACACCGCGCCATCTTATACCCACAAGGCCGCATTCGCTAGAAAATGACGACGACGCCCAGACCTCAGCCCCTCATCGCACGCACACGAGGCACGGTGGCGTGCTGACCCGCACCCCCATCGCCTGGCGTGATCCTGTCGCGGCCTTTGCGCCGCTGAAGGACCAGCCCTTTGCGTTGCTGCTGCATGGAGCCGGCGGGCGGTGGAGCTATATCTGTGCGCAGCCGATGCGCACGCTTCTAATTGAGGCGGCGGAGGACGCCCGCGATCTGGAGGCCGCACGCCGGACGCTGTCCAGCCTGCCGTTTGAGCGCCCGCCCGGCGCCCCGCCTTTCTGTGGCGGCTGGGCGGGGCTTCTGTCCTATGAGTATGGACGCGCCCTGCTGCCAAAGCTCGGCAGAGGGGCAGAGCGGGGTCCATGGCCGGATATTGCGCTTGGTCTTTATCACGAACTCATCGCATTCGATCATGAGACGCAGGCCGCTGAGCACTTACACTGGGACTGGCCAGGCGCCCCGGCGCCACTCTTGCTCCAGCTTGCGGCTGGGCCCCTACCGCCCCAAGACGCAACCGGCCCGCTCAGCACGCCGGCGGTAAACTGCATCCAGAAGCAGGACTATGAAAGCCGCGTCGCCCGCACCGTGAGCTACGTCCATGCGGGAGACTGTTTTCAGGCCAATATCTCGCAGCGTTCGAATTTTACCCTGCTGGACGGCAAACACCCCTATATGCTGGCCGCGCGGCTCTTTGCGGCCAGCAAGGCGCCCTTCTCTGCCTGTTTCCGTCTGCCCGGCCTCGCCCTCGTCTCCAATTCGCCCGAACGCTTTCTCCAGATCCGGCGTGAGCCAGATGGCCGCCTCAAAGCGCGGACCCAGCCGATCAAGGGCACACGCCCGCGCGGAAAGACGCCGCAGGAAGACGAGGCCCTCGCCGCGGAGCTCACATCCTCTCCCAAGGACCTCGCCGAAAATCTCATGATCGTTGACCTGATGCGCAATGATCTTTCGCGTGTCTGCGTGCCGGGCAGCGTGAAGGTGCCAGAGCTGCAGGCGCTGCATTCCTATGCGAATGTCCATCACCTCGTCTCGACCATAGAGGCAGAACTTCAGCCCGGCCGTGACGCGTTCGACGTGATCGCTGCCGCTTTTCCGGGAGGGTCCGTCACCGGCGCGCCCAAGATCCGCGCCATGCAGATCATTGAAGAGATGGAGGATGAGGCGCGCGGACCCTATTGCGGCTCGCTCATATGGATGGCCCCGGACGGCGCGATGGACTCCTCCATCCTGATCCGCACGATTGCTCTGGAAGAGCGCGCGGAGGGTGGCTGGGCCGGTCATTTCCGCTCAGGCGGCGGCATCGTTGCAGATTCAGACCCGCAAGCCGAATATGCCGAGACACTGGACAAGGCCCGCGCCATCCGGGCCGCGCTTGAGGGGGAGTAGCACCGCATATGGACATTGCCTTTCTCGCCACTGACCGCCTTGAAACGCCCGCCGTCTCGGTCCGCGACCGGTCCTTCCTGCTCGGGGATGGCTGTTTCGAGACCTTGTTCGTGCGCGCAGGGAAGGCAGAGGGGATCAGCGAACACCTTGGGCTCCTGCGGCAATCGGCCAACACGCTCGGCATTACCGGCTTTCCCAAAGACGCCGCCCTGCGCGCCGCCATGGAAGAAGCGGCCAGCTCGGCCAGCGGCGACGCCTCCATCCGGATCACGCTCAGCCGGTAGTACAAATCTTCCCGGAAACGCCCTTCAGAAATTTCATGGCGAATGTCCTTGGTGGTCGCAGACATGACTCGCACATCCACGCTCACATCGGATTTCCCCCCGACCCTCTGAAAGCGCTGCTCGGTCAGGACCCGCAAGATCTTGTTCTGGGTGCCAAGAGGCATGTCAGCCACTTCATCCAGCAGCAAGGTTCCGTTGTGGGCCTTTTCAAACAGGCCAATCCGCGTGGTGCGGCCTTCGGAATCCTCTTCTCCGAACAGGGCAATTTCCATCTGGTCCGGCGCAATGGTGGCCGCATTGACGACCACGAAGGGCCCACTCTCGCGCTGGGAATTCCGGTGGATCAGACGCGCCGCGAGTTCCTTGCCGGACCCGGCA
>NVWP01000089.1 GCA_002733705.1 Henriciella sp. | reverse complement strand
TTGTCGGTGGGGGCTTTGGCGGCGCCGCCGCCGCGCGATTTCTGAAGGCCGGGCTGCCGGACGCCCGCATCACACTGATTGAGCCGCAGAAGCGTTATATCGCGTGTCCGTTCAGCAATCTCGTCATTGGCGGGCTAAGGGACATGGAGGCCCAGACATTCGGGTATGAAGGGCTGAAGGCGGTAGACATCGATGTCGTGCAGGACCGGGCCGAAGATGTGGATACCACCGCACGCCGTGTCACCCTCGGCTCAGGCGGCACGCTTTCCTATGACAAGCTCATCATGTCGCCCGGCATCGATATCCGATGGGGCGCGCTGGAAGGCTATGACGAGGCGGTGCAGGAAGCCATGCCGCATGCCTGGAAGGCCGGACCGCAGACCACCCTCCTGCGTGATCAGCTGGAGGCGATGCAGGATGGCGGTCTGGTGGTCATGTCCGTGCCGCCAGCCCCATTTCGCTGCCCGCCCGGGCCTTATGAGCGCGCCAGCCTCATCGCCAACTATCTGAAAACCCGGAAACCTGCCTCGAAGCTCATCATCCTTGATGCCAAGGACCAGTTCTCCAAACAGCCGCTTTTCCTCGAAGCCTGGGCCAAACACTATCCCGATCATCTGGAATGGATCGGCGCGAGCGACTTCGGGCGCGTCGCTTCGGTCGATCCGGGCGCAATGACGCTATCGACGGATTTCGACACCTATGACGCCGACGTCGCCAATGTCATCCCGCCGCAGAAGGCCGGGGAGATCGCCGAACGCGCCGGAGTGGCAGACCAGACAGGCTGGTGCCCCATCGATCCGCTGGATTTCTCCTCAACGCTTCAGCCCGATATCCATGTCCTCGGCGATGCCACCATTGCAGCGCCCATGCCGAAATCGGCCTTTTCGGCCAATCTTCAGGCCAAGCTCTGCGCCCTGCAGATTACGCGGGAGCTTCGTGGTCAGCCGCTGGCGCCGACCGTGCTCGCCAATACCTGCTATTCCTACGTCACGCCGGATGCTGCCGTCTCTATTACGGGCGTCTACAGCAATGAAGGCGGCGCCCTTTCCAGTATCGAGGGCGCAGGCGGGCTCAGCCCGCAAGGCGCGGCGCAATCGGTTCGGGCCGCAGAAGCTGCGCAGGCAGCGGCCTGGTTTGACCAGATCACCCGGCAGACCTTTGGATGAAAACGCTCGCCGCCATTCTCGCACTCACCTGTCTTGCCGGCTGCGACTCCCAGGCAGAGGCCCGGCTGGCGACTCCGGTTGAAGTAGACGGCGACATGATTCCGGCGGCTTTGCGCGGCTTGCAAGGAAATGCCGGGCGCGGTGAGACCGTCTTTACCGAACGCGAGCAAGGCCACTGCGTGCTCTGTCACGCGGTGGAAGGGCTCGACGCAGAATTTCAGGGAAATGTCGGTCCTGATCTTTCCACAGTAGGCAAACGTCTCAGCAGGGAGCAGCTGCGCCTTCGCATCGCCGACGCCCAATATCTCTGGCCGGGAACGCTTATGCCCTCCTATTACCGCACAGAGGGCCTTAACCAGGTGGCGACAGACTATCAGGGTCAGCCAGCCCTCAGTGCCCAACAGATCGAGGATCTGGTATCCTATCTTGCCCTGCTCGACGGTGACGCCACATGACCGATATGCCAGACAGACCTTCCGCGATTGCCAGGCGCACCTTTCTCCTGACCGGTGCAGCGGCAGGCCTCAGCACCGCCCTGCCCCTCGGCGCCATGGCCGATGCGGCAGACGCGGACGCCGCCATCCGCGAGATCTTTGGCGACAAGCCCATCAATGACGGCCGGGTCAGCGTGAAACTGCCCCCCATTGCGGAGAATGGAAACTCCGTCGCCATAACGGTCTCCGCCGAGAGCCCGATGAGCTTTGATGATCATGTGACCCGGATGGCGATCGTATCACCGCGCAACCCCATCGCAGACATCGCCCTATTCAAACTTGGCCCCCGCGCCGGCAAGGCTGAGATTTCCACCCGCATTCGCATGGCGGGCACACAGCGCATCCGGTGCGTCGCGGAGATGAGCGATGGCTCGCTCTGGCAAGGGTCTGCGAGCACGGTGGTCACACTGGCTGCCTGCCTGATCGGTTAGAGGACGAGAGACATGGCAACCATCCGCATCGCCGCACCGGACACCGCCAGCGCGGGCGACGTGATCGAACTGAAAGCGCTCATCCAGCACCCAATGGAAACCGGCTATCGCAGCGGGCCGGATGGCAAGCGCATCGAGCGCGACATCATTGAGCGGTTCGAGGTCACCTATGATAGCGAGACGGTCTTCGAAGCCGACCTGCATCCGGGCATTGCCGCAAATCCGATCTTCACTTTCTACACCCGCGCGACCACATCCGGGCCCATCGAGTTCAAATGGACCGACCAGAACGGCCAGAGCTGGTCCGAGACCCACGAGCTGATGGTGGAATGAAGTCCGGTATCGCAGTCGTGGCGGCCATTTGCTTAGCCGCCTGCGGGAATGACAGAGTGGCCGCGCCGGATACCCCGCCACAGCCGGCGCCTCTGAAGTCCGGTTACGCCTTCCTGCAGCCGCAAACGCAGGCCCTTCAGGACGATGACTTCGCCAATCCCAGCTTTCTCTGGGTCGACCGGGGCGAAGCGCTGTTCCAGGAGGCGGACGGGATCACAGATGCCTGTAGCGACTGTCATGCCGAGGGCGCCCGCTCGCTGGCAAGCGCGGCGGCCCATTACCCACAGATCGATCAGGAGAGCGGCAGGCTCGTCAATATTGAAGGCCGGATCAATCTTTGCCGCGAACGCTATCAGGATCGCCCGCCTCTCACCTATGAGAGCGATGACCTCCTCGCGCTGACGGCCTATGTCGCACACCTTGCACGCGGCGAGCCGGTCTCTGTCGATATCGAAGGCGCGGCGGCAGACTGGTATTCGCGGGGCGAGGATTATTTCCACACCCGGCGGGGCCAGTTCAACCTCGCCTGCACCCAATGCCATGACGAAAATTGGGGCAAGAAACTTCGCGGCGACACGATCAGTCAGGGTCACGGCACCGGCTTTCCGGCCTATCGTCTCGAATGGCAGACCCTCGGTTCCCTGCACCGCCGCCTCAGCGATTGTGACGCCGGTGTGCGCGCAGAACCACGCGCCCTCGGCTCGGACGACTATCTTGCCGTTGAGCTCTACCTTGCCAGGCGCGCTGAGGGGCTGGCCATTGAAACACCGGGAGTGCGCAGATGAGCGGCCAAGCCAGACTCAGCGTTCGCATCGACCTGCCGAATGGCGGCAGGTTCGGCCCCGGCAAGGCTGCTCTCCTGCGCGCCATTGCAAGTGAAGGCTCCATCCGCAAGGCGGCGGCAGCTCTCTCCATGTCCTATCCGCGCGCGCTGAAACTGATTGACGAAATGAATGGTGATTTCTCTACTCCGCTCATTTCATCTTCGCATGGCGGCGCAACTGGGGGCGGCTCAAGCCTCACCGCCATGGGGGAGCAGGTGCTCGCCCTTTATGCAGAGATAACCGATGCCGCCAGCACCGCTTCCACCAAGGCAGTCGGCACGCTTTGCCGCCTGCAGGATTAGGCGGGCGCTAGTATCGTTCTAAATGATGGTTTAGAACGGAAAGCATCTTGGCCATGCAACAAATCTATCCCGAACATCCAGAAGACGTGCTCAGCCAGTGGCTGGACTGGCATGCGGCCGGGCCGGTGGCGCTCGTGGTGGTAACCGCCATTGAAGGCGGCGCGGTGCGCGCGCCCGGCGCACTGATGGCCGTGAACGGCGAAGGCCTGATTGCCGGCTATATTTCCGGCGGATGCATCGATTCAGATGTGGCCCTGCAGGCGCAGAATTGCCTGCGCGAAGGGAAAGCAAAGCAGCTTCGCTACGGCGCCGGATCGCCATTCACCGATCTTCCGCTTCCCTGTGGCGGCGCCATTGAAGTCACGATCCTCCCCGAAGCCGATCACGCGCACCTGAAGCTCGTCCGCGATGCGCTTGCAGCGCGCCAGCCCGCCCAGCTTGACCTGAAGGCGCTTAGCGATTTCACCCCGCAATATGTGCCGAAGCCACGTCTTCGCATCGCTGGGCGCGGGGCCGATTGCCTCGCCCTGGCCCGTGTGGCGACGGCGACCGGGCTGGATGTGAAGCTTCAGCTGCGTGACGGCGAGGATGTTACCGCTGCGCACGCCCAGGGCTTTGCTGACATCACTGCTCTTGAGACACCGTCGGATATCCCCGCCGCCAGGGACGATGCGTGGACGGCATTCATCCTGATGTTCCACGACACGCACTGGGAAGGCCCCCTCCTGAAACAGGCGCTTGAGGGGCCGGCTTTCTATATCGGCGCGGTCGGCAGCCGGAAGACCCATGCGCGCCGCTGGGAGGCGTTAAAGGCCGATGGCGTCTCTGAGGTGGAGTTTGAACGCGTACGCGGCCCTGTCGGTCTCATCCCATCCATGCGGGATGCCTCCATGCTGGCTGTCTCGGTCTTGGCAGAGATTGTCGCCGCCTATCATGACGTCCGCCGCAAGCCTTTTGCCGATACGGCCTTGGTCCTTCTGGCCGCAGGACAGTCGCGCCGGTTCGAGGCGGGCGACAAATTGATGGCCAGATTGGGCGAAACCTCTGTGCTGGAATACGCCGCGGCGCGTCTGCACGGTGAACCCTCCGCCGCGCGCATCGCCGTCACTGGGCCGGACGATAAGGAACGCTCAGATACGCTGGCAAAAGCGGGCTGGGAGGTCATCACCAATCCGGACGCCGTCCAAGGCCAGGCAACGTCGCTCGCAGCAGGCATCCGCGCCGCAAAGGAGGCGGGTGCGAGAGGGGCGCTTATCCTGCTGGCCGACATGCCGCATATCGATGACGCCCATCTGCGCGCCCTTCAGGACAGGTTCCGGCAGGGGCGTACCGCCGTGATGAGCAAGGTAGATGGCATACTCTGCCCCCCTGCCATCTTCCACGCCACCACCTTCGATGAGCTGACACGCCTCTCCGGTGACAGCGGGGCGAAAGCCCTGTTCGGCAAGCTGACGAACACCGCAACCCTGGATCTCGCGCCCGAAAGCGCCCTCGACATCGACACCACCGCCGACCTTGATCGCGCGAAAGGACTTGCGCATGCCTGACGGACACACCGCCCTGAAGCCTGCACAGCTGACCGACAGCTTCGGCCGGGAAATCAGCTATCTGCGCATGTCTGTAACGGACCGCTGCGACCTTCGCTGCACCTATTGCATGGCAGAGCATATGAGCTTTCTGCCCAAAAAAGATCTTTTGAGCCTCGAAGAACTTCAGACCGTCGCGGACGCTTTCATCCGGCGCGGTGTGAGAAAAATCCGTGTGACGGGCGGTGAGCCGCTCGTGCGCAAGGATATCATGGACCTGTTCAATGGGCTTGGGCAGCATCTGGACGGCGGTCTTGAGGAGCTCACCCTGACCACCAATGCAACGCAGCTCGAGACCCACGCAGAGGCGTTGGTGAAGGCCGGCGTGCGGCGGGTGAATGTTTCACTGGATACGCTGGACCGCGCCATGTTCCAGCAGATCACGCGGCGGGGCGATTTTGACAAGGTCATGCGTGGCATTGAGGCGGGCGCCGCCGCAGGTCTCAGGATCAAGATCAATACGGTCGCCCTGCGCCATCAGAATGCCGGGGAGATACCCCGCATGATCGAATGGGCGCATGAGCGCGGCCACGACATGACACTGATCGAGGTCATGCCGCTCGGCCTGACGGGCGAAGACCGTTACGACCAGTATATTCCGCTCTTCGAAATCCGCGATGAGCTGGAGCGGCGCTGGACGCTGGCGGACGAGCCCAGCCGCGACACGAATGGCGGCCCCTCGCGCTATGTCCGCATCGCAGAGACAGGCGGGCGTCTTGGTTTCATCACGCCGCTCACCAATAATTTCTGCGCCGGCTGCAACCGTATCCGGGTCACCTGTACGGGCCGCATCTATATGTGTTTGGGTCAGGATGACCATGTGGACCTTCGCGCCGCGCTTCGTGAAAGCGACGACCCGCAAGCCGCGCTCGACGCGGCCCTGGACCGCGCGCTCATCGCCAAGCCTGAGCGGCATGATTTCGCCATCGACAGGCCGGATCAGGCCCCGGCGCTCGACCGCCACATGTCGGTTACCGGAGGCTGACCCATGGCTGATATTCTGTATTTTGGACGCCTCAGCGATGTCACCGGCAAGGATAGCGAAAAACTGGATATACCCGCTGCTATTACAGATACAGCCGCACTGCGCCGCTGGTTGGACGAGGAAAAGTCAGCCGATGGCGCCTTCCTGGACAAGAGCGTCCGTCTCGCCATCAATAACGAAATCGTCGTGGATCCACATCCTGTATCCAGAAGTGACGAGATCGCTTTCATGCCCCCCGTCGGCGGCGGCTGAGATTGATCATGATCACCATTACCCCCCATCCATTCAACGCGGCCGAGGCCCTGGAGGCGTTTCAGAAGGAGGCGCGCGGTGCTGGCGCGATCGTGACCTTCACGGGGCTCGTGCGCGACACGGCATCGGATGGCGACGTCACGGGGCTGCACCTTCAGGCCTATTCTCCCATGACCGAACGCGGCGTCGAAAAGGCGATAGCAGAGGCCAGGAAGAGGTGGCCTGTCACCGCCCTGCGTATCATCCACCGGACCGGCGACATGGCGCCCTTCGACCCCATCGTCTTTGTCGCCGCCGCCTCGGCCCATAGGCGTGCGGCTTTCGAAGCGGCAGACTTTCTGATGGACTACCTGAAGACCGAAGCAGTCTTCTGGAAAAAGGAACTTACCCCGACTGGCGGTCGATGGATCGAACCGCGCGCCGAGGACTATAGCGACAGTGCCCGCTGGTCGCAGACAGATACGGAGAAAGCCTGACATGCACGGCATCAATGAGAGCCTCGAATTTCACCCCGTGCGCATTGCCGTTCTGGTGATGAGCGATACCCGGACACTTGAAACAGACACGTCCGGCCTCACCCTGGCAAAACGTATCGAAGCCGCCGGCCATGTCGTTGCCGACCGCAAGATCGTGCCCGATGACAAGGCGGCGATCCGCGCGCAGGTCTCAGCCTGGATCGCGGACCCCGACGTGGACGTAGTCATCACAAGTGGCGGGACAGGCCTCACCGGACGCGACGTGACGCCAGAGGCTATTACCCCGCTTTTCGACAAGGTGATCGACGGCTTCTCGGTGATCTTTCATCAGGTAAGCTATGAGAGCGTGGGCCTCTCCACGCTCCAGTCCCGCGCCATTGCCGGGCTGGCCAGTGGAACCTTTATCTTTTGCCTGCCGGGCTCCAACGGGGCGGTCAAGGATGGCTGGGACAAGGTCATCTCGCTACAGCTCGACAGCCGCCACAAGCCCTGCAACCTCGTGGAGCTCATGCCCCGCCTGATGGAGCATATGGAGCATTCCCATTGAGCGACCTTACTCATATCGGACCGGACGGCCGCGCCCGGATGGTCGATGTCGGTGCCAAGGCGGTCACGGAGCGCGTTGCCATCGCCCATGGCCGGGTCCGCATGCAGGCAGAGACGCTGGAGCTCGCCGCCAGCCGCGACACGAAAAAGGGCGATCCCATCGCCATCGCAGAGCTTGCCGGCATTATGGCCGCCAAGCGCACCTCGGACCTCATTCCGCTCTGCCATCCTCTGCCGCTCTCTTCTGTGAAGGTCGAGATCGAGGCAGACAGGGATGCGTGCGCCCTCACCGTCACGGCTCGCGTGAAGACCAGTGGTCAGACCGGCGTCGAAATGGAGGCGCTGACAGCCGTCTCGGCTGCCTGCCTGACACTCTATGACATGCTGAAAGCCGTCGACAAGGCGATGACCATTGAGGGGGTCGAGCTTCTTGAGAAAACGGGCGGCAAGTCCGGCGACTACAGGAAAGGAGCAACATGAACGGCCTGATCAGCGTGGATGACGCCCTTGCCGCCATCGCAGGAAATGCTCTGGATTTATCCATCGAATGCCTGGCAATCGAAGACGCTCATGGCCGCCGGCTCGCCGAGGATGCTTGGGCGCGCGTCAGCCGCCCCCCAGCAGATATGTCCGCAATGGATGGGTATGCTGTGCGACTGGAGGATGTGCGCTCCCCCGGCACCCGGCTTTCGGTCATCGGCGAAGCCCCGGCAGGCGCGCCTTTTGCCGGTAAGGTGGGCCCCGGAGAGGCGGTCCGGATTTTTACCGGCGGTGAACTCCCCGCAGGCGCTGACCACATCGCGATCCAGGAAGACACCACCCGTGACGAGAGCACAATTGTCTGCGTAAACGGCTATGGGTCGCCGCAATTCGTTCGCAAGGCGGGCCGTGATTTTGACGAAGGCGACCTGCTCCTCCCTGAAGGGGCCACGCTGGGCGCTGCTGAGCTGGGCTTACTTGCCGCCGGGAATATCGGCGAGGTGAAGTTCCTGCGCCGTCCCCGGATCGGCATTCTCGCCAATGGCAATGAATTGAAGCCCCCCGGGAGCGAGCTGGACCGCGGCGAAATCGTGAATTCCAACCCGGTTGCCCTTGCTGCCCTTATCCGCGACTGGGGCGGAGAACCGGTCGATCTCGGCATTGCCGAAGATACGCTGGAGGCCATCGCGGCGCGCATCGAGACGGCGAAGGACATCGACATCTTCCTTCCTGTCGGCGGGGCTTCAGTGGGCGATCATGATCTGATGCGCCCGGCCTTCGCCGCGGCTGGCTTTGAACCGGTTTTCGAGAAGATAGCTGTACGGCCGGGCAAACCGACCTGGTTTTCCAGACGGAACGGAACGCGCGTGCTCGGCCTGCCGGGAAACCCCGCATCGGCCCTGGTCTGCGCGCAATTATTCCTGAAACCGCTGATAACGGGCACGCCGCAGAGCCTCGTCCCCGCAAGTCTGGCCTGCGACATTGAGGCGAACGGGCCGCGCGAGCACTATATGCGCGCCTTCGTATCCCTCTCTGCGGACGGCAGGCTGACCGTCGACCCGGCGCCGGATCAGGACAGCTCCCTGATCAAGCCTTTCGTGAAGAGCGCAGCCCTTCTACGCCGGCTTCCGGATGCGCCCGCAAGGAAGCGCGGCGAGCCGGTGGACATCATTCTCACCAGCCTGCCGCGCTTCTAGTCTTCCCGATTAGTCCTGCGTGTAGCCCGTCTGGCTCATCACATAAGCGATAATGGCTGTGCGCTGATCTTCGCGCGGGACGCCGGCAAAGCTCATACGGTTGCCTGGCAGGAAATTACGCGGACTGGTGAGCCACTGGTCCAGTTTCTCGGGCGTCCACTCAAAGTCTGCGTCCTGAAGGGCCTTCGAATAGTCGAACCCTTCACGTTCGCCCACATGACGGTCGAACAGGCCATAGAGATTGGGGCCCAGAAGCGTCGGACCACCCTCGACGAGCGAGTGGCAGGACGAACACTGCATGAAAAGCCGGCGGCCTGTGGCGTAATCAGCCGAGGCATAAGGCTCAGGCAGACCAGAAAATTCAGAGGCCGCCTCGGTCTCCGCAGGCGCGGCGGCTGTCTCCGCCTCCTCGGGTTCAACGTCAGCAGCCGGGGTCTCCACAGCGTCGTCTGCAGCATCAGACTGCTCGGCCGGTGGCGCGTCGGCCTCGAGCTGAGCGGGCTCTTCACTACCGCCGCCGCACGCGCCAAGTCCCGCAGCGAGCACAAGCGCGAGCGCGGTCATTCGAAATTTCATAGGGTGTCTCCAATCAACCTGTTGGTACCGTGGCGTCCAGTCTAGGCCGCGTCGAAGGCCATGCAAAAGGAAAACAGGCCCATCGGACGATTGGTCTCATGTGGTCCGGCTGATCAGACGGCAGGGTCGTTGACGCCGGCAACATCGAGGATCGGAGAGGCTTCGATCTTGTCTGCATCCAGGAGGGAGACGACGCGCAGCAGGGCAGCAGTGATGCTCGCCTGCTCCCAGTCAGCCAGCTTGCCGAACCGCGTCCGGAATGTATCCTGCAGAAGGTCGGGGGCGCCGTCGAGGGCAGCCAGACCCTCCTCTGTAATATGGACCCAGACGCGGCGGCGGTCACTCTCACCGCGCCGCCGGTCCACCAGGCCGTTCTCCTGCAATTTGTCGATCAGGATGGAAATCGTCGCCTGCTTCAGATCGACGGCCTTGGCCAGGTCGCCGGTCAGCGTGTCGCCTTGCGTGCGCAGCACCTGAAGCACCAGAAGCTGCGAGGCTGTCAGCCCCGTTTTCTGCGCAACAGCCTTCACATTGCTTGCCGTCGCCTTCAGGACGCGCCGCAGCGCGACGAGGGCCACCTCGGCCTGATCCTGCATATCCTCACTCCACATATCTGCATGCGCCGCCGAAAGGCGCAGCGAGTCGAATCCTTCCGATAATTGCGCCATTTTATCAATTGTCCTTTGGTGAAATATATATTTTTAAAACTAATCAACTCGGGGAAAATTTTTGTCTTATATCGCGCTAAAAAACCATTTTGTCTCTCAATCTAAATCTCTGGCGCGCATGGGTTGACCCCAAACTCGCGACACTTATATAGATAGTCAAACAATGTTTATTTGGCAAGGTGCAGCTACGGAACCCCCGGAGGCGCCGGCCATTACTAAATTGGAAGCGGGCTAGGAATTATGACCACTGACGCTGTTACAATCGAGGCACCCAAGAGCGAGGACGGCGCTGCCGTCCACGATCTTATCGCGGCCTGTCCGCCGCTCGATACGAACTCGCTCTACATGAACCTCATCCAGACCACGCATTTCGCACAGACGTGCGCGCTCGCGCGCGAGGATGGCGAAGTCATCGGATGGGTCAGCGGGCATATCCCCCCGGAAGAGCCTGAGGTCTTTTTCCTCTGGCAGGTCGCCATCGGTGAAAAGGCGCGCGGGAAGCGTATTCCCAAACGTCTCGTCGCCGACATCTTCTCGCGCCCATCCTGCAAGAATGTGCGCTTTCTGAAGACCACGATCACGCCGGATAATGAAGCCTCATGGGGCCTCTTCAAAAGCCTTGCACGGTGGCTTGACGCTCCGCTTGAGGACACCACCTTCTTTGACAAGGACAAGCATTTCAAAGGCCGTCACGACAGCGAGATCCTCGTGACAATCGGCCCTTTCGACCGGCCGGCAAACAGCTAGCCGCCAAGTCTCGCGCTTAGATACGCTCAAAACCAGACCAGACAGGAGCAGAACGCATGCCGTTCACAGACATTCAGGAAGACATTTTCGAAAGGCGCGAATCGATCGTGCGCAGCTATTGCCGCAATTTCGATACGCTTTTCACCAGTGCCAAAGGCTCGGAAATGACCGACGCCAACGGCAAGACCTATATCGACTTTCTCGCCGGGTGCTCGACCCTCAACTATGGTCACAACGACCCGGACATGAAGAAGGCGCTGATCGCCCATATCGAGCGCGATGGGATTGCCCATGGCCTCGACATGTATACCGACGCCAAGGCCGAGTGGCTGAAGGCTTTCGAGGAATACATCCTCAAGCCGCGCGGTATGGATGACTACAAGATCATGATGACCGGCCCGACCGGCACAAATGCCGTTGAGGCAGCCGTGAAGCTTGCCCGCAAGGTTACTGGCCGAACCAATGTCATCGCTTTCACCAACGGCTTTCATGGCATGACCATGGGCGCCCTAGCGCTGACCGGTAATGCCGGCAAGCGTGGCGGTGCAGGCACTGGCAGCGTCGGCCTAACCGGCACGACGCATCTGCCTTATGCCAATGCTTTTGGCGAAGACATCGACACACTCGACCAGATCGAGATGATGCTCGACAATCCGTCTTCGGGCGTCGATGCGCCGGCAGCCTTCATTTTCGAACCCATCCAGGGCGAAGGCGGCCTCAATGCAGCTTCTGCCAAGTGGATGAAAGGCATTGCGGACCTCGCCAAGAAGCATGGCGCCCTGCTCATCGTGGATGACATCCAGGCCGGTTGCGGCCGTTCGGGCGACTATTTCGGCTTCGAAATTGCCGGCATCAAGCCGGACATCATTACCCAGGCCAAGTCGCTTTCCGGCATGGGTCTTCCCTTTGCCTGTGCACTTATCAAGAAAGAGCACGACATCTGGAAGCCAGCCGAACACAATGGCACGTTCCGTGGCAACAACCACGCCTTCGTGACCGGCAAGGTGGCGCTGGAGAAGTTCTGGAAGGATGATGCCTTCATGAAGGATGTCCGCAAGAAAGCTGACATTCTGGAAGCTGGCCTCAAGAAGATTGTTGATGTCATTCCGGGCTCGCGCCTGAAGGGCCGTGGCATGATGCAAGGCGTCGATGTGACGTCGGGCGACATCGCCTCCGAGATTTGCAGCCGTGCCTTTGAAAAGGGGCTCATCATCGAGACGTCCGGTGCAGACGACGAGGTCGTGAAAGTCCTCGCCGCCCTGACCATCCCCGAGGAAACGCTCAGCAAGGGTCTCGAAATCCTTCTCGAAGCGGCCAAGGAAACAATCGACAACTCAAAAGTCGCAGCGGAGTAAAATAAAATGATCGTACGCGATATGAATGAAATGAAAGGCACAGACCGTGCCGTGTCCGATGCGCAGTGGACGTCCTACCGGATGCTGCTCGCAGACGACAAGATGGGCTTCAGCTTCCACATCACAGTGCTGGAAGCCGGCTCAGAGCATACCTTTCATTACAAGAACCACTTTGAGAGCGTGTACTGCATGAAGGGCAAGGGCTCGATTACCGACCATGCCACCGGCGAGACCCATGAGATCAAGCCTGGCGTGGTGTACGGCCTTAACCTGCACGACAAGCACACGCTGCGCGCGGAAGAAGAACTGCACATGGCCTGCTGCTTCAATCCGCCGGTGACCGGCAAGGAAGTTCACCTTCCGGACGGCTCCTATGCGGCAGCCGAAGACCTTGAGGACGCAGATTAAAGCGCCTCCCAAACCAGACACGTAGCCCGGCCAGTCCGGGCTACGTGCTCACTAAAACCAGACCAATTCCTGGGGACGAAATCCCATGACGCATACAGTTGAAAAGATCGGCGGAACCTCGATCGCGAACACGCCGGTTATCCTGGACAATGTCCTGATAAACGGGCGCGAAGGCGCTGATCTCTATAACCGCATTTTTGTGGTGTCGGCCTATGCCGGCATGACCAACCTTCTGCTCGAGCACAAGAAGACGGGCAAGCCCGGCGTCTATGCCCTCTTCGCCAAGGCCGAGAACAAGTGGCAGTGGAGCGAAGCCCTAACCGAGCTGGCCGCCGCCATGCGCGAAAAGAATGAAGAAATTTTCGGCGACCACCCCGACAGGAAAGTCGCGGACAATTTTGTGCTTGAACGTGTCGAAGGCGTCCGCAACTGCCTGATCGACCTTCACCGCCTTTGTTCCTATGGCCAGTTCCGTCTCGACGAACACCTGATGACGGTGCGCGAGATGCTTGCAGCCCTCGGCGAGGCGCATTCAGCACACAATACGACGCTGCTTCTGCGCCAGCACGACATCAATTCGGTCTTTGTCGATCTGACCGGGTGGCGTGACGAGGAAAAGATGCCGCTGGACGAGCGCATTCAGACGTCTTTGAAGGATGTCGACTTCTCCAAGGAGCTTCCGATCTGCACCGGCTATGCAAGCTGCAATGAAGGCATGGTGAAGCTCTATGACCGCGGCTACACCGAGGTCACCTTCTCTCGCATCGGCGCTATCACCGGTGCTTCTGAAGCGATCATCCATAAGGAATTCCACCTTTCCAGCGCTGACCCGAAACTGGTTGGCAATGACAAGGTGCTGAAGATCGGCAAGACCAATTATGACGTCGCCGACCAGCTTTCCAATATGGGCATGGAAGCGGTTCACCCGAAGGCTGCGAAAGGCCTGCGTCAGGCTGGCGTGCCGCTTCGCGTCAAGAATACGTTCGACCCGAGCGATGCTGGCACGATCATCACCGATGATTTCCATCCTGAAGAGGCCCGTGCCGAGATCGTGACCGGCATAAAGAACATCTACGCCTTCGAACTGTTCGAACAGGACATGGTCGGCGTCAAAGGCTATGACGCAGAAGCGCTGAAGGCCCTGACACGTCACAAGGTATGGATCGTATCGAAGAGCTCGAATGCGAACACCATCACGCACTATGTCGACTGCACCCGCGAAGCACTGAACCGGGCAGCGGCTGAACTCGAAGCCAAGTTCGAGAACGCAGAGGTGACGACCCGCAAGCTCGCCATCGTTTCGGTCATCGGCGCTAATCTCGACGTACCGGGAATGACGGCGAAGGCGACGACTGCGCTCTATGAAGCCGGCATCAATATGCTTGGTCTTCAAAAGCTGACGCGCAGCACCGACCTGCAGCTTTTCGTTGCCGAAGAGGACTATGATGAAACCGTCCGCGTCCTGCACAAGGCGCTGGTCGAAGATGGGAAGTCCTCGGAAATTCGCACTGCCGCCTGATGCCCTATACAGGGTCGATCAACGAACAGGCGACAGAACACCGGAAGGATCGTCTCGGGTCATACCGTAACGTTCTGGCGGTTACGAGCGCCCTGACATTGCTTCAGGGCGCTTCGGCTGCCCTATCCGTCATGATCGCGCTGAGCCTGGCAAATGCCGGCGCATCGAATGCTGCCCTTGGTCTGGTTGCGGCGTTCTTTGCGGGCGGGTTCCTTACCGGAGCCCTGCTATCGCCAGCGCAGATTGCGCGGATAGGGCACATCCGGTCCTTTTCCTTCTTTGCTGCCATCGCCATCATTGCTTCGCTCAGCTTCACGCTGGGCGTCAGCATTATTGGCTGGGCAATTGTGCAGGGCGTTATCGGCATCACAACGTCCGCCCTGCTGACAGCCGGCGAAAGCTGGATTGCAGATGCCGCGCCCGCCCAGAGCCGGGGGTCAATCCTCAGCTTCTATCACGTAGTCGCCAAACTCGGCGCGATTGGCGGGCCCTTTATCGTCATGGCCGCTGCAGGTGGCGGAACCGGCTTCATGCTGGTCGCAGTCCTCTTCGCCCTCACCATCCTTCCCGTGACAGCGACCCGGCAGATCCAGCCGGAAATCAGTACCAGCAAGCCATATGGGCCAAGGAAGATTTTCAGGCTTGCACCAGCCGCTGCCATGGCGGCTTTTTGTGCCGGCGCCGTCAGTAATTCCGTCCCCCGGCTCTATCCGATCT
>NVWP01000088.1 GCA_002733705.1 Henriciella sp. | reverse complement strand
GCCGCCTCCGCCGTCGTGCTCGACGCTGAACCAGGCGTTCGTGGTCTACTTTGAGTGGGACCGCTCGGAAATCACGAGCCAGGCTTCGGCAGTGATCGATCAGGCTGTTGCGAACATTCGCGGCCGTCAGGATTGCGCTCCGAACTCGGTGACCATCGTTGGTCACACCGACACCTCGGGTGCTCAGTCCTACAACGCTCGCCTGTCCGAGCGTCGTGCGACTGCGGTTGCGACCGCTCTTAACGAGCGTGGCATCCCGTCCAGCATGATCACCACGGAAGGCCGCGGCGAGAACGACTTGGCCAAGCAGACGCCTGACGGTGTCCGCGAGCCTCTGAACCGTCGTTCGGAAGTCACGATCATCGTTCGCTAGGAACGGTCTGATCTGACATCAGATTGAGGATGGCCCGGCAGATATCTGCCGGGCCATTTTCATTTGCGCGCAGAAAAAATCTGCTGTTCACCGCGCACCGAAAGACCTGCGAGACGCCGGGGCCTCAAAGCCCGGCTGATTGCGCCCACAAAAAAACACCGGTCATGATGACCGGTGTTTTCAATTGTTTTCCCTGTAAGGGTTGTCCTGGACGGCCTTAGTCGCCGCCGCCTGATCTGCTTTCGCGGGCGAGGGTGTAATCGTCGATGAGGCCGACGCTTGCCAGCGCAAAGGCATATTCAATCGCCGTCTCCTTTAGCCCTTCAAATCGGCCCGTAGAGCCGCCATGGCCGGCATCCATATTGATGCGCAGGAAATAAGGCCCGCCCTCCGGCGCTTCATAGCGAAGTTTTGCGGCCCATTTTGACGGCTCCCAATAGGTCACACGCGGATCGGACAGGCCGCCCGTGATGAGCATGGCCGGATAGGGTTTGTCGCCGACATTGTCATAAGGGCTATAGGCCATGATCGTGTCATAGGCTGCTCCATCCGTGATCGGATTGCCCCATTCAGGCCATTCCGGCGGCGTCAGTGGCAGGCTCTCATCCGACATGGTGTTGATCACATCGACGAAGGGGACCGCCGCGATGATGCCGCCAAAGAGTTCCGGATCCATGTTGGCCGCAGCGCCCATGAGAAGCCCGCCTGCCGATCCACCATGGCCAACGACCCGGCCTGCGGACCCATAGCCATTGTCCACGAGGTAACGCCCGGCGGAGACATAGTCCTTGAAGGTGTTCTCCTTCTTGTCGAGCTTGCCATCGAGATACCATTGATAGCCCTTGGCCTGAGAGCCGCGAATGTGCGCGATGGCATAGATAAAGCCCCGGTCGACGAGCGACAGGCGTGAGGTGGAAAAGCTCGCCGGGATCGTCATCCCGTAGGAGCCATAGCCGTAAAGCAGGAGAGGGGCCGAGCCGTCGACCGGCGTGTCGGCCCGTCTCAGCATGGTCACCGGGATTTCCTCTCCATCCCAGGCCGGCGCCATGATCCGTTCGACGACATAATCGTCTGGATTATGGCCGGATGGGACTTCGCGTGTCTTGCGAAGCGTCCGCTCGCGGCTTGCCATGTCATAGTCGAACACCTGGTCCGGCCGTGCGGGGGAGGCGTATTCGTAACGCATCACGGTGGAGTCGTATTCGCCGGAGCCAAGGCCCAGATCATAAGCGCTCTCATCCATGGCAATCGTATGCTCCTCGCCGCTTTCGCGCTCACGCACGACAATGCGGGGCAGGGCGTTGGCACGCTCCAGCCGGACAAGATGGTCCCTGTAAGGATCGAGACCCAGGACAAGCGTACCGGGGCGGTGCGGGATGACCTCTTCCCAATTCTCGCGGCCCGGCGTCTCGATAGGGGCCTTCACCACCTTGAAGTCGACCGCGCCATCGGCATTGGTCAGGATGTAGAAGGCACCGTTCCAGTGCGATACCGAATACTCCTCATCTTCCTTGCGCGGGGCGATGAGCACCGGTTCGGGTGCCTTTGCATCGGCGGGGAAGAACCAGACTTCGCCGGACGTATGACCGCCCGTCTCGACAAAGATGAAGTCTTCAGATTCAGATTTGCTGACCCCCACAAAGAAGCCCGGATCCTCCTCGCGGTAGATTTCGACATCTTCGCCGGTGGTCAGATTGCGCTGGAAGACGGCGGTCGGCCGCCCATTATCGTCGCGCTCGACCCAGTAGAGCAGATTGGAGTCGGCGCCCCATTCAAAGCTGCCATATGTGCCTTCGATTGGCTCGCCAACGGCTTCGCCGGTTTCGATATTTCGCACGCGGATCGTATAATACTCACTGCCCTGCGTATCGATCGCAGAGGCCAGCAGCGTGTGATCCGGCGACTGGTCCAGACCGCGGATGGAGAAGTAGGACTCACCTTCGGCTTCCTTGTCGCCGTCGAACAGGATGGTTTCCGGCGCATCCGCGCTGAAGGCCTGGCTGGCTGGCCGGCGGGCGAAGATCGGATACTCGCCGCCCTCGCGATAGCGCACATAATAGGCATAGGGGCCATCCTTGGCCGGCACGGAACTGTCGTCTTCCTTGATCCTGCCGCGCATCTCTTTCAACAGCGTTTCGCGCAGCGACTCGGTCGGGTCTTCCAGCGCGGCCTTCGTATAGGCGTTCTCGGCCTCAAGATATTCACGGATATCGTCGCGCAGCACGGACGGGTCGCGCATGACCTGCTGCCAGTTTTCGTCCTTCATCCACTGATACGGGTCGGTCCGGGTACGCCCGACCTGTTCGATCTCCACGGGCACGCGTTTGGCCGCTGGCGGCGTTTCGGTTGCGGTTTCGTCGGCTGTCTGGGTGTCGGAAGCAGTTTCATTCATTGTATTATCACTCGGTTCGCTCGCTCCGGATTGAGAGGGGAAGCCTGTCAGAAGGGCTGCGCTCGCGGCGCTCGCCAGCAGATAGCTCAGACGCATGGAAAAAGGGCTCCGTTTCTTATCGAGAAACGGAAACCCTAGCGGCTCTTTCAGAGCTGTCCAGCGGGCCGCTGTTCAGGCCGGTTTGAAGTTGAGCACGACACCATTGATGCACCATCTCTCACCGGTCGGAGGCGGTCCGTCCTTGAAGACATGGCCCATATGCAGTCCGCACGTGGCGCAATGGCACTCCTTGCGCGGCATGAGCATCTTGAAGTCGGTCTTCGTCTCGACGGCCGTGTCGCGCACAGGCTTGTAGAAGCTCGGCCAGCCCGTGCCGGAATCGAATTTGTGCTCGGACGACCAGAGCGGGGTATCGCACCCCACACAATGATAAAGCCCGTCGCGCTTCTCATCATTATGGTTGCCGGGCGAAAAGGCACGTTCGGTCCCGTCCTTGACGCCGACGCGGAACTGTTCGTCCGTCAGCAGCTCACGCCACTCCTCATTGGAACGGCTGACGCGCTTGAAATTGTCGGCGGGCTTTGGGGGCAGCATGTCGTATGACTCCTGTCTCGAGGTCTTTCACACGAGATATGGGGTCAGAGCCCGCTTTCAACAGGCTCTGGCGACATGTTGCCCGGACTGGCGACTAGTCCTCCGCCAGCCGCAACCCGCCTGTGCGCCAGGCGGCAAGGCAGTCATTGGCATCGTGATGGGCATCTTTCGCCAGAAGCGGCGTCTCAGTCATGCCCTCGCCTGCAAAGCGTGGATCGTCACACTCGCCATCACCGGCCCACTGGCTTTCATTATCGCCAAAATTGATGCCGTTGAACACGATGCCCTCAGGCGCGGTCTGTGGCTCGCGCTTTACCTTGTCAGAGGAGGGGTCTTCTGCCTCTTGCGGGGTGCGCGCGGCGTTTTCCTTCTTCTCCACCGCCTCTGTTCCGGCACTATCGCGAAGCGACAGGCGGCCGGCTTCATAGGCGGTGCGGCAGTCGGTTGCGTCGTGGCCAATATCTTCCTCCAGCAGGGATGTGGATGTCATGCCATCGCCCATGAAGCGGGGGTCGTCGCATTCGCCATCCATGGCAAATACGCTGGCATCGTCGCCAAAGTCGACCTCGCCAGCCTCATCGGCGGGCGTCTCCATTTCGCTCGCCGCTTCGGGCGTTTCAGCGATGTCAGCGGCGTCGCCGCCTACGTCTTCGCTGGCATCCTCGGCCCCCTCAATCTCCGCATCTGCATCAGCGGACACATCAATATCGGTGGTGTCTTCTTCCGTGCCTTCTGAGCTTTCGGCGTCTGCGGCCCCTTCGCTCTTATCGGCCTCGGCATCGGCTTGCGATGGCTCTTCGGCGGATGCGGCCTCATCCTCGCTTGCGGCTTCATCGAGGCTGATATCTTCCTCCTCGCCTTCATCGCCTGTGGCCAGATCCGCTTCTTCGTCGGCCGCCTCGTCAGTTGTGACAACGTCCCCGGCTTCATCGCCTGCCGAGTCTGTCACGGGCGCCTCACCGGCCTCAGGCTCATCGGCAGCCAGCGCCCCGTCTGCGGTCTCTTCTTCCATGGAGGCGGGGGCCTCTTCGGCGGGCTCGTCGGCATCGACGTCAGATGTCTCCTCGCCGGTCTCGCTCTGCTCGTCTTCCGATGCCATAGCCGTCTCATCCGGCGCGGCATCGATTTCTTCGCCATCCGAACCGGCGTCAACGTCGACCGCTGCCTCGGCGGCGGGGGCGGTGTCCGCCTCGACTTCGGCGCTGGCCTCTGTCTCCGCCTCGATTTCTGTCTCTTCAGCCGGTGCTGCCTCAGCCTCCTGGGCCTCCGCATCGACCAGGCTGATCTCGCCAGCCTCATAGGCTGCCGCGCAGTCATCGGCATCCTTCAGGCGTGCCTCGCCGGTCGGGGCGTCCGCCATGCCGGGGCCCTCAAAACGCGGGTCGCTGCAGACCTCGTCGCCGGCAAACGCATCTGCCGTCGTGCCGAAATCGGGCAGGGCGCTCTCCTGCGCTGCGCCGGGCAGCGCCAGCAGGGCGAGAGCCGTGGTCGAGAGGAAAAGGGACTTCGGTTTCAGTGTCATCGTCGGGACCCTTGTTCTAAGCGGTGCAGCCGGCATCGCTGGTTCTGCCTCATCCGGCCTTGGACAGGCGCTTTTCTACACCACAGCGCACATTATGTGGGCTGCAGACTGTCTTGCACTATTCAGCTCACAGCCTGTGCAAGAGTCATACCTTACGGTGAAAATCGGACAAAAAAAGGGCTGGCAGGAAAACCCGCCAGCCCCTTGTTCATGCGTAGGTTTTTGCCACGGCCTAGCCATAGACGACAGTCAGCGTCTCAGCGACCAGCGCTGGGCGCTCCTGGCCTTCAACCTCGATGGTCGCTTCCATACGGGTCTGCTTGCCGCCGGCCTTTTCCTCGACCGCGAGGCATTTCTGGCGCAGGCGTACCTTGGAGCCGACCGGCACCATATTGGTGAAACGCACCTTGTCCGAGCCGTAATTGATGCCGCGCGTCGTGCCTTCGATGCGCAGGACCTGCGCGCCCAGCATGGGCAGCAGCGAAAGGGTCAGGAAGCCGTGCGCGATCGGGCCGCCCATCTCCTTCGTCGCGCGCTCGACATCGACGTGGATCCACTGGTGGTCACCCGTGGCGTCGGCGAACTTGTTGACGCGGTCCTGATCGATCAGGACCCAGTCGGACACGCCGACTTCCTGGCCGGCGAGGGATTCAAGGTCATTATAGTGGACTTTTTTCGGGTCAGCCATTTTCTCTGGTTTCCTTCCTGATGTGTGTCGAAGTCTCTGGCGGCCACTTTTGCGGAAACCTGGCGCACTTCGCAAGCCTTGGCGTCGCGATAGCCGCACGCGGGGACGCTAAGGCCGCTCATATCCGGCTTGCCATTCGTCCGGCAAGCAGGCAGCCTTGGCGAAGGCCGGTGCCACCCAGAGGACCGGTCCAGGGGAACCAGCAAGAAGAGAGAGCACCATGGCCGATCCTGTCGTCACCGTCGATCCAGGCAATAAGGGCAATGCCAACCTTGTCTACATCCTCTACCTTTGCAGCTTCCTGATCGGAATCTCCTCGGTCGTGGGCGTCGTCATGGCCTATGTCGGCAAGGCAGATGCCTCGCCGCTCGTGCGCTCGCACTATGACAATCAGATCAACATCTTCTGGAAGATGCTGCTCTATGTGCTTGTCGGCACCATTCTCCTGCTTGTGGTGGTCGGCATCCTCATCATCTTCGCGGCCGTGGTCTGGTATGTCATCCGGATCGTGAAGGGCATGCAGGCGCTCGCCGCTGACCAGCCGATCGAGAATCCGGGCAGCTGGGGTATCTAGGCACCCCAGCTTTTCCCGAGGCCTCCTAGACGATGGTCGAGTCCGACTTGCCCCAATAGCGGTCGCGCACCAGACGCTTATAGAGCTTGCCGGTGGGGTGACGCGGCAGGTCAGGATCGAAATCGACCGTTTTGGGGCATTTGATCTTGGCGAGTTTCGAGCGGCAGAACTCCAGGAGTTCTTCCTTCAGCGCCTCGTCGGCCGGCACGCCCTCGGCGGGCTGGATGACGGCTTTGACTTCCTCGCCAAACTCGTCATTCGGCACGCCGATCACGGCAACATCCGCCACTTTCGGATGGGTGATCAGCACGTTCTCGGCTTCCTGCGGATAGATGTTCACGCCGCCGGAAATGATCATGAAGGCCTTGCGGTCGGTGAGGTAGAGAAAGCCGTCCTCATCGACACGGCCGACATCGCCCAGCGTTGACCATTCCGGGTGCTTCGGATTGAGCGCGCCTTTCGTCTTTTCCGGATCATTGTGATAGGTCGGCGGCGTCGTGCCGCCATAATAGATCGTTCCGGCCTCACCTGCGGGCAGTTCATTGCCCTCCTCGTCGCAGATATGCAGCTCGCCCATGACGGGCAGGCCGACAGAGCCCTTATGCTCCAGCCATTGCTGGGAGTTGATCCAGGTCATGCCATTGCCCTCGGAGCCGGCATAATATTCCTCGATCACCGGGCCCCACCATTCGATCATCTGCTCCTTGACCGGGATCGGGCAGGGCGCCGCCGCATGGATGGCCGCGCGCAGCGAGGAGACATCATATTTCTCGCGTACTTCCTTGGGAAGTTTAAGCATTTTGACGAACATGGTCGGCACAAGCTGGGTGTGCGTCACCTTGTATTTCTCGACCAGCTGGAGATATTTCTCCGGGTCGAACTTCTCCATGATGACCAGGGTCGCGCCCATCCGCGTGAACGCCATGCACCAGCGAAGCGGCGCTGCATGATAGAGCGGGGCAGGCGACAGATAGACCATGCCATCGCCTTCCGCCTTGGCGAGCAGCTGGGCCAGCTGTGCCAGCACGCTCGGCTCGTCGATCGGGATATCGCGCTCCAGCGGTGGGCGGATCCCTTTCGGGCGGCCCGTCGTGCCCGAGGAGTAGAGCATGTCTGTGCCGGCCATCTCGTCATCAATCGGCGTTGCCGGCTTCGTGGCCGCCAGCTCTTCCAGCTTCTGATAGCTGAAAATCTCGCCATCGATGGACCAGTAGGCGTCGAGTTCGGTGATCGAATTGACCTCCGTCGCCACCGCGCTGAGCCCGGCTGAAGCAATCAGCACCTTCGATCCGGAATCCTCGACAATATACTGCACCTCCGGCGCGGTCAGGCGCGAGGAGATGCAGACATAATAAAGCCCCGCCCGCTGCGCCGCCCACGCCACCTCGAAATAGCGCGGGCTGTTCTCGGCAAAGATGGCGATCGTGTCACCCGGATTGAGACCATGTTCGCGAAACAGATGTGCGATCTGGTTGGAGCGCTCGTCCAGCTCCCTGAACGTGACGGTCTCACCGGAACTGCCCATGATATAGGCGGGCTGGTCTGGCTTTGACTTGGCGAAATGAAAGGGATGCATGCGGGGTCCTCCTGTCCGAATATACGCGCTCTGGGCCAGGCCAGGTCCGGCGCGCTTGCTGGTCTTTTTGGGTTTTGTATCAAGACCGATTGTGGCGTCCATGCCCAACGTAGCGGAAGGACGTCAGGTGAAGATGAGAGAGGGACGAAATCATTTTATCCGCCCCGCTGGACTCCCATGTTTCAATCTCACCCATGACCCGCGAGTGGATCCTCTCTGTTCTTGACCTGCTGCCCGTCTGGCGCTGGCCGCTCTTCCTCTGGGATGTGGTGCGCGTGCAGCTCTGGGCCGATGAACTGGCGCTCCATGTATGCGGATATGTGTCCCTCGTGGTCACCCGTCAGGGACGGATCGTCGTCGTCGAAATCTTCGAAGCCGACAGGCCGGACCCAGCCGACTGGACACGACATGCCCCGCGTGCGCCATGGGCCGCGCTGGACCTTGATGTCCTTTCGGTGGCGCATGACCCGGCCTGCGGGCGCGGCGCAGTCGAGACCTTCGTGCCTCCTTTACAGGACTGCCCCTCACGCACCCCGTGGCGCATTCAGGCCATCACCGGCCCGGGCTAGCGTCCCTTCCCGGAAAATAGACCCTTGCGCCGTCAGCCCCGCCGGGTCTGCGGCCGAACGTGCTGCAGCAAGCGCCGGCGCGTCAGCGGCGAGGTCCGGCCCGGCGCTGCGATGCTTGCCAGGCGGCGCGGATTTCAGTGCTCCGCATATGGTCGCCATGCTTGGACCAGCCCGGCGCATTCACAAGGCGGCGCGCCCATGTGCGCGGTGAGAGCCCGTCCCCGGCGCAGTCCTTCACCAGAGCAGCTGCCTCATGGAAGGCGACCTTGATAGGGTTGGTGCTCTCCAGCGGCTTGATGATGCCATAGCGCGGGCGCTCTTCGTCCAGCTCGGCCTCGAACGTGCCGAAGAGGCGGTCCCAGATGATCAGCGTGCCGCCGAAATTGCGGTCCAGATAGCGCGGATTGGTGGCGTGGTGCACCCGGTGATGGGAGGGCGTGTTGAAGACGAATTCATACCAGGACGGCAGCCGCCCGATGGCCTCGGTATGGATCCAGAACTGATAGGTCAGATGAAAGGCGGACGCGGCGACGATCCAGCCCGGCGAGAAGCCGATCAGCACCATGGGAATGCCGCTGAAGACAAGGCTGGTCAGCGGCCCCGTCCATGGCTGGCGCAGCGCCGTGGTGAGATTATAGTCGGGGCTGGAATGATGGGTCACATGCTCGGCCCAGAGCCCGCGTGTCATATGGCCCAGCCGGTGCTTCCAGTAATAGAAGAAGTCATAGACCAGCATGACGACCGGAAAGAACAGCCATGTATCCGGCATGTCCCAGACATGATGCTGGCTGACAGATTTCAGCACCCAGAGCGAGAGAAGCGCGGTCGAGGAATTGATGGCAATATTGCCGATGCCCATGCAGACCGATGTCAGGGCATGGCGCGGGTCATAGCGACCGCGCGCACGGCCTGTCTTCACCGCCCACCATTCCATCGCAATGGCCAGCGCCACCACCGGAACGGCGAGGAAAGAGAGCGAGGGGAGGTCGTCAATCATGCAACTGGCACTGGATGTCCGGCGTCTGTGATCATCCGTATAGCTACCGGCAATAAGCGCTCAAGGCGAGGGGCCGGGCTGCGACCAATCGGCCCTTCATTGGGCCGGATGGCGGCTATTCGGATGCGGCCGCCGGGTCTGACTGGCGGATGGGGGCTTCTGTCTCGGCTTTCAGCCAGGCCGCCCGGATATCCTCGCTGCGATTATGAGCGCCATCAGGACTCCAGCCTGGCGGGCTGAAGGCGCGGCGGACCCAGCGGTCCGGCCGCCATCCATCGCGCCGGCAGTCGGCCAGAAGCCCGCCGGCCTCATGAAACGCAATGCGGAGCGGATTGTAGCTCTCCAGCGGCTTGACGATCCCATAAGCCGGGCGGTCATCAGCGCGCTCGGGCACGAAGCTGCCGAAGATTTTGTCCCACACAATGAAGACACCGGCATAATTGGCATCCAGATAGCGCGGATTGGTGGCGTGATGGACGCGGTGGTGAGAGGGGGTGTTCATCACCGCTTCGAAACAGGCCGGCATCTTTCCGATGGCCTCGGTGTGGATCCAGAACTGGTAGAGAAGGTTCAGCCCGCCCGCGAAGAAGATGAAAAGCGGATGGAAACCGATGAGGACCAGCGGCAGGCCAATAAGGATCAGCCCTGTGAACGGGCCAAACCAGGGCTGACGAAGCGCTGTGGTCAGATTGTAATGGGTCGAGGAGTGGTGCGTGACATGCTCCATCCAGAACCAGCGCACGCGATGGGCCAGCCGGTGCTTCCAGTAATAGGTAAAGTCATAGGCGACGAAGAGGACAATCACGCTCCACCAGCTCACCGGGATTTCGAAGAGGCGATAGGGCCAGGCCAGCATCATCATCCACAGCGCGGCCGCGCCGGTGATTGTGTTGACCACGAGATTGCCCACCCCCATCGCCATGGAGGCAATAGCGTCCTTCGTCTCATACCGCCCGCCAGCCCGGCCGGACTTCACCGCCCACCATTCCCAGATGACGGCAAGAACAAAGGCCGGCGCAGCCAGCGTGGTGGGCGAGGGAAATTCCATCACAGGATGATGACACGTGCGTCACCGGCTTTGAAGCCAGCAGATACCGTTGGTGCTGCCTTGGGTTTTCGCCAGGCTGCGAGGGTCAGCCTGTCGCTATTCGCCAGGTGGAAATGTCTCGGCCAGAGCGTCATGCAAGGCGATATCCCATTGGTCGATATAATGGCCTGCATGGAAGGGGCGGAAGCTGACATCGTAATCGGCCTCCTCAAGCGTGCGCACCGCAGCATCGGCGGAATAGTAGAAGGCTGGCTCATACGTGCCGGCGGAGATAAGGAAACGAGCTTTTTTGCCGCCGGTATCTGGCGTGGTTTCAAGAGGCCAACCGCCCGGCGACATGACAATAGCTTGCCCGAAGACGTCCGGTCGCCGAAGCCCAGCGTGAAGCGCGAATACACCCCCGCTCGACTTTCCTGCGACCACAGTTTCATTCGTCTTTTCAGTGATACCGAATTGCTCTCTCGCCCAGGGCAGAACGGTCTCGGTGACCCATGCCAGATGCGCGTCGAAACGCTCTGGCGCATCCCGGTATTCCGGCAGGTAATCGCTCGACCGCACATCAAAGTTGAAAGTCTTTTCGTCGACAATAGCGTCACTGCCCGATTGAAGGCCAATGATAACGAATGGCGTCACCTCGCCGGAAAGCGTTCGTTCTTCCACCAGTCTGCCATAATAATCTGCTGATGCTCCATCGCCGAGAACGAGAACAGGCCACTCGCCACTTGGGTCATGGTCGGGCGGCAGATAGATGCTCAGCTTGCGCGTCTCGTTCAGTTGCGGACTATGGAGCGTCTCTTCCAGAAGTGTGCCTTCCAGCGGCATGTCGGGATTTTCCGTAAAAGGCAGGGCCGCCGGCGCATCTGGCCCGCGCCAGGAGAGTTCCGTCTCATCTTCGTCGCCCATCACGAAAAGATGAAGCATCGACTGCTTCAGATTCTTAATCCGCAGACGCGTGGCCCAAAGGTCATCCGCGGAAAGCGACGTCCAGTCTGGCGAGTGCAGCGAGCAACAAACAATCGGGGTTTCTTCGCTTCGGGCATAAAGTGTCAGCGTCTCGTCACCCATCTCCCAGGCGATGCGTTTGTCTCCAAGGACGTCCTCGGCCTGCGCCGGCGTGATATCTTCAACCGGAAGGGTGCAGGTGTCCGCGGCAAGGCCAAGCAAGGTCTGGGCGCCCGCGCTCTTTGCCTTTTCCGGATAATCTTCGGCGTAGCTTTCGGCATCGCTGCACGAAATCCCAACCGACAAAATGCTGGGCATTTGATTTTGCTGTGCCACCGCAGGAAGAGCTGATGATAACAACAGAAAGGCGGATAGCCCGGTCGATCTGCGCATACTTGCATCTCCGATTATCTAAGGTTGTATCCTGAGCGCCAGGGATAGCAAAGGCAAGCGGTAATCGGGCTCGCCAGTCATGCCGCTGCCGAACAGGTGTGAACTCGACACGAAGACGCCTTGACGGCCCCCGCGTCACCCGCCTTCCTGTCACCGCCAGTTACACAAGCGAACAAAAGGGAGACCGCCAAATGGCCGCCACGACAATCAAGGAATTTGAACAGATCAAGCTGGAGAAGGAGGATGGAATCGCTGTCCTGACCCTTCACCGTCCTGACAAGATGAATGCCTTTACCGGCAAGATGATGCAGGAGATGATCGCCGCTTTCGATGAGACAGACAAGGATGACGACATCAAGGTCGTCATCGTGACCGGGTCGGGCGAGCGCGCCTTCTGTGCCGGCGCCGACCTCTCTGAAGGGGCCAAGACATTCGACTATGATGCCCGCGCCTCCTCCGGCGAAGCGGGGCGCACTGACAAGACCGACATCCAGCGCGATGGTGGCGGGCGCGTTACCCTGCGCATCTTTGAAAGCCTGAAGCCGGTCATCGGCGCCATCAACGGCGCGGCTGTCGGTATCGGCGTGACCATGCAGCTGCCGATGGATATCCGGATCGCGTCTGACAATGCGCGCTTTGGGTTTGTCTTCAACAAGCGTGGCATCAATCCGGAAGCTGCGTCGAGCTGGTTCCTGCCGCGCCTCGTCGGTATCTCCAAGGCGCTGGAATGGTGCTATACGGGCCGCGTCTTCCCGGCAGCCGAAGCGCTCTCTGGCGGTCTCGTTTCCGAAGTTGTCCCGCAGGCGGACCTCATGTCCCGCGCCAGGGAACTTGCCCGCGAGATTGCCGACAATACCGCGCCGGTCTCCAACGCCGTCACCCGTCACATGATGTGGCGCATGCTGGGCGCAGAGCACCCGATGGAAGCGCACATTGTCGATTCGGCCTCCATCTATGAGCGCGGCCAGTCCGCCGACGCCAAGGAAGGCGTGATGAGCTTCCTCGAGAAGCGCCCGGCCAAATATGAAGGCTCCGTCTCCAAGGACATGCCGACCTTTTTCCCATGGTGGAGCGACCCGTCCTTTAAATGGATTTCCAAGAAAGGCGGCTGACAGGCGTCAGCATTGCCAGGGTAATGGAAGGCTGCGGGCGCTTGAGGCCCCGCAGCCTTTTTTCCGGGAAAGCTCAGGCTTTCTTTGCGTCGGCGATATGCTTCATGTTCCAGATCGGCGTGCGCACCACCATCCAGCCAATCAGCAGCGTCATGCCAAGCGCAGGGACCACGGCTACACGCTGGGGCTGGTCGGGAAAGAAGTCGATCAGCCAGCCCATGACGGCGGCACCGAACGGGGCGCCTGCCATGAAGCCGAGCTGATAGATGGAGAGGACGCGCGAGAGGTGATTCTTGGGCGCCGCGTCCTGCACAATGGATCGGCTCGTCGCGATGGAGATGCCAGCGGCAAGGCCCCAGACGAAGACGATAACAAGGAAGATCCAGTGCGGCGGCTTGGCCAGCATGATCAGAATGGCGAGCGAACCGAGCAGCTGCGCGGTCAGCAGAAGCCGCCCCGGCCGCTTGATCGCGCGGAAGAGCGACAGGGTTACTGACGACACGAACGCGCCCAGCCAGAATGTCACGAACATGTCGCGGATCCCGTCCGAGGAGAGGCCATAGAGGTCGCGGTTGATGATCGGCAGCACGACAAGGAAGGACCCGATGACGAAGATGCCGACCCCGAACATGAGAACCGTCATCGCCCAGAGCTTGCCGTCGGCGACGACGACCTGAAAGCCTTCCTTGATATCGCCAAAGGCGGCGCCGAGGCCGTTACGTTCGCTCTTGAACTTGCGCCCGCGGGCAAGGAAGAGGGCAAAGCCTGCGCCAAGGCCGACAATGATGGCCTGGAAGACGAGCAGCTCCCAGCTCGGGATCGGCCCGATGGTAAAGCCGCCGAGCCAGCTCGGCATACGTGTCAGCTCATCGGCATAACCGCCCAGGATCAGGCCGGCGATCTGCGCAGCGAACTGGGCGATGGTGGCAAAGGCGACACCCTGCTGCAGGGTCACGCCGGAGCCGACCCGCGCCCGCCGGTCCACCACTTCATTGATGATGGAATCGCGCGCCGGCATCATGAACGCGCCGACCGTGCCCATCGCGATGCCATAGATAATCATATAGCCATAGGCGAGATTGCCGGTCGCAACGATGATGGCGAGGATCGCCGCGGGCACGGCGGCCATCAGGTGCAGAAGGGTCAGCAGATACTTGCCGGAAGCCCGCTCTGCGATGACGCCGCCGATCAGCAGGAAGATCACGGACGGGGCAGACAGCGCCATGTTGGCAAGACCAAGCTCGGTCCCGTTCAGGCCCAGGCGGTTGGTGATCAGATAGGGGAACAGCACCATCTGGAGGCCGAAGGCGGTGAACCAGCTGCACTGGATCATGAGATAGGCCGGAAGCTCGGACCTGACCCGTCTGTGGGTGCGGCGGCTGAAGATGTCCCGCGCCGTTATTTCAACCGAAGCGCCTGCATTCGTGGCGCTGTCCAGGCCGCTGACGGGGGACCGCACACGGCCCGTGCGGTCTTCCTGTTGGCTCTCCAGCTGGCGTTCGTCTTCGTCCATGAAGGTCTTGCGGTCCTCTCGCGAAAGGCGCGACTGTACTGTGTGGAGCCCCCTAGAAAAGCATTTTTCCCTTCATCACTGCATTCGCAGGGATGCGCTCGCCTGTCACCGCACCACTCATTGAGGTTTGCAGGGACCGGTCCTATCGTCGCAGCAGACACAAACGGCGAGGAGACCGAGGAACATGTTCGCACTGCGTCTTCTTGTCAGCTGGGCTTTCGCGGCCTTTCTCATTTTTGTCTACCTCAACGCGACCATACACCCGCTTCCCGATCCGCCGGAAGGTTTCGTGAAGCTGTTCGACCGGCCCGGCGACAATGTCATCTTCCAGACCATGGCCGACAAGACAGGCATTGCCCTGCTGGAGCCGACGGGCCGCGTTGCGGTGGCCATTTTCGAACTGCTGCTCTGTGTCCTGCTACTCATACCGGCCTCGCGGCGATTCGGGGCCGTCCTCTCTTTCCTTCTGATGTGCGGCGCGGTCACCGTCCATCTGATGCCGGACGTGCTGGGGCGGGAGCTTCCAGCCTCGACGGCCGTTTTCGAGAGCGCCACCGACTATGGACGTGTCTTCGCACTGGCGGTGTCCATGCTCGCTGTCTCGCTCCTGCTTGTCTTCGTTCATCCGAAAAAGCGTGAACGCACGGCATACTGACGAGCCCCATCCCACACGCCCTGTTAACCTGGGACCGGCAATTATAGCGGCTGAAACGGAGAAGCCGACCGGACCTTAAATGTCAGACCACAGACACATGCCGGAAGCCATTCCACCGGAGCCGGACGCCTCAAATGGCAGCCGGGCGAGGCGCCTTTTGC
>NVWP01000087.1 GCA_002733705.1 Henriciella sp. | reverse complement strand
CATGCCCGCGCTGGAGGCAACGGCAGAGGTGACCGCGCCTAGCAGGCACAACAGGAAGGCAATCAGCAATGGTGAGCCCAATCCGGCAATTTCATTGCCGATCAGGTCGACCGTGCCGTAGCGTTGCAAGGCGCCCACGAATGTCACCACACCGCATATCAGCAGCACCACCGACCAGACGATGCGGCGATCCACCTTAGACACCCTGCTCGGGAAGCAAAGGTGCAGAAAAGCGGCTGCTATCAAGGCGAGAAAGCCAATGTCGATGTTGTAAACCAGGGCCCCGACCCCGACGCCCAGGATGGCCAGCCCGGCGCGGCCAAGGCCCTTTTTCTCGCCAGCGGTGAGCGGTTTGTCCTCATCGCCATAATTCTTCATGTCGCTGTCTTCGTCCGGTACCCACTTGCCAAGACGCGGCTCGATGATCTTGTCGGTCACCATCCAGATGACCGGCAGATAGATGAAGAGAAGGACGCCGATAAAGTACCAGTTGCCGGCAAAGTTCACGCTCCAGCCGCCATCGATATTGCTGGCCTCATAGGCGCTTTCGGTAATGCCAAAGAGCAGCGCATCGAGCTGGCCAGGCGTGATGTTCGCGGAAAAGCCGCCCGACACACCGGCGAACGCCGCCGCGATCCCCGCCAGGGGGTGACGCCCGGCTGAGGCAAAGATGATCGCGGCCAGCGGGATCATCACGACATAGCCGGCATCGGCGGCATGGTTGGACAGCATGGCGATCAGCGCAACGAGCGGCGTCAGCAGGGATTTCGGCGCATTGCGGACCGCCCCCCGGATGGCGCTGCCGAACAGGCCTGAGCGCTCTGCCACACCGGCGCCCAGCATCACCACCAGCACATAGCCGAGTGGATGGAAGTGCGTGAACGTGGTCGGCATCTCGACCCAGAGCTGCTGGATGTTCTCCGGCGAGAAAAGGCTTCGCGCCTCTTCCAGCTGCGGGGTGCCATCCGGATTGGTCAGGCTGGGGTGGAAGGCCGAAACCCCCGCCCAGGCGCAGATCTGCGAGACGATCATCAGCGCGATGATCAGATAGAAAAAGATGAAAACCGGGTCGGGCAGTTTGTTGCCCGTTTTCTCCACCCAGCCGAGAAAGCCTTTCTGTTCGCCGGTCGTTACCGTGTCGGACATGCGCAATTCCTTATATTCCCTCGCTGGGCGCACCCTAGCCGTACCCGCGCCGACAAGGCAATCGGCGCCCTGCTGGCGGCTCCATCTCGACAAGACCGCCATTCCCTTTTATCCGGCGGGCCATGAGTTTGAGCCCTTCTGAAGAAGCCGCCCGCAGGCGGACATTCGCCATTATTTCGCACCCGGACGCCGGCAAGACGACGCTGACGGAGAACCTGCTGCTGGCTGGCGGCGCCATCCGTCTGGCCGGTCAGGTCGCCGCGCGCGGGGAACGCCGCCGCACCCAGTCGGACTGGATGAAGATCGAACGCGACCGCGGCATCTCCGTCTCGGCCTCCGTCATGACGTTCGAGCATGACAATCTCGTCTTCAATCTGCTCGACACGCCGGGCCACGAAGACTTTTCCGAAGACACCTACCGCACGCTGACGGCCGCCGACTCCGCCGTCATGGTTCTGGACGCCGCCAAGGGCATCGAGCCGCAGACGTTGAAACTCTTTGAAGTCTGCCGGATGCGCGACATCCCGATCACGACTTTCATCAACAAGATGGACCGCGAGGCGCTCGACCCGCTGGAGCTCCTTGACGAGATCCAGGACAAGCTGCAGCTCGACACCTCGCCGCTTTACTGGCCGGCCGCTTCCGGCCAGCGCTTTGCCGGCATGAAGGATCTTCGCAAGGGTGACTTCGTCTCCTTCCGCAAGAAGACAGCCGACCAGCAGGCCGATGTCGGCCCGAGCCACCGGATCGGCATGCAGGAAGCCCGCGGCACCATCGACACCATGGTCATGGATGAGCTGGAAGAGGGCGCGGAGCTTGCCAGCGAAGCGCTGCCCGATTTCGACCGCAAGGCCTATGAAGAAGGCCATATGACACCGGTCGTCTTTGGCTCTGCCCTGCGCCACTTCGGCGTTAATGAGCTTCTCTCCACACTGGCCGAGTTCGCCCCCGGTCCCCGCGACCAGAAGGCGGAGAAGAAGGACCAGCCGATCACGGTGGAGCGTTCGGACAAGACTGTTTCGGGCTTTGTCTTCAAGATCCAGGCGAACATGGACCCCAACCACCGCGACCGCGTGGCCTTTCTTCGCCTCTGCTCGGGTGAGTTCAAGCGCGGCATGCGCCTCAAGACGACCTCGAACAAGCAGATCAATATCCACGCTCCGCTGATGTTTCTTGCCCAGGACCGTGAGATCGCAGAGACCGCCTATGCCGGCGACGTGATTGGTGTACCGAACCATGGCCAGCTGCGTGTCGGCGACAGCCTGTCCGAAAGCGGCGAGATCAAATTCCAGGGCATCCCGAACTTCGCCCCGGAAATCCTGCGCCGCGCCCGGCCCAAGGATCCGATGAAATCCAAGCACTTGCGCAAGGCCCTTGAGAGCCTGGCTGAAGAAGGCGTGACCCAGCTTTTCACCCCCGCACTTGGCTCCGACATGATCGTCGGCGCGGTCGGCTCGCTGCAGATCGATGTGATGGCAGAGCGCGTTGCCGCTGAATACAATCTCGAAGTCGTGTTCGAACAGGCCCAGTATAATGTGGCCCGCTGGATTTCGGCGGACGATCCGGCCAAGCTCGAAGCGTTCATGGAGAAGAACCGCGGCAGCACCGGTACCGATCTCGACGGCGCTCCGGTCTATCTCGGCAAGAACAGCTGGGATGTCGGTTATGTCCAGGAGAAGAACCCGGACCTGACCTTCACCTCGACCAAGGAACGTATGGTCTGATCATTTCGAGGCCGGCTGGGCTTCACGGGTCCGCCGAAGTGGCAAAAGACACCTAGCCGGTATCGTCCCTTTCCTCTGCGGCGCGGGCCTCGTTTTCTTTCGAGGGCCGTTCGCTCGTCTCGCTGTCTTCTTCTTCTGCTGATGCGCCGTCCTCGTCGCCCTGATCAGGCCGCTGCAGCTTCGCGGGGGCGTCCGGCCAGTCGAAGTGAATATCGCGCTGAGGGAAGGGGATGACGATATCCTCACGCTCGAAGACGCGGGCAATCTCGTGCTTTAGCTCCGAAGGTGCAATGACGATGTGGTCGGCGATGATATAGGCCCGGAGCTCGAAATTGACCGAGCTATCGCCGAACTCCTTCAGAATGACATAGGGCGGCGGTTCACGCAGAATGTAGTGATTGGCCTCAGCGATCTCCATGATCGCCTTTTCGACCTTGCGCGTGTCGGTGCCGTATTTCACGCCCACGCCCACAGCGATCCGCATGACAGAACTCTTGTGGGTCCAGTTGCCAAACGCGTTGCTAACCAGTTCGGCATTCGGGACAATGATAGACCGACGGTCGAAGGTCAGGACTTCGGTGGCGCGGACATTGATCTTCTGGACGGTGCCTTCGCCCGAGGGCGTCACGATCCAGTCGCCGATCTTGAAGGGGCGCTCAAACAGCAGGATAAGACCCGCCACGAAATTGCTGACGATGCTCTGGAGGCCAAACCCGATACCGACAGACAGCGCACCGGCAATGATGGCGAGGCTGGAGAGGTCGAACCCGACCACGCCGATCGCAGAGATGAAGGCGATAGTGACGCCCGCATAACCGAGCAGCGTCACCAGCGAATTGGCCGCCCCGGAGCTGATCTGCGACTTGGGAAGAATCTGGCGCTCGAGTGTGCGCTGGATCAGGCGCGTGGCGACTATAATCGCAATAACGGTCAGGATGGCGGAAAGAATGCTGCCAAGTGAAATCCGCTGGCCAGCAATCTCAAAGCCCGACAACAACCAGCGGAGCTCGTTCCACAGCTCGGAGGCAGGGATGCCCATCGCGAGCAGGAGGAATGGGGGGATGAGCAGGACGACCAGCGTATCCACACTGATGCGAATCCAGAACTCCGAATTCATTTCAGTGGGCTCATCCTCGTCATCCTTGTCGCGCGCCGACTCGTAGCGGCGCTCCTCCTCCACGCCAGAGAGGAATTTCAACGCCGTGGCCCGCATGAATTCGCGCACCAGGATGGCGATCAAAAGCAGGATGGAAAGCAGGATCAGACGCTCGACGACGAATCTCGAGAGGGAATGATAGCCCAGCAATGAGCTAGCCATGATGAGGATCGCCGTCGCGATGATCGCCCAGCGGATCACAATCCGTCGCACAGATTTGCCGCGCTCGGTCTTCGCTTTCATCCGTACGGCCAGCCAGATGAGCAGCCCACCCGTGAGCAGGGCCAGACAGAAGGTTCGAACGGCTATGAGTTGCTCGCCAGGCGAGGCGAGCGCGCCGGAGGCGGTCAGCGTCGATTCAATCGCAAAGGCGACCACAAGGACGATGAAGGACAGGCTTATGGCGCTGGCGGCCTGATCGCCGACACCGATCAGCCGGAAGGCGGTGGTCCGCGGCGCCATCACAGCAGACACGAGCGCCCGCATGCAGAGAACGGCGATGGTGACGAAGGCAAGCGAACGGCCAGCTTCGCTTTCGAGCAAGTTCATGCCGAGCAGGTAGGCAACGCCATTGAGGGCAAGCACCACGGCAAATGCCGTGACGAAGCGCGCAAGGAAACTCGCCATGGCAAGCTGCGCCACGGTCTGCCGGCTCGGGCGCGTTTCCGTATTCTTGGTCAGCTCCCAGCGATAGAAGCTCCGATAGAGGAGGAGGAGGCCTGCGAGAAGCAGGAAGGAGATACCGAACAGGATCAAGAGGGGGTAGGGCGTGCCCTTCTCAACCTGCGCATCGCGCCAGTCCGTTATCTCGCGCGTCAGTTCAGACCAGACATCATCCACGGCCTGAATGGCACCCGCCCAGACTTCCGGTTTGATGGGGGATAGCCCCCGCTTGGTAACAGAGGAGACAAAGACATTTTCCCGGCTTCTGGAGATGCTGTCCAGCAGGCGGCGCGCATCGATATCCGCGAGGCGTGCATTGGCTGCGGCGACACTGGCGCGCCTGTTTATGTCCCGGAAGGGGGCCGTGACCTCCGCAAGCGCGCTCTCCTTGAGCCGGGCCGCAGCGGTTTCAGACGATTCCGGCACAGCATCCGACGTTTGCCCGGATGTCTGGCCGGGCTCTTCCTCTTCCTCCGCAGGAATAAGATCGGCAACCGCATCCAGCGCTTCGCGGGAATCGGACCTGATTGAGATGGCACGTTGCTCAAGCGTCGTAATCTTGTCGCGCAGGCTGGAAAGCCTGGCGATCTGACGGCTCATCTGATCGGGCGTATCGCTTTTCTCAAAGTCGCTGGAAATGGAAGAGAGAGTTTCGTTGACGCTGGTGAGCTCGGTCTCGATCTCTTCGAGGTCCTGGCTGATCTTCTCGCTGGACGACTGCTGGCCCTGCGCAAACGGGGCAAGGATGAGGACGAAGAACAGGAAGACGCCTAGAAGATTGCGGCTGCGGGCATTCATTGAGGTCACCAAACTCCGATCATACGTGCCTGTTGCGGCTAGCTATACGGCTATTGATCCCGGTCAAAGCCGTTTGGGCGAGGTTCCGAGGCGCGAGATGATTTCTCGGGGGATATCGTAGTCGCGAATGATCGCGGCGCGGTCGCGAAGGCCAAGAAATTCCCGCTGGATCAGAAACCCATAGACCGTTTCTACCGCGCGGTCCCTTTCCGTCTCATAATTTCCGGTTTCAAGCGCCTGCCTGTAGGCCGCAAGTGCCTGCGAAACCCGCTGCCCGGACCGGCCGAGGGCGCTGGCCTGTTCTGCAGCGATCTCAGCTTCCAGAGGCGATTTGGCCTCGGCCTCCTGGACTCGGCTGGCAAGGTTTTTCGGTGCGCGGACGGCCATGCGTCCTAACCTAGTGCGGCATCGATCAGCAGAAAAGCCGAGAGGCGCGCACTGGCATTTCTCGATGAATTGCTCGTCTTGTCGAGAGCGCTCAGCGCGTCGGCCTCTTCCACGCTGAGGAATTCCCGCGCAATCATCATGAGGTCTTCGTCGCTATCGAGCCGTTTCTGGACCCGCTGGACTTGCCGGGAGGCGGCGTCGACCACGGCCTTGCGGCGTAGCCCTTCGCCCTTGCGCGCGGCGCTGGCGATTTTTTTCTTGTCGCGCGGGCGGAAGATTTCTGTCAGCCGGATGCCGGACTCCATCAGCCGGTGGATCATCTCCTCGGCATTTTCCTCGCGCGGCAGGTGCGGATGATCTTCCTCCCGCTCGACATCGGCAAGGATGTTGCTCCAGCGCTCGCGCCGGCCGGTTTCTTCCGCATGTCTGCGGGGCGTTTCGGGTTCGGACGCAGGGGCCTCTGCCTCATCGCCAGCGGCCTCGTCCTCGCCTTCCTCTTCGAAATCGATGGCTTCGCTGCCGCCGACCGGCTTGAGATAAGGTGGAATACGGTCCTTCCAGCTGGGACGTGGAGAAGATGCTTCGCGGGCGAAAGACGCGGGTCCTGCCTCATCCGGCTCATCTGTTTCAGTCTCGTCATAGCCTGAAACGCTTTCCTGGCCGGAGCAGAAGAGATCACTGTCGGTTTCTTCCCGTGTCTGCTTTGGCGCCGGGGCGGGGTCGAAACGCTCTGATGTCTCCTCGAAAACATTCTCCGCCTGATCGTCGGCCGATATATGCTCTGCCGGCTCGGACTGAGGAGGGCGGGTGGTTATGTTCAGCCTCGAAAGGGCTTCGGCGTCGGCGCGGGCCTTATGGACCACCTCAGCGGCTTCTTCGCCTGCGCGCTTGAGCCGGGCGAGGGTCTGGGCAGCCTGCTCCGCGGCATCCCGGGCTTGCGCCTGTATATCCTGTGACGCGCTGCGCGCATTTTCCATCGCCGCCGAGACCGCTTCGGTAATCCGGTCCCCGGTCGTCGATGCGCTTGCCGCCACCATCTCGCTCGCACGAAGCGCCTGGTCCACCATCTTGCGCGACTGTTCGAGCTTTTCCTCCATCCGCGAAACGGCGAAGATCAGCGACTCGCTGCGCTTGGTCGCTTCCACCGACATTTCATCCAGCGCGGAAACACGCTCGCTCAGCGTGGCGCTGGCCTGGCGAAGTTCGCCCAGCCGGTTTTCGAGGTCCTCATCGGCCTCTGCAATGTCGGATGCGGCCTGGCGGGCCGAGTCGCGCATTTTCTCGGCCTGGCGAGGGATGGCGTCGCTCATGATCTCGCTCTGCTGGCGTATATCGTCGCCAAGTGACTGCAGGGCTTCGCGTTCGGTCGACAGGCGCACTGAGAGTTCACCGGCCTGTTTGGCAGCCTCATGGGCGACCGTTTCCAGCCGCAGTCTTTCCTCTGAAATCTCCCCGGACATGGCTTTCATCGAAGAGAGCGCATGCGCCATGGCGCGGTCGACCTCTCCCGCAGAGGTTTTCATCAGGTCGGCAAAGGTGCGCGCTTCCTGTCCGCTGGTCTCGATGGGCGAGAGCAGCCTCGCGGCGGCGCGAAGCACGACGGCATTGGCTGCCGAGGCGCGCGCATGGGCCTTTGCGAGAAAGCCCGCCATCAGAATGAGAAGACCGGGAATGAAGAGGGCAACCGCCCCGGCAAACAGCGCGGCCGGCGGCAGGGCCGAGAGCTGCGCGCTGCCGGTCAGGGCAAACATGCCGGCAAAAGCGGCGAGCCACCAGGCCACGGCCGCGCCAATTGCCACCCAGAGAAAAACCTTCCCCTCACCGCTGGCGCTGTCGAGTGCGTCGAGGTCGCTTGAGGGCGAGCCGGGAGAGGGAAGGCGGGTCAGGCGCGGAAGGTGGCGCTCGTCGCTGTCTGCTGTGTTGTCGTCAACCATGGTTCAGGCCTGCAATCGGGTTCGGGCCGGCGCTGATCACCGGGTCACCCTTGCGGACCTTGATCGTCCGGGACGCTGCATGATCGGGCACGGCCTCGCGAATACTTCTGCGTATCATAGCCCTGTTAATGGAGGGTGTGCAATTTCGCGATTGGAAACAGACCGGTCAGGCGTCCTGATCGGTCGTTTCGCGCGCTTCTGTTTCAGCAGGCTTTTCAGGCGCGGCTTCCACCTTCTGCGGCGCCGTCTCGGTCTTTTCCGGCCGGCGGGCGACCATCTCGAAAAGCAGGTGATCGCGCCACTCGCCGTCGAGTTTGAGATAGCGCTCTGCGAGGCCGATCTCGCGGAAACCCAGCCGTTTCACCAGCCCGCTGGAGCGGGTGTTCTGCGGCATGATCGCAGCCTGGACCCGGTTCAGCCTGAAATCGGTGAAGGCCATGGAGAGCACTTCTTCCATGGCGCGGCGCATGATGGACTGGCCCTCATGGCGCCGGTCGAGGAGATAGCCGAGGTCGCCGGTGGAGAAAGGACCGCGGCGGATATGGTCGAGGTCGATCTTGCCGATAACTTCGGTGTTTTTGTGAATGATCACAAAGCGGTAGGCCCGCCCTTCGCGCCATTCCAGCCTGGAGCGCTTGCAGGCCGCGCGCCAGTGGGAATTGGTGTAGTAATGCTCCGAACGCGTCGGCGCAAAGGGCCGGAAACGCTCGCGATTGATCGTCAGGAAGTGTGCGACCCGTTTTGGGTCACACTCATGCAGGACAACCAGTTCGAACATCAATCCCCTCGGCCTTTTCGCGCGCAATGGCGGGCGCCATGCAAGTACCTAGCCGGGATCGTGTCCGAAGAGAAAGCCTGACCTGTGTTAAAATGGGGCGTGTTTCCTGAACGCAGCCCCCGACCGGCGGCTAGAACAACCGCTCATTCTCGTCGACCACCTCATCCGCGAGTCGCAGAAGGGCCAGGCCGCTGCCGAGCACGAGGAGGGAATTGCCCAGCGAATTCAGCATGTTGGATGGCAGCGCCAGTTTCGCCACGCCGTCGCGTGCCTTGCGGACCTTGCGGCTCACCCCGCGGTCGAGATGCGGGCGCTTCTTCTTCGCATCGGGCAGGTCGAGCAGGGTCGGCTTCCACTGGCGCAGCAGGACGCCGGTGCCGACCAGCGCGGCGGCGGCGATGAGGGGGGTGTTCTTTCCGGGCGCGTCGGCCATGGGCGGATCCTTTGTCTGACTGTCACATCTAGAATGCGGACCGCGACAGGAGAGTTCCGGATGCGCCGGTGTTCCGCCCTTTGACGGGGCGGGCGCGGGCTTTTGTACGCGTCCTTCGACTTCGCTCAGGATGAGCACAAAAGGTCAATGTATTGAGTGGGCTGGTTTCGTGTCCCGCCCGTCCCCGGACATGAGCCCTCTTACCCTAGCCGCTATCGTACCAGCCGCCGAGGGCTTCAGCGATTTCCAGCGGGAGCGCCAGGGCGAAGGTCGCGAGGGCCGCTTCGAACCGGTGCAGGCCGGGCTGGGGCAGGCAGACCGGCCTTGGCTCCCCGGCCGCTTTCAGCCGGGCGAGATGGCGCGCCATGCGGCGGGCAAGCGGGGCCGGGTTGCTGAGCAGGGCACGCAGGGTGGCGTAACGGTGCATCAGCGGTGTTCGGTCGGGAGGCTTTGGCGCAGTGCGCACCAGGCCGGCGAACCGGTCGGGCGCGTCGAGGTCAAAGGTCAGGACAGGCAGCAGCACGAAACGGTAGCCGCCTGGGCGGCGGTTTTGCCTTGGGTCTGCAGGCAAGCAGGCCTCGCCCGCGCCGGGCGTGTCCTGATGGGGTGTCTGGTGGCAGGGGGGGCCGGCTTCCGCCGGGAGGCGCGGGGTGTCGGTCGCGCGCACCTCGAGCTCCGCCGCCATCAGGACGAGGAGGCGGCGCAGCAGGGTCTCAAGCTCACGCACCCTGGCGCGGAAGGCGCGGGCAGCGGCGCGCGTAAGCTCATAGCGCTGCAGGATGAGCCCCGCTCTCTCGGCGGCGATCTCCAGCGCATCGCGCATGGCGGCAAGGCCCGCCTCTATGAAACCCGGTCTGCTCATGGCCGGGAAGTCTAGGGGGCAATGCGCGGGGAGGGGGACGGATTTTTTCTGTCCCCATGCCGGGTTTGAGGGATGGGGAGCGTGCCGCATGGGAGGCCGCAGCTTTCCCCTCTCCCGATTGCGGGAAGGGGTAGGGGTGAGGGCGCCGAGGTTGCTGCTAGTGAAGAGGTACCGCCAATCACGAACGTTGCAGCCCTCATCCCCGCCCTTCTCCCGCGTCCGGGAGAAGGGGGCGATAGTCTTGACCGTTCCGGGCGCATCCGCCCAATCTCTTCGCCGGGCGGCAGCAAGGGGCATTCGGCATGAGATATCTGATCCTGGGCGCGGGACTTCTTGCGCTCGCCGCGTGCGGCGGGGCGGGGAGCGCTTATGACAAGCCGGTCAATCTCTGTGAGACCACGGATGCAACCTGCGTCAGCGTGCCGGTGCGCGACCTGCTCGCCGTGGATGGCGACACGTTCGAGCTGCGGCGGCTCTCAGGCTCGGGCCGGGAAGAGCGGGTGCGGCTCCGCCTGATCGGGTGGGACAGTCCTGAGACAGGCGATGCGGCGGCATGTGCGGCAGAGGACTCGCTCGGCCAGAAGACAGAGGCCCGGGCGCGCGACCTGTTCGAGGCAGGCTCCAAGGTGACCTTCCTGCCCGAAGGCCCGGACCGCTATGGGCGCCTTCGCGCCCATGTCTATCTAGACGGCGAGCATGTCGGCTGGCTGCTCTCCCGCGACGGGCTGGCCCGGCCGCTGGAAGAGGGCGTGCAGGTGGATTGGTGTGGGATCAGAGGTCTTTAGCGATTTGCGCCGCAATAGATTTCAAGGATGCGCCGCTCTCATCCTCTAATTCGGCTACAATCATGTCGCGTATTTTCAGAGCGCCCGCTCGACCACTAAGACCCTTGAAGGACCCGTCTCGATGCCATTCCCAGTCAATTCCTGACTTGAGAAGTTTGAGCATATCTTTCGGCTTGTAAGCGCCATTCGCCAGACATCGGTCGATTATCTCAGCACCTAGGAAACAGATACCCCAAAATCCCGCGCCGCGAAGCATCAAATATTGCTTAGGCTCCTCCCACGCCTCGGGTTGCCAGCTGTATAGTGCATCAAAATAATTTTTAATCAGCTTAATCTGAACGTCGATGTCATCAATCGCACTCAATCGAGACGGTCTGGAGAACATATACTCCAACCCGGTCTTGAGCGTTCTGAGGGGAATGAATTTCGCTGAACTAGATTTCCCGCCAGAAAAAACAATGCCAGCTAACGGGCTATCTTCGTCGGAAGACAGGTGATTGGCGATGTAGAGATGGGGATCTTCGACCCTTAACCTCTTTTCGCCTGTTAGGCGAACCGCAATGTTGTCGAGGTGACTGGTATTCATCCGGCGTTGGTTGTTGTTAATGTCTCGGAACAGTTTGATCTCCTGATCGCGAGAGAGCCCTACTGCTAGGCAGAATGAAACTGGGCGGGTAACTTGTGGAAATCCTTCAGCATGACCGTCCGCGTAATGAAGGCGGTGGTTTCCGTCGACTCGAGATATCTTAATCCCCTTTGACCGACGGATTTTCTCCATGTCGATCTTGAGAGTGCAGAGCCCGTCTTCGTGTTCGATGATGTCAATTACTGCTCTGTCTCGCACGCAAAGAAATATTTCCGGCCAAAACGCCAGTTTCTCAGTGGTAACGTATTCGTACGCATCTTTTGCATGCTTAGGACTAAGGTCACGCTGCGTGCCCATAGGATTCGTTTCCGCATCATAAATGTCAGCTTGTGATGCGGACGACAGGTCGCATAAGCGGGCAAAACCTCGGACTACATCTACACCCAGTACCGTTTCGCGGAGTACCTGAACTTTCATAAATCGATCTTTCACCAATTGGGTGTCTCCTGTCCGACCGCGATACTCAAAAGGTGAGATCGCCAGTTTTTAGCATCGTGGTCGGCGAGCCACATCACCTTGTACAGCACTGCTAACTTAGCAATTGCGACGAACCGATCGAATTCCTCTTCGGAAAGGTAATCTTTAGGCTTGGCATCACCATGCACCACCCTGCTGCGCGCATTATAGAATTTTTTCAAGAGACCTGCTGTTTCAAGCCTCTTGCTGGTATCCTGCTGGACTAGATGCGCGAGTACAGTCTGAAACTGATACGATAACTCACCTCTCACTTGAAGCAATGCTTCCAAAGAAATGGCAAGATCTAAATACGTGTCGGCAATATTGGCTCTCAATAACGCTGTCCCGAAGCGAGACATGCTAATTAGTATTGAGGGGTCTTTATCGATAGATATTCGGCTAGCCTCAAAAAGCGCTTCAATCTTTTTTGGAGTAGTGCTTTTCTCAAGTTTGAATTTTAGTTGGTTACTTTCGTGAATGCTAAAATAATTATGAGAAGGTAGGACTGTTATTAGTTTCTGTGCTTTTACTTTTTTGAAAATGTACGTTTCGCCAATCAGTATCGGGGAGTGGGAGGCAACTGAATTTAATGCAAATGAGAGAGCAGCATTATCCGATTTGAGCTTTTCAACATCGTCCGGATCGTCGATCGGCCGATAGAAACACTTAAGGTCGGCGTTTATCATGTCTGACAACGGCGTCTTTTTTTCTACGATTTTGTAGTGAAGTTCCGGTCCTAGCTTAGTTAGCTCGCCAGCCCCGATTGTTGGTTTGCTCGGCCCTGTAAGAACGCAACTACGATTAAATAATACCGTTACGGCATGATGATTGGTCATTATTTACTATTCAGCTGAATGTATGACCCCTATTTTTATCTACTATAAAGAGAATATTCAATCCTCGGAAAAATTTCCGAGATCAGCTCATTCAAAATAGTAAATTTGGCTCGGTCAGATTTGATCTGAAGCGATAAGTTAGATTTATCTATCAACGCATTGCAGATATTGCGCCTCACTCCGGGTCGAACCCTCACCCTCCGAGTTTGCTCAGGATGCGGGTTTAGAGACCGAGTTCGCCTTCGCGCAGCTACTTAACCTCATCAAGTAATCTAGCATCCGATGCTAAATTCGGTCCATTGGACCGAATTACGCCTGCGGGTCGCATCGAACCCTCATCCTTCGACCCCGGCCTTCGCCGGGGCAGGCTCCGGCCAGGATGCGGGTTTAAAGTCCCAATTCGCCTTCGCGTAACTTTTTGACTTCGTCGCGTAGTCTAGCGGCTTCCTCGAATTCGAGGTTCGCCGCGGCTTCGCGCATCTGTTTCTCGAGGCTGGCGATGACGGCCTGGACGTTGTGGCCTGAGCCCGGCTCCAGTTTGGCGACGGCTTCTTCGGCCATGCCGCGGGCGGGGAGGCGGCGGGATTTGCCGCCCTTGAGCTGCTGGCTCTTGCCGCCGGGCTTTTCGCCGAGGTCGGCGAGGATGTCGGCGACGGCGCGGACGATCGTGGTCGGCACGATGCCGTGTTCTTCATTATGGGCGATCTGTTTCTCGCGGCGCCGCTGGGTCTCTTCCATGGCGCGTTCCATCGAGCCGGTGATCTTGTCGGCATAGAGGACGACGCGCGCTTCTGAGTTGCGGGCGGCGCGGCCGATGGTCTGGACCAGCGAGGTTTCCGAGCGCAGGAAGCCTTCCTTGTCGGCGTCGAGAATGCCGACAAAGGCGCATTCGGGGATGTCGAGCCCCTCGCGCAGCAGGTTGATGCCGACCAGCACGTCGAACTCACCGAGGCGCAGGTCGCGGATGATCTCGATCCGCTCCACCGTGTCGATGTCGGAGTGCATGTAGCGCACCTTCACGCCCTGTTCGTGCAGGTATTCGGTGAGGTCCTCGGCCATCTTCTTGGTCAGCGTGGTGACGAGGGAGCGGAAACCCTTCGCGGCGGTCTCCTTCACCTCGGCGAGGAGATCGTCGACCTGGTTGATATTGCCATTGTCCTTCGTGCCCGTCACGGGGCGGACCTCGACCGGCGGGTCGATGAGGCCGGTGGGGCGGATGACCTGTTCGGTAAACACGCCGCCGGTCTGTTCCAGCTCCCACTTGCCGGGGGTGGCGGAGACGTGGACGGTCTGGGGCCGCATCGCTTCCCATTCGGGGAATTTGAGCGGGCGGTTGTCGATACAGGACGGCAGGCGGAAGCCGTATTCGGCGAGGGTGGACTTGCGGTTGAAGTCGCCCTTGAACATGGCGCCGATCTGGGGAACGGTCTGGTGGCTCTCATCGACGAAGACGAGGGCGTTTTCCGGCAGATATTCGAACATGGTTGGCGGCGGCTCACCCGGCAGGCGGCCCGTGAGGTAGCGGCTATAGTTCTCGATGCCGTTACAGGAGCCGGTCGCGGCCATCATTTCCATGTCATAGGTGACGCGCTGTTCGATGCGCTGGGCCTCGAGCAGCTTGTTGTGCTTCTCGAAATGCTCGATCGTCTCTTTCAGCTCTTTCTTGATCGAGCTGACGGCATTGTTGAGCGTTGGGCGCGGCGTCACATAGTGGCTGTTGGCGTAGAGCTTGATGGCCGGCAGGTCCTGGATCTTCTTGCCGGTGAGGGGGTCGAACTCGACAATGCTTTCCAGCTCGTCGCCGAAGAAGGAGAGCTTCCAGGCGCAGTCGTCATAGTGGGCCGGGAAGATGTCGAGCACGTCGCCCTTGAGGCGGAAGGTGCCGCGCTGGAAGGCGGCGTCATTGCGGGTGTATTGCAGGGCGACGAGCTTCTGCGTCACCTCGCGCGGGTCGATCTGCTGGCCTTCCTCAAGCTTGAAGGTCATCGAGGTGTAGGTCTCGACCGAGCCGATACCGTAGATGCAGGAGACCGAGGCGACGATGATGACGTCATCACGCTCCAGGATCGCGCGGGTCGCCGAGTGGCGCATCCGGTCGATCGCCTCGTTGATGGAGGATTCCTTCTCGATATAGAGGTCCGAGCGGGGGACGTAGGCTTCCGGCTGGTAGTAGTCGTAATAGGAGACGAAATACTCCACCGCATTGTCCGGGAAGAAGGATTTCATCTCGCCATAGAGCTGGGCCGCGAGCGTCTTGTTGGGCGCGAGGATGAGGGCCGGGCGCTGCACCGCCTCGATCACCTTGGCCATGGTGAAGGTCTTGCCGGTGCCGGTCGCGCCGAGGAGGACCTGGTCGCGCTCGCCATTCTGGATACCCTCGACGAGTTCGGGGATCGCGGTGCGCTGGTCGCCGGCCGGCTCATAGTCGGAGGCGACGCGGAAGCGCTTGCCGCCCTCGATCTTCTCCCACTGGCCGACGTCCTCGACGAGGACGATCGACGCCTCGGTGTGGCTGACGATGTAGGCCACCTCCG
>NVWP01000086.1 GCA_002733705.1 Henriciella sp. | reverse complement strand
GCCCCATCCCGGGCGATCCCGGAGGCGGCGGTGAGGCAGCTCTTTCGGGCCCAGATCGAGGCCGCCAAGGATCAGGGGGTCGTCGGTGAGCGCATCGATGGCTATCTCGGCATCGTCAAGGGCGGCGCCGATCCCTCGCTCGTCCGCCTTGTGCAGGACATCAATAATCGCCGCCGCGCCGCCTATGGTGAGACAGCCGAAAAAACGGGGACAACACCCCAGCAGGTTGCCCGCGTGACGGGCGAACGGCTGATCGCGCAGGCCGCGCCTGGCGAATATATCATGGATGACAGTGGAACATGGTCGCAGAAATAAGCGTCCCCTTCCCATGAACCGTCTTACCCTGATTGCCATCATCACCGCGCTCGGCGTGCTCGTGCTCGCCGGCGCGGGCGTTTACATGATGTGGGCGCAACTCGGCGTCACGATGAGCATGCATGGCTGGATCGCCTATGGCATCGGCGCCCTTGCCAGCATTGCGCTTTCGGTCGGTCTTTTCTGGCTGACTTTCCACAGCGCACGCAGCGGCCATGACGATCTGGCCCACCCCGAAGACTATGACGGCTGAGCGCGGCGCTGCATAGAACGCGTCATGAAGGCCCGAATCAGCTAGATTCGCGATAATTCGCGAACAGCAAGGGGCCTTCCATGCAAGCCACCATCGATCCGGCGCACCTTTCCGCCTATATCGCCTCGCGCATCTGTCATGACCTGGTCTCGTCGGTGTCCTCCATCACCAACGCGCTGGATTTCATGAATGAGCCCCAGGATTCTGAAATGCGCGTGCAGGCCGAGAAGCTGCTGCATGACGGGGCCGACAGCGCAGCGCGCAAGCTGAAATTCCTGCGCTATGCCTTTGGCTCGGTCGGCCTGTCCAATGGCGCCGCCGACATTCACGATGCCAAGCAGATCACCGAAAGCTTCGTCGCCAGTCACAACAAGCAGCCCTCCCTCGACTGGGATATCGAGACAGAGCATCTGAGCTTTTCCCATGCCCGTCTCATCATGAACATGGTGATGCTGGCCATCGACTGCCTGCCGCGCGGCGGCACGATCGAGGTCAAGGTCCGCAATCAGATCGAGGGGCTGGGCATAAGCGTCAACGCCAGCGGTCAGCGCTGCAAGCTGCGCGAAGACACCGCTGACGCAATTGCCGGAACAGAGCCACAGGAGGGCTGGTCGGCCCGCACCGTGCAGCCGCTCTTTACCCGCATCATCGCTGAGGGGCTTGGCGGATCGCTCGAAGTTGAGGCCGAGGAGGAGCGCATCCTGCTCAGGGCCACCGGCCTGAATGCTGAGGGGTAAACCGCTCATTAACCCGCACGTGCCCATTCTGGGCCGATTGCCGGGCATGTCTTGGGGGTAATGAGATGAAATCCTGTCTGATCGTCGACGATTCCCGGGTCGTGCGCAAAGTGGCAGGCCGGATTATCTCTGACCTGAAATTCGAGGTTCGCGAGGCCGGCGACGGCACAGAAGCCCTGGATGCCTGCCGCCAGCAGATGCCGGACGCGATCCTTCTCGACTGGAGCATGCCGGTCATGAACGGGCTCGATTTCATCCGCGCCCTCCGTCGCGAGGAGAATGGCCGAAAGCCCATCATCGTTTTCTGCTCCACAGAGAATGACGCGGAACATATCGGGGAAGCCATGCGCTCCGGCGCAAACGAATTCATCATGAAACCCTTCGACGCGGACATCATCGAGAGCAAGTTTGCCGAAGTCGGATTGATCTAGATCTCGCGATGTCCTGAAGGGCATCTTCTTTTTACACGCAGGACGAGCCGGACCGGATAGACACAAGATTATGGATGAGAGCGTCTACAGCGAAATAGCCCAGATCGCCCGAAAGGGGTCCGGTCAGGATATTCCGCCGACAAAATCCTATCTGATCGAAGCCCGCCTCGCCACGCTCCTGCGCCGGGAGGGCCTGTCCAGCGTCGATGAGCTGGTCCACATCCTCAATTCACGCCCCGACAGCAAGCTTGCCGGTGAGGTCGCCGCTGAGCTGACCTCCAAGAAAACCCGTTTCTTCGATGGCCGCCCGGCCCTTGAACGCATTGTCCAGACCGTCCTGCCCGACTGCGCAAGGCGCGCCACGGACGGGCGTGTGCGCATCTGGTGCGCGGGCGGTTCAACAGGACAGGAAGCCTATTCGCTGGCGATGCTGATCAGCGAACTTCCGCAAGACACCCTTGGCGACGTGCAGATCGAGATCGTCACCACCGATATCTGCGAGAAGACCAGCGCCTCGGCCCGCTCGGGCATCTTCGGTCATTTCGAAATCCAGAAGGGCCTTTCGGTCCGCCGCATGCTGACCCATTTCACGCGCCTCGAAACCAGCGAGTGGCAGATCTCCCACGCGCTTGCCAGCAAGGTCGGTGTGCGCACGCACAACCTCATGCAGCCGGCAGACGGACTTGGCATCTTCGACGTCATTCTCTGCCGCAATGTCCTCACCGAGATGACACGCCCGGCGCGCACGCAGGTTCTGCTCAATGTCGCGCGCCAGCTTTCCGATCGCGGGCTTCTCGTCCTTGGCGAGAAGGAATCGGCCGCAGGCCTGATCGCCGGCCTGGAGCCCTCGCGCGCCTTCCGGGGCGGCTATATGCGCAATGTGGACGCAGGTGAGCTGACCATCGCCGCCTAGGCTGAGCCTCTCCGACAGGCTCTATCCCCGGGGATAGACAGCGGGTTTCCCACAGTTTCACGGCGACACCCGGCGCTTTTTCACCAGCACTGTCTGTACCCCGCCCATGCACCACCCATGCACCACCCATGCACCGTGGGTGCACCGTCAATTCGGCCCTGGATCACCCCTCAATTTGCCCTCATGCCTCACACACCGATTGACAATTTCACCCTCTCAATGCACTTTGTTTTTCAAAGTTATTGGAGATGAAAATGTCAAAGACTGCAACAGACGACCTCGCTTATGTGCGCGCGCTCGCCGAAGCTGGCGCGAATGCCCCGCTTCTGGGCGGGCGCTTCCTTGTCTGGTGGGGCGGGCTCGTCACCGCCGCCTATATCGGCCACTACCTCATCATCACCGGCATGCTGGGCCTCGGTCCGGAAGCCCTTGGCATCATGTGGAGCGTCTTCGCAATTTTGGGACTTGGCGGTTATTTCCTCCTCGCCAGGGCCTTCCCGCAAGACAAACCCGGCCAGTCTTCCGAGGGAAACCGCGTCTCGGAAACCGTCTGGATGGCCTCCGGTTTCGTGCTCGGCAGCTTCTTCCTCGGCGTCACAATCAAATCCTTCATGGACGGCGCCGCCTCGATCGGATTCAACTGGTCGATCCCGCTTGTCCTTGGCGTCTATGGCATCTCGCAACTGGTTAGCGGTGAGATCGCAAAAGTCAGCTGGCTGAAGCTCGCCGGCTATCTCGCCATCGCCTTTGTCGGCCTCACCACGCTCATCATCGACACCGCCGAGCTCTACCTCGCCGCCGCCGTCGCTGCCGCCTTCAGCGTCCTCCTGCCCGGCCTGTTCATGCTGCGCGAAGAACCTTCGAGCGTAGTGTAGGGTGAGCCGGAATGGACAATGAAAACCCCTTTGATCACAGTCAGATAGACGACATCATCCACGGCCGCCTCCGGCTTGGTGTCATGGCGTATCTGTCCTCCGTCAGCCCCGCCATTTTTGGTGAGCTGCGCGACAAGGTAGGCGCCACGGACGGCAACCTGTCGACCCATCTGAAAAAGCTGGAAGAGGCCGGTTATGTGCGTCAGGAGAAGCGTTTCGTCGGCAAGAAACCCCAGACGCGCGTCTTCCTGACCGATGAAGGCCGCAAGGCCTGGCTCACATGGATAGACAGGATGCGCGGCCTGATGGATGCCGCAGAATAGGCCCGCCCGGAACGCCCTGGCCCCTTTCGCACTTTCCTGAAGACCCGGTTGCCAGACGTTCAGCCGGGTCTTGCTATTGGAGGGGGCAGAAGAAAGATGTGGAGACCACAGATGAGCCCCCTGAAGACAATTGCTCTGACATGTGCCGCAACGGCCGCCCTGACCCTGCCCGCCATGGCGCAATATGGCCCGCGTGGTCATGGACCGGCAGAGGGTGAGGGTGTGGCGATCCTCTACCAGCATTCCGATTTTCGCGGCCAGTCAATCCGCGTAACGGGCCCCATCCCGCATCTCAGCCAGTACCGCTTCAATGATACCGCCTCCTCCATCCGCATTCAGGGCGGCAGCTGGGAAGTGTGCGTCGATCCGAACTTTCGTGGACGCTGTGAAATCCTGACCTATCCGGAAGGGGAGCTGGGTCAATTGCGGCTCAATGATAATATCAGCTCCATCCGGCCCGTCGCCGGCTGGGGACATGATCGCGGCGGCTGGCGCGATCGCCCGCGCGGGCACGACCGGCGTTACGATGACAGACCGGGTTACGGCCGCGGCGGCTATGGCGGGGGCCGGTACGGCCGCAATGACGCGCCGGTTGTCCTCTTTGAGGACGCGGACTATCGCGGCGATGCGCTGCCGGTAAATGGCGCAATCCCGCACCTCAACCAGCTTCGCTTCAACGACAAGATCTCCTCCATCGCGATCAATAGCGGCGCCTGGGAGGTCTGCACCGACCCGAACTATCGCGGCCATTGCGAGGTCATCAGCCGGTCGGTCGGCGAGACAGGGTATTACCGCCTGAACGACAATATTACCTCGATCCGCCCGGCCAGACGCGGCTATGGGCCAAGGCCGGGATACAACCGGCCTTACTAGGCTGCGCAAAGGGCTTCACGCCTGCAGGTTTGGGGGCTACCTAGCCCGCCATGGCGAACCCGACTGATCCCGCCCGGCTGATTGTCGTTGGCGCCCTCGCAGGCGCCCATGGTGTGCGCGGCGATGTCCGTGTGCGCAGCTTCACCGACGAGGCCGAGGCCATCTTCGATTTCGATGCCCTGCTGGATGAGGCTGGAAAGCCGCTCCTCAAGGTCGCCCGCTACCGCCCGGCCAGCGACCATTTCATCGTAACGCCAGCCACCCCGCGCCAGAAGGAGGAGTGGGACGCGATGAAAGGCGTGAAACTCCATGTCAGCCGCTCTGACCTGCCCCCCGCCGACGAGGATGAGTTCTATGTCGAGGATCTGGTCGGGCTGAATGTGGCGGATACAGCTGGCAACAAGGCCGGCACCGTAAAGTCTGTCCAGAATTTCGGCGCAGGCGACCTTCTGGAGATCGCCCCCGCGGCGGCTGGCGAGCCGGCCTATTTCGTCCCCTTCACGCTTGAAGACGTCCCGGGCGTCGATTTTGAGCAAAGGCAGGTCACCCTGAAAGATCCGCAGGTCTGGGCCGACCAGTCGGACCCGCGAAAACCGGAGACGGCGCGCGACTAAAGGGTCCCGGCTTTCCTTGCAAGATCCATGAGATAGCCCTCCAGCTTGCGGCTCTGGGTCTGCAGGTTGAAGCTCTCAAGCGCCAGCTCACGCCCGGCCTCGCCCATCCGGGCTGTCCGCTCCCTGTCGGTCAGCATGCGCGCCAGCCTGTCCGCCAGCGCTGCATCGTCCCCCTCATCGACAAGATAGCCCGTCTCGCCATCCTTCACGCATTCGGGAATCCCCGCATGGCGCGTCGCGGCCAGCGCGCATCCGGACAGCATGGCCTCGATACAGACCAGCGGCAGACCCTCCGCATCGCCGGACTGCGCGCGCTTGGACGGCACGACGGCGATGCGCGCCTCTGCCCATTGGGCCGGCATCTCATCTGCAGGCACCCAGCCGGGAAGCTCGGCCTGCACGCCGGCCTGTTCGAGCCGCTCAACCAGCGGCGCCTTCAGATCGCCATCGCCGATAAGACGCACCGTCCAGCCTTCCAGCTCCTCGCCCAGCCGGGCCAGCGCCGCAATCAGCGTGTCGATGCCCTTCTTCTCGGTCCAGCGCCCCGCGAAGACGAGCAGATCGCGCTTCTCGCCGGGCTCGAAACGGGCCGGGTCAGCCGTGTTATGGTGAACCACCATCTTGCCCATCGGCGCGCCCTTTTCCGCCAGTTCATCATGGATGAAACGCGAGCAGGGCAGGATGAGGTCGGCTTCCCGCCAAAGCTGGGCCCGGCGCCGGTTATAGACCCTGAACAGGCTGTTCTTTGTGTTGGCCGTCTTGGTCGCGTCGCCGCCATAATAGGTCACGGCCAGCGGCAGGTTCAGCTTCTCGGCCAGCGGCAGCGCATAGGCCCCCGACTTGCCGAAGCTTGCATGTATGGCGACAGGATCGAGATCGCGCAGCGTCTTCTCCAGCCGGCGCGATATGCGGCCCAGCTGCTTGAAGCCGGCCTCACCGCCAAGCCCGTGCAGCGGCCCAAGCTCGATCACCTCGGCGCCCTCTGGCACCGGCCCTTTAATTTCATGGCCGATATAGACGGGCTTCAGCTTGCTGAACGCCGAATAGCCTCTTGGAATGAAACTCTCCGAGGGCGTGAACAGCTTGTCGCAATAGGCGAGGAAACGTCTTTGCGCAGTCATGCCATCACCCTTTCCGTCACAGGCTTGTCCCCTGACTATTCCAGCCTTCCGGCAACCGTCAAACATGTCTTGGCAGTCACCGCCCCATCGCCTAAGACCCGGGGGTAAACCTCCAAAGGACCTGATATGTCAGACTACCGCCTTTTCGGCGCTGAAACCTCTCCCTATTCGATGAAAGTGCGCGCCTTCCTGAAATATAAGGGTGTGGATTTCGAATGGGTCGGCCGGTCCTCGGAAAAGGAGCAGGAGTTCCAGTCCCAGGCCAAGGTGCCGACGATCCCGCTTCTGACATCGCCGGGACGCGCCCCCAACCAGGACTCGACCGACATCCTTTCGGCCATCGAGAACGATCATGCGGAGCCCTCCTGCGTACCGGACGATGCGGCCTGCGCCGTGCTCGCCCTCATCCTTGAGGATTATGGCGATGAATGGCTGAACAAGATCATGTTCCGCGAGCGCTGGGGCCAGAAAGCCGACCGGGACGCGGCCGCCGAGCGGGCCATGGAACAGTTGTTCGACGGCAATTTGCCACGCGCCAAGAAGAAGACGCGCGACCAGATCGCCAAGCGCATGCGCGAACGCCTGCCGCTCATCGGCATTGAACGCAAGAATGAGAAGGCGCTGAAGGATTCGTTCGAACGCTTCATCCCGCTGCTCAACACCCACCTCGAGAATAACCTCTTCATCTTTGGCAACCGGCCATCGGTGGCCGACTTCTCGATTGCCGCCCAGCTCTCGCAGATGCTGATGGACCCGACGCCGGGGGCCTGGCTGCGCGAACATGCGCCCTTCGTCACCGCCTGGTGCGAGTTCATGGATGCCCCGAAAGCGGGCGACGGCTTCAAGTCACTTGAGGAGCTGAAGCCCACCCTTCTGCCGATTTTCTCCGAGGAGCTTTCGAAGACCTATCTTCCCTGGGCCAAGGCCACACTTGAAGCGGATATCGCCAAGGAAGACCGCGTCAGCGTCAAGCTTGATCGCAAGGCCTTCGAACAGGTGACACAGCGCTATACAGCGACCTCTTTCAAATCCGTGCAGAAGGCCGTTCGCCGGCTGAGCGACAATGAGGCGCTGACAGACTTCCTGAAAACGGCGGGTGCGGACGTCTACTTCCAGAATCCGAACAAGTAGGCTGCCCACCACAGCCAGACACAAAAAACCCCGGACCGCTGGTCCGGGGTTTTCATTATGTGCGGTCAGCCAGAAACCTTAAGCGGCAGACTGCTTGCCGATCAGTTTCGGCTTGGATTTGGGTTGCGACGAAGAGCCGATCTCGATCTTTCGCGGCTTTTTCGCCTCGGGCAGCTCACGCAGGAGTTCGATGCGCAGCAGGCCGTTCTGCAGGCTCGCACCGGTCACAATGACGTGATCGGCGAGCTGGAAACGGCGCAGGAAACCGCGCTCGGCAATGCCGCGATGAAGATACTGGCGCTCTTCGCCGTCTTCACTGGACGACTTCTTGCCAGCCACAGTCAGCAGGTTTTCATTGGTCTCGATTTCGAGATCGTCTTCGGAAAACCCGGCAACTGCGATCTCAATCGCGAAAGCGTCGTCTGCGACACGCTCAATATTGTAAGGGGGATAGCCCTGTGTCCCGTCCAGGCGGCTGGCTGAATCAATGAGATTGGCCATACGGTCAAAACCGACCATGGTGCGGTACAGGGGGGTCAGATCAATTGTACTCATGACAAACAGTCCTCTCTAAGCAACTGTATCCGGCTATCGCCGGACCATCATATGCGGTTCATCTGTCACTCCGGCCCGTTCGTCGGCACCGGCAGATTACCGGCCCGGACCCGCTTGGCAGCGCCCGGACATGGTGTATTTGGGGAGCAGGACCCTGCGTTCAAGTGAAAAATGGGAGATCAACATGAACCGGATCATCACCACAAGCTTCCTCGCCCTGGCGCTTGCCGCCTGCGGCAGCGGCAATGATGACGCCGCCCCTGCGGGCGAAGAGGCAAGCCCTGCCGCAGAGGCCCCTCAAGCAGAAACGGAGATGGAAACAGCCGAAGCCGATCCTGCCGAAGCGGCTGCGGATGAAGGCTATACGCTGGAGAAATCGATTGAGGGCACCTGGCGCAGCGAGGCTGAACGCGCCCGGGATGACTACCGCAACCCCGCCGAAACGCTGGCCTTCTTCGGGATTGAAGGCGACGACACAGTGATTGAGGTCTGGCCGGGTGGCGGCTGGTACACCAATATTCTCGCCCCATGGCTGAACGCAAATGGCGGCACCTTCATCGCCGCTGTTGTGAGCCCGGAGCGCTCCGACCGCGCGGCTGAAGCGCTTGAGGCCTACCAGTCCAACTATGCGCCCTATACCGACACGTTCGGCGAAATCCAGTACACCTATTACGACTCTGAATCCGGGCCTCTCGGCGAACCGGGCAGCGTCGACGCCGTCCTCACCTTCCGCAACATCCACAACTGGATGTCCGGCGACCATGCCGACAAATTCTTCAAGGACGCCTATGCGGTCCTGAAGCCCGGCGGCGTCCTGGGCGTGGTAGAGCACCGTCTGCCTTCGGCATTGAACCAGGACCCGTCCGCCCAGTCCGGCTATGTCCATCAGGACTATGTCACGCGGCTGGCCGAAGAAGCCGGCTTCAAGCTCGACGCGGCCAGCGAGATCAACGCCAACCCGGCGGACACCGCAGATCACCCCTTCGGGGTCTGGACCCTGCCGCCAGTGTCCCGCACCACGGACAGCGACGGCAACACGCCGGACGGCTTTGACGCGGAAAAGTACCAGGAGATCGGCGAATCCGACCGGATGACGCTTCGCTTCGTCAAACCCGCAAGCGATGACGCACCCGCCGGCGACGAGGATGCAGCGGCCAGCGAAGAGACGCCAGCCGAAACCGAATAAGGTTCTGGGCAGACCAGACGAAACTATCTAGAAGGCGGGCCATCATGACCCGCCTTCTTTTTCCGACACGCCTGTTCGAAACCGCCCTCTCCGACACCGCTCTTCTGGAAGACCTCGAAGAGGCCTGCTGGATGATCGAGGATGGCGACGAAGCCGGCCATCGCTGGTGCGAGGAGAAGGGATATCCCGGCTATACCTCCTATGCCTCGCTGGACGATCTGCCCCGGCGTGCGCCCGCCTTTGCAGAGCTTGAAGGCCAGCTACTGAAACAGGCAGGCCGCGCCGCGGAAGAGCTCGGCTGGGATATCGATGCGAAAGACATCACGCTGGACGCCCTGTGGATCAACATCCTCGGCGAGGGGGGCCACCATCCAGGCCATATCCACCCTGGCAGCGTCCTCTCCGGTACGCTCTATATCGCCGTCCCGGAAGGCGCGGGCGATATCCGGTTCGAAGACCCCCGGCTTGCCCGCATGATGGCGGCCCCGCCCCTGCTCGATACGGTTGAGGAGGACCAGAAGCGCTTCGTCTATGTCGCGCCGAAACCGGGCGAGCTTCTCATGTGGGAAAGCTGGCTGCGCCATGAGGTCATGCCTGGCCGCAGCGAGGAGCCGCGCATCTCGATCAGCTTCAATTTTGGGCACCGCGCCTGATATACGGCAGGTTTGGCTTGACGCCAGAGCCGTCCTTTTGCACTGCAGCACCAAACCCACTTTCCGTCCTTCTGGAGCGACGCATGGATATTTCCAAGATCAGCATAGGCCAAAACGCGCCTGACGATATCAATGTCATCATCGAGGTCCCGCTCGGCGGCGAGCCGATCAAGTATGAGATCGACAAGACGTCCGGCGCCATGTTCGTCGACCGCTATCTCTACACTTCGATGCGCTATCCCTGTAATTACGGCTTTATTCCGCACACGCTGAGCCTGGATGGCGACCCGATCGATGTCATGGTGGTCGGCCAGCGCGCGCTTGTGCCCGGTGCCGTCGTCCGGGCCCGCCCGATCGGCGTCCTGCTCATGGAAGATGATGGCGGCGAAGATGAGAAAATTCTGGCTGTCCCCCACCAGAAGCTGACCCGCTTCTATGAGAAGGTCCACACCTATACCGACCTGCCGGAAACCCTGATCGACCGCACGACCCATTTCTTCCAGCACTATAAGGATCTCGAGCCAAATAAATGGGTGAAGGTCCGCGGCTGGGAAGGCGTTGAGAAAGCCCGCGAACTCATCGTGGAATCCATCGCCCGGGCGAAGTCCAGCTAGACGGCATGGAGTTTTCCGTCTGGCTGGCGCTTGTCGGGCTGTTCTTCGCGGGCGGCCTGACACCCGGCCCTGCCGTCATGCTGGTCGTCTCTTCGTCGCTGCGCTATGGCGTGCGCCCGTCGATGCTTCCAGCGGTCGGCGTGTCGACGGCGAATTTTGTATGGATCGGTCTGGCCGCCGGCGGCGCAGCAGCGATTGCCTCACGGTTTCCGACCGCTTTCCTTGCTCTCAAGCTGGCGGGCCTGATCTTCATCATCTGGCTGGCCGTCGGTCTTGTGCGCGGCGCCTCGCGGGATCTGCGCCTGTCGCGCGAAGCCATGCCGAAACGTGCGGCCCTTTTCGGGCGTGGTTTTGGCCTCCAGCTTGCCAACCCTAATGCGCTGGTCTTTTTCGGGGCTCTTCTGCCGAGCTTTTTCGACGCCGACCGGGCGCTGGTCCCGCAGATCGCAATCATGGTCGCGACCATCACGGTCAGCGAGATGACCGGTCTCTTCGTCTATGCCTTCGCAGCCGACCGCATGGCGCGCAGCTTTGCCGACCCGGCCTTCGCCAAATGGTTCAATATCGGCGCGGCCGCCCTGATGGTTGGCTCCGCCGCCTTTGCCGTCTGGGCGACAAGCCAGCCCTGAACCGCGCGGCCTAGGCTTCGATCAGCTCGAACTTTCCGGTATCGGCGCTGCGCCAGTAAAGCTGGCCGAGCGCGATCGCGAACCAGGCGCCGTGCAGGTGGAGTTTTCCGGCCTTCACCCGCTCTGCGACGAACGGAAACGTCATGAGATTGCGCAAAGATGTATCGACACCGGCGAACTCCAGTGCCGTCTGGAGATCGTCTGGTTTTTCGGCCAGCACCTTGTCGCGCGCCTGGTTCAGAAGCTCCACCCACGGGGCGATGAACTGACCGACCGGTTTGTCATCGGCCGCCGACAGCGACGCCTGCACCCCGCCACAGCCGCCATGGCCCATGATGACGATATGTTCGACTTCCAGAGCGGTGACCGCAAACTCCAGCGCGGCGCTGACACCATGCTGACCGCCGCCAGTTTCATAAGGCGGGACGAGATTGGCGACATTCCGCACCACGAAGAGCTGGCCGGGGGCGGCGTTGAAAATGTCGGAAGGCTCAGCACGGCTGTCAGCGCAGCCGATCAGCATCACATTCGGATTCTGGCCTGCGGCCAGCGTTTCGTAGAGCTGTGCCTGCTCCTTATAGATACCGCGCCTGAAAGAGCGGTAGCCTTCGATCATTTCCTCGGGTGAGCGCATATATAGTCTCTCGATTTTTTCGACTGCGCCCGCAATAGGCACGCAATGTCCACTCGGCAACGCCGAATTGCTCAATCTTTGCTTAAAGACTCAATCCTTTTGAAAACTCTTATATAAGAGATTACACCTGCATTGGGTCCTGGGGATGGGCGATGACTGAAGACAGCTCTGGCAAGAAAACAAAACCCGCGCGGCGACGGCAGGGGCCGCGCCGGAGTGAGGCGTCGCGCCTCGCCATTCTTGAGGCGACACGCGAAGAGCTGGTCCGGTCCGGCTGGCGCAAGTTCAGTGTCGATAGCGTGGCGCGCAATGCCCGCGCCTCCAAGCAGACGATCTATCGCTGGTGGCCAGCCACGGGCAGCATGTGTGTTGAAGCCGCCATCGGTCTTATTCCCTCTGTCACCGCTTCGACCAGCTCGGACACGGCAGCGCGGATCGCCGCCCTGATCCAGCCCTTCGAGACCGGCACCCGCAACGGCAATGCACATGCCGTTCTGCGCGGCGCCCTGATGGCTGCCGGGGATGAAAAGGCCGCAGGTGAAAGCTGGCGCAACTGGATGAAGTCCAATATCCGCGCGCCTTTACGGCTTATCCTGGCAGAGATGGCCGCCAAGCAGACCATTCGCCGCGATTATGACATCGACGAGGCGGTGAACCTTCTGATCTCTCCGGCCTGGCACAATCTCATCGTCATGCGCGCGCCGTTGAAGGATGGCTTCGCCAGGGAACAGGCCGACCGTCTCCTGAAAGCCCTGGCCCCCTGAGCGATCAGGCCTTGGCGCCGCGCTTGCCGCCCCCATAGACCGGATTGGAAAGTGCGCTTGCCTCATCGAGCGGCCAGCGCGGACGCGCAGCAAAACGCATCGCGTCAGGACCGAGGGCGCCAGCGGCAAGATGCTCTGCGCCCGCGAGCGCGATCATCGCTGCATTATCGGTACAATGACGAAGGGGCGGCGCAATAAGACGGGCCCCATGTCCTTCGGCGACATGCTCGAGCGCCTGCCGGATCGCCCCATTCGCCGCAACGCCGCCCGCAACGACAAGGCGTTTGGCCCCTTCAACCTCAAAGAGACCGAGCGCGCGGTCTGCGCGCGCGGACAGGCAATCGGCAATCGCCGTCTGATAGCTGGCGCAAAGATCCGAAACGTCCTGCTGGCTCATCCCGCCCTGTTCGATAATACGGGCGGCCGCCGTCTTGAGACCTGCAAAACTCATATCCAGTCCCGGCCGGTCCATAAGCGGGCGCGGCAGGCGGTAGCGGGCCGGATCACCGCCCTGCGCGGTACGCTCCACGGCCGGGCCACCGGGAAAGCCGAGATCGAGGAGCTTTGCCAGCTTGTCAAACGCCTCACCGGCGGCATCGTCGATCGTTGTGCCAAGACGGCGGTACTGCCCCAGCCCGGTCACCTCGATGAACTGACAGTGTCCGCCTGAGACCAGCAGCAACAGATAGGGAAACGGGCAGTCCTCCGCGAGGCGGGGCGACAGCGCATGGCCTTCAAGGTGGTTGACGGGGATGAAGGGCTTGCCCACCGCGAGCGCAAGCGCCTTTCCGGTCATCATGCCCACCATGACACCGCCGATCAGGCCCGGCCCCGATGTCGCCGCCACCGCGTCCATGTCAGAAAGCTTCAAACCGCTCTCGCCGATGGCCTTTGCCACGACCTGGTCAGCAATGTCGGCATGCGCCCGGGCCGCGATTTCAGGAACGACCCCGCCATAGGGCGCATGATCCTCGACCTGTGAGCGCACGATCTCAGACAGGATTGTCGCGTGGCCATCCTCGAGGCGCAGCACCGCGGCTGCCGTCTCGTCGCAGCTCGTTTCAATTCCAAGAACCGTATGAGAGGTCATGCGCCTCATTTAAGGCCACAGGCCCCGATGCGGAAGGCGGGCGGCTCAGTCCTCCACCAGCGCGGACAGAAGCGAGCGGATCCATGTCTCGCGGTCGATATTGTAGGCCTTGAACGTCGTCGCATAATCCCAGTAGCACCAGCCAAACCCATGCGCCTCGGCCGTCTCGCGCATCGCGCGCGTCCATTTGACCCGCTGGTCGAGCGGCACCTCTTCATAGACGCCGAACTCGCCGAGAAACATTGGATGGCCATGCTCGGCAGCAAACTGCGCGGCGCGCGCCGCCGCCTGGTCGAGATCACGATACTCTTCGTCAGTGCCCCATTCACGCCCCGTCGGTGGCGGCGGGTCCGCAAAGAAGGCCCCCTGATGGGTGAAATCATAGGGCTGGTAGCTATGGAAGGTGAGGATGATGCGGTCATCCTCTGGCGGGTCGCTCTTGAGCAGTGCCGGCAGCGTGCCCCATTGCGCACTTCCGACGATAACCCAGCGGTCCGGATGCCTTTCCCGCACAATATCCAGCAGCGTCTGATTGACCGCATCGGTGCGCGCCACGCTCATCTTGTCGCGCGGTTCGTTGATCAGTTCGAGGATCAGGCTGTCGGGTGCGCCCTCAAAAGCCTCCGCGATCTGCCGCCACATCGCAAACAGGCGCTCATACTGCGCGTCGGGGGCCTCCATCAGGGCGTCGAAATGATGCAGGTCGACAATGATCTTGAGCCCGAGCTCATCCGCCTCCGCCACGATCTCTTTCACCCGGTCGATCAGCGCCGGGTCTATCGTGTAGGGCGCCCGCGTCATGGCATGCGCGCTCCATCGCACCGGAAGGCGTACACTGTCGAAACCGGCATCCTTGATGCGCTGCAGGTCCTCTGCGCGCACCGTATAGCCCCAGTCGCCTTCATTCGACGCCTCCAGCGCGCCGCCCAGATTCATGCAGCGCTGCACCGGGGAGGCCGGAACGCTAACCGGACCCCGCGGCGCGGCCGATGATGTCTCCAGCCCGCAGGCGGCGAGCGGAAAAAGGAGGCTGAGGCAGAACGTCTTTAGCTTCGTCATGGCAATCCCGTCTTGGCGCTATAATGATGATGTGCGCACACATCATGCCAGCCTTGCCAGCCCCTGTCCCTTGTCTCGCACCTGTAGAGCCTTTAGCAGGCAAACACTCAGATTCCGGAGCGAAGATGCCAGTTGTAAAAGCCCCCAAGCTCAAACTCAAAATCGGGACGCGCGGCTCCCCGCTCGCGCTTGTGCAGGCGCGTCAGGTCGGCGCGAACATTGAGCGGCTGAGCAATGGTGAAGTCACCTGCGAAATCGTCACCTTCACCACGGGGGGCGACAAGCTGACCACCGAGCGGCTGATCAATGCGGGCGGCAAGGGCCTCTTCACGCGTGAGATTGACCGGGCCGTGGATGAAGGCCGCTGCGACCTTGCCGTGCACAGCCTCAAGGATTTGCCCACCGAGTTGCCCGCCCGACCGGCGTCGCCGGCGCGGCAGAGGGCCTGTTGGGGGAAGACTACAGGGACGGCGCGGGGAAT
>NVWP01000085.1 GCA_002733705.1 Henriciella sp. | reverse complement strand
TGCGATCGCGGTCGGTTGAGAGGCGGGTCCTCCCTTCGTTGTTCTCTAGACGAATACCGGTGGTGTCTAAAGAGGGAGTTAAGAACAAAGAAAAAGCGAATGTTAGGCCTTTAGGTTCCACCTCTCCGCGTCTGGGTCCATTTAGACTGCACATCCTCGACTGGTATGTTACGAGGGCCTATCTGGGTGTCGCCGGGCTCGCTTTTGTCGGTCTGCTTGGCATCTTCTCCAACAGCCTCGGTTTCGTCGCCCAGGTGGTGGCCTTTGCATTCGGCCTCGCCGCTGCGTCTCTCTTCCCGGTGATCTTCCTCGGCATCTTCTGGACGCGCATGAACAAGCAGGGCGCCATCGCAGCCATGTTGACGGGGCTGGTCACGACATTTGGCTATATCTACTGGTTCAAATTCGTCGATACAGACCCGGCCCACTGGTTGTTCGGCGTCTCACCGGAAGGGATCGGTTTCGTCTTCATGTGGCTGGCAACGGCGGTGGGCGTGGTCACAGCGCTCGCCACAAGGCCGCCGCCCAGGGACATTGTGGAACTGGTCCAGAAAATCCGAATGCCGGTCTCCTGACCTGCTGAACGGCACATCATGCCAGTCCCAAAGACAAAGCCCCCGCATCACCGGATGCGGGGGCTTTCTTCTGTTAGGGGCGGGGGCCCGATGGTCTGACTTATTTGCCTTTCCAGACCGGGGCGCGTTTCTCCAGGAAGGCGCGCGGACCCTCCTTGGCGTCCTCGCTGGAGAAGACGATGCCGGAGGCTTCGTTCGACGCCTTCCAGAGATCGCTCTCGGTGCCGTCATAGGCCTGACGGGCGACTTCCAGGCTCTTGCGCACCGCCAGCGGGGCGTTCACCCCGATCTGTTGTGCCAGCGCCTCGGCTTCGCCCAGAACCTGGTCGGACGGAACCAGCCGGTTGATCAGGCCCAGCTGATAGAGACGGTCGGCCGGCAGCGGGTCGCCGGTCGCGACGATCTCCAGCGCGATATTGCGGGGCAGGGCGCGCGGCAGGCGGAACACCCCGCCTGCACCGGCAAAGATACCGCGTTTCACCTCTGGCAGGCCAAAGCGCGAATTGTCGGCGGCGACGATCATGTCGCAGGCCAGCGGAAGCTCACACCCGCCCGCCAGCGCATTGCCGCGAACGGCGGCGATCCATGGCTTGGTGCGCGGATATTTCACGAAGCCCGCAAAGCCGCCTTCCTTGGTCGAAAGCGCGCCGGCATTGCCCTTTGAGATCTCCGAAAGGTCTGCGCCTGCGCAGAAGGTCGATTCCAGCGAGGAGGTCAGGATACAGGCGCGCACATCGTCGTCGCGCTCTGTTTCTTCGCAAATCCAGCCGAGCGCCGAGGCGACGGCGCCATTGACGGCATTGCGCTTGTCGGGACGGTTCAGCGTGACCACGGCAACATGGTTGCTGACTTCGTATTTGACTTCGTTGCCAACGCTTTCTGGTTTCTGCGACATGATTTCCTCCAGGGTTGTGATGGCACTGGAGAGAGCATCTTGGCCGGGGCCGGACAAGTCTCACGTCGGGGCAGGCCGAAATGTCTTTATGTCTGTCAGGAGGCCAGCCTTGCAGGCCTGTCGGAAAGGGCCATTGCGTCGATCCGCTGGCGCTTGACCGGGCGCCCGCGATCCCTTGGCGCGCTGGCCACCACCACCTTGTCGCGGCCGCTGGATTTTGCCGCATAGAGCGCGGCGTCGGCCACCGGATAAATGTCCTCGAACAGGTCGTCGCGGCCAAGTTCGGCGATGCCAAAGCTCGCGGTGACCGTGATATCGTTTGGCAGTCCGGGGACATTCAGCTCGCTGAGACGTTTCCTGAGGCGTTCGCTGAGGGTGCGCGCGCCGTCCAGATCCGTGCCTGGAAGCACCAGGCAGAACTCTTCGCCGCCCATGCGTCCGCACATGTCGCTGGTCCGTGTCTGGCGGCAGAGAAGGTCGCCAACCGCGCGGATGACGGCGTCGCCGGCAGCGTGGCCGTATTTGTCATTGATCAGCTTGAAATAATCGAGGTCGATGAGCACCACGCTGGCGGCATAGTCACCGGAGCGGACCTCGCAGTAATGGCTGGCAGCCGTCTCGAAAGCGCGGCGGCTTTTAAGACCGGTGAGGAAGTCGTTGTCCGCATGGTCGCGAAGCGCGTCCAGCCGCTCCATGACACAGACCGATATCAGCGCGCCGCCCATGGACAGGATGGACAGGATGCTGAGCAGGTTCATCACATACCAGTAGGCGGACTGAAAGTAGGTGGCATCGCCGACCGTCCTGCCGAACAGCGTCGTTGGCGAGACAAGCATGAGATTGAGGATGCAGAGGGCCAGGGCGCATAGAACTGCGGTGCCCGTCCACGACTTCTTCCAGATCGTACGCAGCGTCCAGGCCGACACGATCAGCATGCCGCCATGGATCATGTTGATGGTGATGATCCGGACGGCAAGACCGAACTCGTTCAGCTGGATGATGCCCGCCAGAACCACGCTCAAAATCCCAATTGCGGCAAGGGCCTCATGCGGGGTTCTGCGGTCGAATGAGCGATGCAGGCCGTCGCTGAGAAAATAGAGGCCGAGGGCGTAGCAGCTATTGTGAAAGACGGCGTTTGCCATCGTTTCTTTGGCCAGGACAAAATGGTTCAGGAAAAACCCGAGCGCGCACATTGTGAAGGCGGCCGCAAAGAGCGGGGCGGCCCGATCCTCGCGGTTATAGTACCAGAAGCACGCGAATATCGCGCACATGCCAATCGAAATGGCAGGCACAGCAAAGCCTATCGCGATGGCTTGGTCCAAAACTCCCCTCCCAGCCCGCTACAAGTTTCAAAATTTATCTGACGGTTCAAAATCAATAATTAACAGGAAAAGTGAAATCCCCCATTCCCGCCATTTTTTTGCGGTCTGGCGTCAGGTTTTAGGCCCAGGATCGACATCGAGCCGCGAGATCGCGTGCACGAAATTGTTTGGCGCGATATCGATATTTCCGGTCCACTCAATGTCCGGAAAGCGTGCCAGTATCTGGCGATAGGCCGCTTCCAGCTGCATGTTGGCGACGCGCTGTCCAAGGCAGACATGCGGGCCAAGGCCGAAGGCGAGATGCTCTTTCGCATTGGTGCGGGCGATGTCGAAACGGTCCGGCTCGGCGAAGACACACGGGTCCCGGTTCGCCGCGCCATAATACATGACGACTTTCTCGCCCTCGGCGATTTTCTGCCCATTGATCTCAGCGTCCTGCGTCGCGGTCCGGCGCATATAGATGACGGGAGAGACCATGCGGATCGCCTCGTGCACCATGTTGGAAATGCGCGAAGGGTCTTCGATAAGCTTCTGTTTCTCTTCTGGAAACTCGGTCAACAGCTTCATCGTCCCGGAAAGGGAATTGCGCGTCGTGTCATTGCCGGCAAAGACGATAAGCAGCCAGGAGCCGTCCAGCATCTCGTCCGACAGCAGCTCACCATCCACCTCGGCATTGGCGATGGCGGACAACAGGTCAGGCTTGGGGTCGGCGCGCCGCGCCTTCAGGACCGTCTTGCCATATTCGAACATCTCCAGGACGTTCTCGACAAACGCGCCGAAGAATTGCGGATCGATGGCCTCCCCCTTGCGCATCGTGTCGGCCGAAACCTCAAGATAGTGCATCCATTTGATGAGCTTGGGCCTGTCGGCCTCAGCGACGCCCAGAATCTCGCACAGTGTGAAAAGCGGCAGTTCGGCCGAGAAGCTCTCGACCATGTCGATTGGTCCACCCGTGTCTCTCGCCTTGGCTTCCATCGCATCGAGAAGCGCCGTCACCTTGGCGTCCACACGCTCACGCAGATTGGCGACATAGGCGGGCGTGAAGAAAGGCATGTGCTCGCGCCGGAGTGGAAAGTGGTAAGGCTGGTCGAGATTGATCATCGCGTCCAGCGAGGCGCGGTGGAGCAGGGGGTGCCTCGCATCGGCGTGGCCGTAATTCATCAGGATACCGCCCTTCTGCGAAGAGAAGGTCTTGGTATCGAGTTCGACCGCGCGAATATCCTGGTATTTCGTCAGCGCCCAGAAACCGGCGCCCTCTTCCTCATCGTGCCAGCAGACAGGGGCGGCCTCACGCATCTTCGCGAAGGCGCCGAAAGGCTGACCCTTTGTGAAGAGATCGAGATCGGTGAGGTCGGCGGCGGGCGGCGACGTATAGTGGAGGTCGTATTTGTGACCGCGGCGCAGGTCGGCTTCTTCCTGGGCGGTTTCACTGACATTGGCGAGCATGGCGTTTCCCTCATTTCTATTGTTTTCGCGATGGTCTCAGACTTACGCGGCCGCGAAAAGCCTGACGCTAGGGTCAGGGCCTCGAAAAACACCGCCCATGCACCGTGGGTGCACCGTCCATACACTGGACAGAAGGCCCTTCAGGCTGAAACTATCCGGTCTGAAAGTAGAGGACCCAGCCCGATGTCATGCCCCTCCAGTCCCTGGTGGAAAGGCGCCACGATCTATCAGATCTATCCGCGCAGTTTTCTCGACAGCAATGGCGACGGAATCGGCGACCTGAACGGCATCCGCAGGAAGCTGGATCATGTCGCCTCGCTCAATGTCGACGCCATCTGGCTCTCGCCCTTCTTCACTTCGCCGATGAAGGATTTCGGCTACGACGTCGCTGACTATTGCGGCGTCGACCCGATGTTCGGCACCCTCGAAGATTTCGACACCCTGGTCGAAGAAGCCCATGCACGCGGGCTCAGACTGATCATAGACCAGGTCTATTCGCACACTTCAGACGCCCATGACTGGTTTCGCCAGAGCCGGGAAAGCAGGACCGGCCCAAAGGCGGACTGGTATGTCTGGGCCGACCCGAAGCCTGACGGATCGCCGCCCAATAACTGGCAATCGGTCTTTGGCGGGCCATCCTGGGAGTGGGACGGCCGGCGCCAGCAATACTATTTCCACAATTTCCTCGTCTCCCAGCCCGACCTGAATGTCCGTAACCCCGAAGTGCAGGACGCCCTTCTGGACGCGGCGCGTTTCTGGCTGGAACGCGGTGTCGACGGCTTCCGCCTCGACGCGATCAATTTCGCCATTCACGACGCGCAGCTGAGAGACAATCCGCCCTCCGGTCTCGACATCAGCAAGGTCACGCGCCCCTTCGACATGCAGCGTCACCTCTACAACATGTCCCAGCCGGAGATTCCGGCCTTCCTAGAGCGCGTGCGGGCTTTGCTGAATGAATATGAGGCGAGCTTCTCTGTTGCCGAAGTTGTGGGCGCCAACCCCATCGGTGAGATGAAGGCTTTTACGGAGGGCGAGACCCGGCTCCATTCCGCCTATAATTTCGACTTCCTCTATGCCGAAAGGCTGACGCCGGAGCGGGTGCGCCGTTCGCTGGAACAGTGGAGCGGAGCGGACGGGGAGGGGTGGCCAAGCTGGGCTTTCTCCAATCATGATGCGCCGCGGGCCGTTTCACGCTGGGCAAGTCCTGCCTACAGAAAACAGGCGGCGGACATGCTGCTGCTCCTGCTTCTGGCGCTGCGCGGCAACGCCTTTCTCTATCAGGGCGAAGAGCTTGGCCTGCCGCAGGGCGAGGTCGCGTTCGAACATCTGATGGACCCGGAAGCGATTGCGAACTGGCCGCGAACCCTCGGCCGGGACGGGGCGCGCACGCCCTTCCCATGGCAGTCTTCAGAGCCGAATGCAGGCTTTTCGACGGGCGAGCCCTGGCTGCCAGTCGACCCGGCCCAGCAGGCCCTTGCCGCCGATACGCAGGACGGTGCAGAAGGCTCGACCCTGGAACTGACACGGGCATTGACCGCTATCCGCAAAGCCTCGCCAGCCCTGCGAGGCGGCACCATGGAATTTCTCCCCGCGCCGGCGGGCGTGCTGGCATTCCATCGCGCGCTGGAGGCGGAGCGGTGGCTCTGTGTGTTCAATCTTTTAGGGACGCCGGTGGACCTGCCCGGGGCGCTGAGACCGCAGGGCGAAGTGGTCGCGAGCGCGGAGGGCCTCAGCCCAGCTGGCTCGGGGCTTCCTGAAAAGCTCGGCGCCTGGAGCGGCTTCTGGGCGCGGGTCTGACGGCTTACTCCGCCGGACGCTGGCTGCTCTTCCTGGTCGCTTCTTCCAGCTCTTCCTCAAGCGCGCGGGTTTCAGCCGTGCGAGCCTTTGAGAACTGGGCAACGCCAAGATAGATGACGGGCGTCAGGAAGAGGGTGAACACACCCGTCAGGCCAAGCCCGCCAAAGACAACCCAGCCGATGGAATTGCGCGCCTCCGCGCCCGCACCGCTCGACAGGATCAGGGGCAGGGCGCCCAGAACCGTTGAGATAAGTGTCATCGCGATAGGCCGCATCCGGATAGTGGCAGCTTCATACACAGCGTCGCGCACGCTGCGCCCCTCGCCGCGCAACTGATCTGCGAATTCAACAAGCAGAATACCGTTCTTCGCCATCAGGCCGATCAGCATGACAAGGCCGATCTGCGAATAGATATTCAGCGAAACGCCCGTCAGGAAGAGCGCGAAGACGGCTGCCGCCAGGGCGAATGGCACGCTCAGAATGATGACGATCGGGCTTGTCAGGCTTTCGAACTGGGCGACAAGGACCAGGAGGACGATCACGAAGGCAAAGCCATAGGTGATCATCATGTCGCGATTGCTTTCCTGCAGCGTCTGCGCCTCGCCCTGAAGCAGCATGTTGATGCCAGGCGGCAGGATCTCGTCTGATAGCCGTTCCATCTCCGCAATCGCATCTGCGAGCGGCAGGCCGGGCCGTGTGTCCATCTCGACTTCGATGGCGCGGCGCTGTTCTGTGCGGTCCAGTTCGGCGGCGACGCCTTCCTCCGTTATGGTCGTCAGCGTCGAGATCGGGATGAGTTCACCGGAATTTGACCGCACATAGAGGTTCCGGAGATCACCCGGATCGCGGATCGTGCCGGTCTCGGATTCCAGTATGATCGGAATGGCCTGATCGTTCACATTGAGGTCGATGAGATCATCGCCGTCGACCATCGCCCGCAGCGTGATCGACAATTCCTCAAGCGGCACGCCGAGATCGGCGGCCCTTCGCCTGTCGACCTGGATCGATAGCTGCGGTTGGGTCGGCTGGTAGGAAATTTCTGGATTGGACAGGATTGAGCTGTCCTCGATGGCGTTCGAAAGCTCCCGCGCGACAGCATAGATTTCACCATAGTCGCTGCCGGTGAGTGCGACCTGCAAGCCGCCGCCGCGTCCGCCGCCGCGCGTCTGCAGGCTGGAGCGGCCGAAGACGGACACCCGGGCGCCCGGAATTTCCGACATCGGCCCCTGAAGCTCGGCGATAATCTCTTCCTGGCTCTTGTCACGCTCTTCCCAGGGCGCCAGCCAGGCGGTGACGCCAACGCGGTTGGGGTCATATCTGCCGACGATTGTGAAGAGCGATTCAATCGTCCCATCCTCCACATAGGGGGCCAGAATCTCTTCAATTTCATCGGCTTCCTGATCCATATAGGAGAGGCCAACGCCATCGGGCCCGGTCGCGAACACTTCGACCACGCCGCGGTCCTCGGGCGGCACCAGTTCCTTGCCGAGCGAGAAATAGAGCATACCTGCGCTGCCGGCTGCGAGGAGGCAGACCAGCGCAACCACGATCGGGTGACCAAGACAGACATTCAGGGCGCGACCGTACGCATTGGCGACCGTGCGGCCACGTTTCTCAAGCCAGCTATCCTTCCGGTCCTCCGGATCGCGCGGGATGAAACGGAATTTGGACGCGATTGCCGGGGCGACGGTCAGCGCGACAAAGGATGAGATGAGAACGGCAATGGATAGGACGAAGCCGAATTCGCGGAAGAGGCGCCCGGTTGTGGATGGCAGGAAGGAGATGGGCACAAAGACCGCGACCAGTACGGCTGTCGTGGCGATAACGGCGAAGAAGACCTGTTGGGTGCCCAGCACAGCTGCCGCACGCCGCCGGATGCCTTCGCCCTGACGCCTCTGGATGTTTTCGAGAACCACAATCGCGTCATCGACGATGAGGCCGGTCGCCAGCACCAGCGCCAGAAGGGTCAATAGATTGATGGAGAAGCCGAGCACCCAAATGCCGGCCACCGTGCCGATGAGAGAGACGGGAATGGCGACGGCGGGAATGATGGTGGCCTTGAGCGAGCCAAGGAACAGCCAGATCGTAATCACCACGATGAGCACCGTGATGGCGAGACTGGTCAGGACTTCCTCAACCGATTTTTCGATAAAGACCGCTTCGTCCGAGGTGACCCGCAGCTCGATATCGTCGAACCGCTGGTTCAGCTGGTCGACCTTGTCCTTTGCTGCCTGCGAAATCTGGATCGTGTTGGACTGCGCCTGCCGCACAATGCCAAGGCCGATGATCGGCTCGCCGTTCAGCCGCAGGAAATTGTCGGCATCCGCAGGGCCAAGGACCGCTTCGGCCACATCGCCGATCTGCGTGTTGCCCCGGATATAGATGCTCTTGATGAGCTCAGGCGTGGCCGCCGTGGCCTCTGCGCGCACGATCAGCTCCTGCGCGTCGGAGCGGAAACTGCCCACTGGCACATCGAAAGGCGCCTGACGCAGGGCGTCGGCCACATCGGCAATGGTCAGGCCAAACCGGTTGAGGCGCAGCGGATCGACAAGCACCCGCATCTGGCGGATCCGCGTGCCAAATTCCTGCACCGTGGCGACGCCATTGATAGCGAGAAATTCCGGCGTGATGTCGTTCTCGATGATGCGGGTGAGCTCTTCCTCGCTGTAGGCATCGCTGATGATGGCGAGGGTGAGAATGGCCTGGCCCTGATCATTGGCCTTGGTCACGAAGAGGTTCTCAACCCGGTCGGGCAGGTCCCGCGTGACCCGGCTGACCGCCTCGCGGACATCGGAGGCGGCGGTATCGAGATCGACGCCGGGATTGAATTCGACCTGTATGCGGGAGCTGTTCTCCTCGCTGGATGAGCGGATTTCCCGCACGCCGGAAACGGTCGCGATGCCGCCCTCCAGAATGCTTGTGACCTCGGCATCCATCGTCTCCGGCGCGGCGCCGGGCAGCGAGGCGCGGACAGAGACCACGGGCCGGTCCACATCCGGCAGCTCGCGCACCTCGACGCCGAGAATGGCGGCAAGGCCCGCGATGACAATGAGAAGATTGAGCACCGCCGCCATAAGCGGGCGGCGGACTGCAAGGCCGGGAAGACCGTCGCCGCTCGGCGTCATGGCTGTGCCGCCGCCGTTCCGCCCGGCGTGCCCGGTGTCGCGCCGCTGGCCACAGGCGCGGCATTGCCACTGCGGGCAGGCAGTTCGATCGGGGCGCCCTGGCGGACTTTCTGGACGCCTTCTTCCACGATCCAGCTGCCTTCGGGCAGGTCGCCCTTGACCAGGACGCGACCTTCCTTGCGGCTCACAATGGTGACGCCGACGCGCCGGGCCTCTCCATCTCTCACGGCCCACACAAAGGCGCCGTCGCCGCCCCAGACGATGGATTCTTCGGGGACGGCGGGATAGGACGAGCCGGGCAGGTCGAAGCCGATCCGGAAGCTCATGCCGGGGCGAAGCTCGTCATTCTCATTGTCGATGGCGGTGCGCACCGTATAGGCGCGCGTCGTCGCATCGATGGAGCTGTCGAGGGTCAGCACTTCAGCCTCATAGGTACTGTCAGGGTCAGAAAACGGCTCGACCTGGAAGACATCGCCTTGCTCGATCTTGCCGAAAGTCTGCTCAGGTACTGGAAAATCGACGAAAAGGACCTCGCGGTCGTCAAGGCGGGTAATGATCGTATCGGGGCCGATGCGTGCGCCGGGGTCGATATCGGTAAGGCCGACATGCCCGCTGAAGGGCGCGCGAATGGTGCGGTCCGCCAGTGCGTCGCGGGCAATATCGAGATCGATTTCAGCGGCATCGATAGCGGCCTGCGCCCGGTCGACTTCATTGCCAGCGATGACACCGGGAGTCGACACCTTGCTATAGCGGTCAATCAGACGCTGGGCGCCTTGCGGGCCACCTGGGCCTGATCGACGGCGAGTTGTTCTGCGCGCGATTCAAGCCGGACGAGGACCTCGCCCTTTTCGACATGGTCCCCCGAAGTGAAGTTGATCTCGGTGACTTCACCGGAAACTTCGGGCTGGATCGTGGCTGACGCACGTGCGCGGGCCGTGCCGACGGCCTCAATGCGGGTCGTGTCGGTCTCATAGGAGACCTGTGAGGCCTCGACATTTATGTTGCGCGGCTGGCGCGTCGGGGCCTCGCTCTCCTGGCCGCTTTCGCCCTGGCAGGCGACAGCGATGAGGAGCGATGACAGGATCGCAGAGGATAGTTTCAGATATGTCACGCCAGTCCTGTAACCGATTTGGCTCGTTTGCGTCTTTTCTCGCATATGACCCTATCTATAGATTCTGTCGCGGAGATGACGGTTGTATACCCGCGACAAATAGGGCGCAGAGCGATTCTGGCGAGCTTGGGGCGGCAACGCTTACAGTTTGGTCAATGGAAGTCCCGGCTATTGGGAATGATCCGGACATTGCGGGGGTGCGTGTGTACGGTTCGACGTGGTGGGCCGCGCCGGTCCGGGATGGGGCTGACCACCTCGTCGGCATTGGAAAGCACAGCCTTCATCGGGTCTTCAATCGTGGTTTCAGACAATAGGGAAAGGTCAGCCGTGCGGTCGACAAGCTGTTCGGCAACAAGATGGGTGACCCCTTCAGCGCGCTGGATACGCCCTTTCACCAGAATGATCCGCGCGCCCATCACAATGGCGCGGAAGCGCTCGAACACATTCGGCCAGACCACCAGATTGGCAACGCCCGTCTCGTCCTCGATGGTGATGAAGCAGACCCCGCTTGCAGAGCCGGGCCTCTGGCGGACAAGGACAATGCCGGCTGTCTGGGCTCTTGTCCCGTTCGCGAGGTTACAGGCGTCTTTCGTACTCAAGGTCCGCATCGAGCTGTAATGCTCGCGCAGGAAGGACATGGGGTGGGCCTTCAGCGACAGCCGGGTGGTCTGGTAATCCTGAAGCACATGTTCCGACTGCGGCATCCGGGGCAGGGGCGTTGCCGTCTCGCGGCCCTGTTCGGCCGTATCGGCGGCGGCAAAGAGGGGAAGGGTTTTTCCAGCCGCCTCACCGCGCGCTGCCCAGAGCGCCGCCCGCCGGTCGAGTTTCATGGAGCGGAAGGCGTCGGCGGCGGCCAGGGTCTCCATGGCCCGTCGGGAGAGGCCTGTGCGCCGGCGGATGTCTTCGGGCACCTCGAAACCGGGTCCGCGTGCCTTGAGCATTTCTTCCATCTCTTCTTCGCGCAGCCCATCGATCTGCCGGAAGCCGAGACGCACGGCGAGGGGGGGAGGGAGCAGTCCGCTCGCTTCTTCCCGGTCTTTTTCCTCACAAGCGACTGCGCTGGCGCAGGGGCCGGCATCGGGAGATGCCGAATAGCCCCGAGCGGAAAGCCCAGAGGGCTCCAATATATTATCCCAGTCCGACAGGTTCACGTCGGCCGCGCGCACCTCGACGCCATGTTCGCGCGCATCGCGCACGATCTGTGCGGGGGCGTAGAAACCCATGGGCTGGCTATTGAGGAGGGCGGCGCAGAAGACATCCGGATGGTGGCATTTCAGCCAGGAGGAGACGTAGACCAGAAGGGCGAAACTTGCCGCATGGCTTTCGGGAAAGCCGTATTCGCCAAACCCTTTGACCTGATCGAAACAGCGCTGGGCAAAGGCGCGCTCATAGCCGCGATCCACCATGCGTTCGACCATCATCTCTTCATAGTTCTGGATCGTGCCGACCTTCCTGAAGGTCGCCATGGCCCGGCGCAGGCCATTGGCTTCATCGGCAGAGAATTTCGCCGCATCCATGGCAATCTGCATCGCCTGTTCCTGAAAGAGCGGGACGCCATTGGTGCGTTTCAGGATGGTTTCCAACTCGTCTGCCGGGCCCTTGTCGGGGGCAGGGGCGGGATAGGTCACTGTTTCCTGTCCGTTTCGCCGGCGCAGATAGGGGTGGACCATGTCACCCTGTATGGGCCCCGGCCGGACAATCGCGACCTCGATGACAAGGTCATAGAAAACGCGCGGGCGAAGACGCGGCAGCATGTTCATCTGCGCCCGGCTTTCGACCTGGAAAACGCCAAGGCTGTCGCCCTTGCAGAGCATGTCATAGGTCGCCGCATCGTCCTGCGGGATGCTGGCGAGGGTGTAATCGAGCCCCTTGTGCAGGCGCAAAAGGTCGAACGCCTTGCGGATACAGGTCAGCATGCCGAGGGCGAGGACGTCGACCTTCATGATCCCCAGCGCGCTGATATCGTCCTTGTCCCATTCGATGAAGGTGCGCTCCTCCATGGCGGCATTGCCGATGGGAACGGTTTCCACCAGCGGCCCGCGGGTGAGGACAAAGCCGCCGACATGCTGGGAGAGGTGACGCGGAAAGCCGATCAGCTGACGCGTCAGCTGGACCGCGCGCCGGATCACCGGATTGGCCGGGTCGAGACCGGCCTGCCGGATCTGCTTTTCCTTCACGTCAGAGCCAAAACTGCCCCACACCGTGCCCGCCAGCGCCGAGGCAATATCGGCTGAAAGGCCAAGCGCCTTGCAGACTTCACGCACGGCAGAGCGCGGACGGTAGGAAATCACGGTCGCCGTCAGCGCGGCCTTGTGGCGGCCATAGCGGCGATAGACATACTGGATGACTTCCTCGCGCCGCTCATGCTCGAAATCGACATCGATATCGGGTGGTTCCTTTCGTTCCTTGGACAGGAAGCGCTCAAAGAGAAGGCTGGTGATGGACGGATCCACGCTGGTGATGCCAAGGCAGTAACAGACGGCAGAATTGGCCGCAGACCCACGCCCCTGACAGAGAATGTCCTGCTTGCGCGCCCAGTCGACAATGTCGTGGACGGTGATGAAATAGGGCGCGTAGTCGAGCTCCCGTATCAGGCCGAGTTCCTTGGTAATGGCTTTGCGGACCTTGTCCGGAACACCGCCCGGATACCGCCAGTGCGCCCCCGCCCAGGCCAGTGTCTCGATATGCTCCTGAGGCGTCTTGCCCGGCGGCACAGGCTCATCGGGATATTCATAGGCCAGCTCATCCAGCGAAAAGCGGCAGCGTTCGGCAATCTCAAGCGTTCTCCTAAGGGCCGGTTCGAACCCCTTGAAAAGCCGGGCCATTTCTTCTGGCGGCTTGATGTGGCGCTCGGCATTCGCTTCCAGCCGGAAGCCCGCTTCATCGACAGTGCAATGCTCACGGATACAGGTCACGACATCCTGCAGGGGGCGGCGTTCGGCGGCGTGGTAAAGCACATCATTGACGGCCACGATTGGCACCCCGCCGGCCTTGAGACCCAGATCGGCAAGCCGGGCAATCCGCTCCCGGTTCTGGCCCTGGAAGCTGTAGCGCGCGCCAAGATAAAGCCGGTCTCCCCAGCGCGCGCGCAGCCATTCAAGCCGCAGCCTGTAGGTCTCGGCAGGCTGGGGCGGGGGTATGGCGATGAAGACCTGTCCGTCCGAGTGCGCCATCACGTCTTCCAGCGTGATATGGCAGTCGCCTTTTGGCGCCCGGCGCTTGCCCTCCGACAGCAGTCTTGAAAGCCGGCCATACGCCGCCCGGTCCTGCGGATAGGCGATGAGGTCGATTCCTTCGCTCGTGACGAGCCGGGCACCGACGAGAAGGCGCATGTCATGCTCTTTCGCCGCCAGATGCGCGCGCACGACCCCGGCTAGCGTATTCCGGTCGGCGATACCGATTGCGGCAAGACCCAGCCCCCTGGCCTGCGCGACCAGTTCTTCCGGATGGCTTGCGCCGCGCAGGAAGGAGAAATTCGTGGTGACGGCGAGCTCTGTGTAACCGGTCATGCGAACAGCCCGTGCATGAACCAGAGCGGGGCGCCGCCGCGGCCATCCTCATAGAGGCCCTGCCGGAACAGCCAGAAGCGGCGGCCTTCCTCATCCTCGATCCGGTAATAGTCACGGGCGCGCGGCAGATTGGCGACAGGCTCACCTGGGTCGGCCGCTTCCAGGTCTGCACGGATCCTGGCGATGAAGGCGGCGTCCGCGCGCCTGTCGAGTTTGGGGTTCAGCCATTTACGGTCCACGCCTTCAGGACTGGCAGATGGTGGCGGCGGGGCGGTCCATGTCCACCATTCCGGGGCCAGGCGTTCAGGGCCATCCGCGCGGGTGACAGCATGCGGCACGCGCCGCCAGATAAAGCGGAGCGGCGGGCCGTCTGGCACTTCGGCGAGGACCTTTATCTCCTCGGGCGGCTCAATCAGGCGGATCGGTCTTGGTCCGTGAGAGACATGCGGGCCAGCAGGTGCGGGCAGGTGGCCATCAAAGCCTGCCTTTCGCTCGGCCTGTTCGGGCAGGTGGCTTTCATGGGCTTCCGTAATCTGGACGGCCCCTTCGCCGAGCTTTGCCGTGATGCGGTCGGCCAGGGCAGAGAGGAGCACAGGATCGGTCTCGCTCGCGGCAAGATCGCCTGAAAGCGCAGGCGCGCTGGTCTCCATCGGCCCGGTCCGGCGCGCTTCGAGCATGAGGAGGTCGATCCCGAAGCCGGGGTCGATCCTGTCCAGCTTTTCGGAGAATAGGCGCAGGATGTGTTTCGGTGTGCGGACCGGCCTTGCGAGCGTGATGGCAACAGAGCTGACCTCGCCATCGGCCCGGAAGGCATGAAAGCCAAAGGCCCGCGCGCCCTCTCCGATATCTGCGAGCCTGCTGCAAAGATCATCTGCCAGCCATTCAAGCCCGGCCTGAACGCCCTCAGTCGCCAGCAGCAGTTCCGGGCAGGGCAGGCGGGAGACATGCGAAGGTGCCTCGCGCAGCGGTGCCAGCGGTTCATGACGCAGCCCAAGTGCCTGATCGAGTCGCAGGAGAACTGCATCCGCGGCAGACCGCGACTGGAAGCGGCGCCCAAGGGCCTTGCGGTCGATGCCGTAAAGCTGGCCGATCTGGCGCAGGCCGAAGCGTTTGAGGAGGGTTTCGGCCTCTTGCGACAGGCGTAGCGCGCTGATGGGAAGTTCTGTCAGGTCTGCGGCTTCCTCTCCATCGGCAAGAATATGGCCCGGCCAGGCCCGGGCGAGTGCGCTCGCGGCGCCGGGCGTACTGGCAAGGCCCAGCCGGTGCGGGATGGCATTCCTTTCAAGCAGGCTGGCGACGTTTTCCATCATGGCTGGCTCGCCGCCATGCAGATGATCGCAGCCCGTCGTCTCGATCATCAGCCCGTCAGGCCCGTCCAGGGCGACGAGGGGCGAGAGGCGCACCATCCAGTGCCCGAGCCGGGACAAAGCGCGGCTGTCGGCCTCGCGGTCGATGTCTTCATGCATCAGGTCGGGGCAGCGGGCGCGTGCATCGGTA
>NVWP01000084.1 GCA_002733705.1 Henriciella sp. | reverse complement strand
CACGACCTGACGCAGCGCCTTGGTGTCATAGCCCATGGCCTTGGCCTCGGCGTAGACGTCCTTGATCTGGTCGGCGACCTCTTTCTTTTCCTCTTCGAGGCGTTCGATCCGCTCGACCGTCAGGCGCAGTTTCTCGCGCGCTGCATCTGTCAGCTTTCCGTCATCCATGGCCCGCTCCCGCGAATTGATGTGATCCAAAGGCGGTCTTCTATCGGCAGAATGGGTTAATGGCGACCCTTCGCTGCAGACTTGCGCGCGTCATTTCCACACGCATTTGTGAGTCGCCGTAAAGCGTGCGGCGACCATATTGGGTGTATGACACAGACGAAGACCAGATTTTCCCGTCGCAGGCTGCTGCTTGGAAGCGTGGCCGGCGGCCTCATCGCCGCGTGCACCAATTCGCGCAGCAATGCAGAAAGCCAGAGTGCGTCCGAGGCGCAATATGCCGACACAGACTGGCGCAGCCTCACGGAGGCAGAATGGCGCGAAAGGCTGTCCACAGATGCCTTCAACGTCCTGCGCAAGGAAGACACAGAGCGCGCGGGCACCTCGCCGCTCAATGAGGAAAAGCGCGAAGGGACTTTCAACTGCAAGGGCTGCGACCTGCCGCTCTTCAGGTCTGAATGGAAGTATGAAAGCGGGACGGGCTGGCCGAGTTTCTGGGACTATATCGACGGCAGCCTCGGCTTCAAAGAAGACAGGAAGCTGTTCTTCACGCGCACCGAATACCATTGTGCGCGGTGCCTCGGCCATCAGGGCCACGTCTTTGAGGATGGCCCCGAGCCGACAGGGCTTCGCTATTGCAATAATGGTGTCGCGCTGACTTTTGCGCCGGCCAGTGCCTGACGAGGCTGACCGGAACTAGCCGCCGAATGTGGTCCCGTCGCCTTCCTCGTCAGTGAGCATCGTATTCGGATTGTTGGGATCCTTGTGTTCATACCCGCGCGGATCCGGGCTGATGAAAAGGTCCATCTGGCGCGGATCTGACTGTTTGTTCTTCGGCTTCCGCTTGGCGCGGGCATGGCGGAAATAAAGGTCGTCCGTGTGATCCTCTTCTGAGGGCGCCTTCTTCTTTTCAGGCCTTGAAGGCTGCACCTCTTCCGGCGCCGGCGCCTGCGGGGCTTTTGGGGAAGGCGCGCCCTCGAGCTTCCAGTAGGTGACGGCCAGGACCGGCTTTCCGTCAGCATCCTCATAGACCTGAATGAAGCCCTTTGCCTCACCTGACTCGGCCTGTTTCTGAAGGGCGGCGACATCTTCGCCTTCGGGCTTCAGCCACTCGGTCTCAAGCGACAGGACGCGCGTTTCACCAGCCAGCGCTTCGGCCTCGTACCGTGTGCGCGCGGCCTCTGCGATACCCTTAAGGGCATCTTCTCCAGTGGTGGCGAGGGGGTAGCCAAGGCTCATGGCGTCTGAGCTAGGCATTCTGCGCCCGGGCGTCCAGCGTCACTTGCAAGTGCGCGCCGCGAACCACACCGTAGGACGTATGGAAACACTACTTGTCTGGACCTTGCGGGCGATGGGGCTGCTCTGGATTGGCGGCGGCGCCTATCTGCTGCATCAGACCTGGCGGCTGCATCAGATCGCCAGGATGGCCGATGAACTGGACGCGCTGACAGGCGAAGGAGAGGCGGCCACGGAGGATATTGATGAGGACCGGCCCCGCAATCTCTGGATTGGCTTTGGAGGGGCGTTGATCTTCCTGACCGGCTGCGCCCTGACGGCGGCGAGCTGGCTGGCCGCGCCGCTCGCCTTTCTGGTCTGTGTGCACCAGACGCTTTATGTGTGGCGCCAGATGCGCCGGAGCCGCCGCGCTGAAACCGGGGAGGCTGCGGCGCAAGAGGCGGTCGCGGCTGCGACGCGCAATGCAACCCTGCTTGCCTTCCTGGTGGCCGCATTGACAATCTATCTCGCCGCTTCGGGCGCATATGGCTGATAGGCGGCCTGGGCCGAGCGATAGGCGGCAAGGCGGGCAAAACGCAGCGTCATCGCCTTGCGGCGGGCCGGCGCGAGCGGTGTCGTGTCCGGCTGGCGCAATATGGCGCCGCCAAACCCGTCCGCAACGATGAGGCCGGTCTCGTCCGGGATAAGGTCCTTGGGAAAGCCGTGGCTGACGGCGAAATAGAAGCGGTCGCAGAAGGGCCGGTAGTCGGGCCATTTGCCATCAGAGCGAAAGTCGGCGACGGAGCTCTTGATCTCGACAATTGTGATCTCGCCCTTCGGACCGACTGCGGCGATGTCGGCGCGCCGTCCATTGGCGAGTGTCATTTCGGTAATGCCGGCCAGGTTCATGTCGCCGAGAAGGCGCAGGACGCCGCGGCAGATATCGCTCGCGCAAGGGTTATGAGGGTCATAGGCCATGCCGCCTCCGCCTCCACATGGTTCATGATCTGTTCCAAGATCATACCAGGCAGGAGCGGGAGTCAAGAAAAAGCCCCGAAGCGGCTGCTCCGGGGCTTCATATTCGGGTGCGTTAGAGCGCAGTCCTATTCGCGCGATGCCAGAAGCATCAGCACGAAGCGGAACATGTTCACGAACATGATGAAGAAGTTCAGCGCGCCCCAGTTTGTCATCACAGCCAGGCTGCGGCCATCATGGGACAGCTGGTAATAGCCTTCTTTCAGTTCCTGCGTCTGCCAGGCGACGAGGACAGCCGAGAGCAGCGCGAAGCCACCCGAGATCAGCCATTCCATGCCGGAAGACGGCTCCATGATGCCAAGCATCGGGAGGAACATGTAGATCACGGAGACCGCGAACAGGGCCCAGATCGCCATGATGGCAAAGCTGCCAATGGCGGAGAGGTCACGTTTGGTCGTGTAGCCCCAGAGTGTCAGCGCACCAAAGGCGGAGGCTGTGATCATGAAGGCTTTGGCAATCGTCATATAGTTGAGCGATTGCGAGATACCGCCAGCCGTCTGGGTCGAGATGTTCGCGTCCGCCATGTAGAAGTAGACGCCGAGGCCAAGACCGATAAAGGTCACGATCGCCCAGTAGAGGATCGCGGACCCCGTCGGCGAGGGGTTCTTCATGAAGAACATCGAGCCGAAGATCAGCGCGATCGGGGCGAAGGCGACGACATAATAGAGCGGCGTGCCAAAGATCAGGGCGGTCAGCGGATCCCACGTGCCAGCCAGGAAGGCCAGCACGCCGGACAGCGCGATGCCCAGCGTCAGTTTCTGGTAAACGCCGAGCATGAAGGTGCGAAGGCCCTGGTCAATGCTCGCATCCATTGTCCGGCCGCGGGCAATAGATTGGTTGAAGTCGTTCATTTATCCCTCTTTCGAAAGGCCGGCATAAAGTCATGCCGATTAGCAATAATATGTGGGAAGAGGCCCCCCACTTCAAGGAAAACAGGTTGCCAGTGCGCGATCTGCTTTGATTGTATCTCGCAATCGGAAAAATAGGATAAAACTATGCATGATACGCGGCGCCCGCTTGGCAACACTGATATCGAGGTTTCCGCCTGCTGTCTGGGGACGATGACATGGGGCGAACAGAACACCGAAGCCGAGGGTCATGAGCAGATGGATTATGCCGTCTCGCGCGGCATCAATTTCTTCGACACCGCTGAGATGTATGCGGTGCCGCCCCGGCCGGAAACGCAGGGGCGGACCGAGGAAATCATCGGAACCTGGTTTCAGAAGACAGGCAAGCGCAAGGATATCGTCCTGGCGACCAAGATGTGCGGCCGCTCCAATCAGACCTGGACCCGCGACGGCGATGTCGAACTGACCCGCCAGACCCGCGAGCAGGTCGATGAAGCAGTGGAAAAGAGCCTGAAGCGCCTGCAGACCGACTATATCGACCTCTATCAGCTGCACTGGCCGGACCGGCCCGCGGCGATCTTCGGAAGCTCTCTGAAGCCGCATCACTATGAGGTGGATTTCGAGCCTTTCGAGGATATCCTCGGGCACCTGCAGCGCCATGTGGAGGCCGGGCGCATACGTCACATCGGGGTCTCGAACGAGACGTCATATGGCGTGATGAAATTCCTCTCAGCCAGTGAGGCCAGGGGATTGCCGCGCATGCAGTCGATCCAGAATGCCTACAGCCTTGTCAACCGGACCTTTGAGGGCGAGCTGGAGGAATGCTGTGTGCGCGAAAAGGTGAGCCTGCTGGCCTATTCCCCGCTGGCGCAGGGTTATCTGACAGGCAAGTATCGCGGCGGCGCGTTGCCTGAAGGCTCGCGAAAGAAGCTCTTCAACCGGCTGCAGCGCTATGAGACCCCCAAAGCCGAGGCGGCGATCAATTCCTATCTCGATCTGGCCGACGAAATCGGCGCCGATCCCGCCCAGCTTGCCATCCGCTTCTGCGACACGCGCCCCTTCATGGGGTCGACCATTATCGGTGCGACAAGCATGGACCAGCTGAAGACCTGTATCGATGCGTTCGCGATGGCGTGGAGTGAGGAGATAGAGGACCGGGTGAACGCGCTCCACCTCGCCCAGCCTTCCCCGTGTCCATAAGGCCCGCCGCGTTTGACTTTCTCTCGGTGTGGCGGCAGCATAATTCTCCTGTCAGGGGAGACAGTTCGGACGCACATTCACATTGAGGGGGACGACATATGGCCGACGCATCGGCATATGCTGAAAATATCAGGAAATATGCAAAGGGATACAACCAGAAGGCGGCCGAGAAGATCGTCGGTCATCTCGGGATCGCACTGCGCCACCGGGACTCCTCGCTGGTCTCGTGTTCGGATGAGAACGAGCTTGCGCGCGTGCGCGACAAGTTCTGCCGCAAGAAGCTGAGCCTGAAGGAAAAGAATGCCGAGATCGATGCCGCTATCGGCAAGATCTGCGAGAAGATGAAGCCGGAAGGCGCCAACAAGTCGCGCGTGACCTTCTATTATCTTCTGGCCGAGCATTTCGGCAGGCTGGACGATCTGGCGGGTTAAAGCCGCCAGTCAGCCAAAACTGAAGCCCCGGCCTTGATGGCCGGGGCGTTTGCCTGTCCTCTGACGGCATGATCCGTCTATTTGCTGGTCTGCCCGTCCCGGAAGACATTATCGACCGTCTGGAGCCGCTCCAGACCGGGCTTAATGGCGCGCGGTGGCGCGAGCGGGGTCATTTCCATGTCACGCTCGGCTTCTTCGGAGAGGTCAGCGAGATCGTCGCCGAAGAGCTGGACGCAGAGATCGGCAAGATCGCAGCGCCGCAATTCGACATGGAGATCGAAGGCGTTGGCTGGTTTGGCCGCAAGGAGCCATCGCTGGTCTTTGCGACCGTCAAACGCTCGGCGCCGCTTGATGCGCTGGCCCGTGACTGCCGCAAGGCAGCCGAGCGGATCGGCGTGAAGCCTGACCCGAAGCCGTTCAAGCCGCATGTGACACTGGCCTATCTCAATGGGACGATGCTGGAGGATGCCATGGCCTGGTCGGAGCGCTGGCAGGTGCTGCGCGCAGGCCCATGGACCGCTGACCGCTTCCATCTCTATGAGAGCATCGCGCGCGAGGGCAAGAAAAGCGTCTATGAGCCGGTCGCGGACTATCCGCTGGGGCTGTGAGTGGGCCGTATGAAAAAGCCCCGGCAGGAGCGCTGCCAGGGCTTCTCATTGCACAGGGGACCTTCGGCTAGTCCTCTTCAGGTGGGCTTTCCAGGCAGGCATAGTAGTCGCCGCCATTGTCGGCGATGCAGGGGAAGACCTTGTCGACAAGGTATGCACCCTGACTTCCTGTGGCTGTGAACATGACCTTGTCAGGGTCGGCTTTGCGGGCTGCCTCTTCAATGCTGGTGCCATAGGGCAGGACGGGGCGCGGGCTCCCGGCCGCCTGCCAGAGGGCATCGACGTCCGCGTTATCGCGAGACCACAGGTGTTTGCGATAGGCGATCACGGCCATCAGGTAAGGATCGGAGTCCTCGCCCGCAGCCGGCTGCGCAATACCGAGCGCCTTGAGCCGTTCATAGGCATCGAACGCGGCCTCCAGCGACCAGACTTCGGTCCGGACCGGCGCATAGAACAGCCATCCAGACATCGTTCCGGTATTGCGGCATCTTGGATTGTGCTGATAGCAGCCCGGTCTGGTATCCCAGTCGGACTCGAACGTGCGAAGGAAGCTGATGAAATCGTCATCGCCGATGCGCAGGGCCTCGGCAAAGACGCTGGATGTGTACCGCGAGGCAAATTTGCTCGCGCCAATCGAGAAGATGGGTTCGTTTGGTGTCAGCCCGTTCTCGAACATGGTTGCGAGGATCGTCCGGTAGGACGGGTCGGTGTAGCTGGTCTCGAGTTGCGCCGGAAATTTTGGATTGTGATAGCGCTGCGTGCCCTCCACCGGCCAGCTCAGCGCGTCCGCCATGGCATTGGTATCGAAACCCGCCGCGATGAACAGTCCAACGGCGTCAGCATCGAGATAGTCGACCGCTTGGCGAAATCCGCTCTGGTTTATCGGGTAGCCGCTTTCCATCAGCTTCTGCCGGGCTTCGGCGGGCTCGAGCTTGGCGAGTTTGCTTGCGGCAGATTTGCCAGCGCCTGAATTTCCGTCCCCGCCGGAACAGGCAGGCAGGGCGACCAGGGCGAGGGCGGCGAGCGCCGCTGTAAGATAGGTTTTCATTGTGTCTGCTCCCCTCAAAGTCCTAGCGTGGCCGGATGGTGGTGACGACTTCGGTCGGATCGCCGGCGCCATAGAAGATGACAGCCTTGAGCTCATAGTCCTCGGACGGCCATATCAGCGTTCGTTGTCCCGGCTGGGCCGGGACCTGGCCAAAGGTGCTGAATCCGCCCGCCTTCGGCGCCTGATTTTTGTCGCTGGTCGGCGAGCCATAGGTGGCCTTCAGCTCATCAACAGTCTCTGAGACCTGCTGGTTACCGAGCTTCACGCGGTGCTCAAGGACGGTGATTGTGTCGCTGCTGTCGAGCTTGGCGACCAGCGTCTGGCCGGTTTTCAGGTGGACCTCGCACTCGTCTCCCGCCGGGCTGCACGACAGGCTACCGCGCGGCAGCTCATCACGCAGGGTCTGCAGCGATCCGCCCGGGACAAAGCCAAAGAGCGAGAGCGATTGCGGGCTGGCCGCGACAGCCGGGGCGGCGGCGGGCGCTGAGCCTTCATAGGTCTCGAGGACGGCGCCGTCATAGTCCCTGTATTGTCCGATATTCAGGACCCGTGCCTCGGTAATATTGGCGACGAGCATTTCACCGTCTCGCGCGGTCAGGACGAAGTCGATTTCCATCGTGACAGACCGGTCAACACTGCTGCCGCGCTTGCGGGAGGTCAGGAAAGCCTGTGCCTCATCCTTCGCCATTTCGATGCCTTCCATGATGTCGGCATTCGAGAATTTGACTTTCAGGTTTTGGGGAAAGCTGCAGATGCTCCCATTGGATTCGTAGAAATAGGCGGTCTTGGAGACAGGATTGAACGTGAAGACGCCTTCCTCGAAGTCGTACTCCCCGAATTCCTTTTTTGTGCGGAGGGTGAAGACGTCTTCCAGATTAGCCTCTCCGACCCGGTCCTTCATCAGGTCGATCGTCTCGGTGCGCTTTTCGTCCTTGATGAATTCGTCTTCGCGCGAGCGTTGCCAGACATCGTTGCGGTATTCGCGCATGTAGCAATCGACATAGGCGTCGTAATCGAAATAGGCATCGAGCTTCATCCATGGATAAAGCAGGTTCTCATAGGTGAATTCCTTGGCGCTTGCCGGCGCTGAAAAAGCCATGGCAGAGCTGATTGTCAGCAGGATCGCGACAAGCCCTTTCCGTAGCCATGAGGGTGTTTTTGCTTTGTTCTCAAGCATGCGAGGTTGCTCCCTGTTTGATGGAATTGGAGAAGAGCTGGCAGAGCCTTCCGCATGTCGCGGGAATCCGGCTCAGCGCCAATAAAATCGGTCTTGGGCAGTCCACCCTGCAGGCATTTTGTGCGGGGCGCGTAAAATAGAGTTTTCGGTCAGAGCCGGCGCCCCCGCCCTCTGTATTGCGCACTGCAGATTCCCCCGAATAGCCCAAGTGTCCCAGCAACACTTGTTCAGGTAACATGAATGTAATGTGAAGCCCAAGCAATAAGGGGCGAAAATTTGCCTACCCTGTTGCGACATCTACGGGATCGCGGGCGGCGAACGAACCTTCTGTTACTGACGGCGACACGAACGGCCTAGCCGACCGGTAGCACCGTGTCGCAATGGGCGGCGTGTTCAGCACGTATCCGCTCCAGCGCGCGAAGGATGAGGGGGCGGCCAGGGTCATAGGCGAGCTCCAGCGTAATGCCGCGCAGGCTAAGGATCAGGATGCGGGCATGCACGATTGAGCCATCAATGTCCGCGATCCCCGACTGTGTTGCGATGCGGGCGACGAGACCGTCGATCTCAGTCTCCACCCGCTCGGCAATGGGCCGGAAGGCGGCGGCCAGCTCCTTGTCCCAGCGTGCCGCCAGCAGGGTTTCCGTGACCGCCGAGGCAGCTGGCAGTTGGTAGCTGCGCCAGGTGATGTCGCAAAAGGCGCGATAGCAGGCAGCCGCGTCATCATAGGTCTCAAGCTCGCCGCTTGTATGGCCTATCATCTCGCTCATGCCATGCTCGGCAGCGGCGATAATCAGATCCAGACGGGTGGGAAACTGATTGAGGACAGAGCCGCGGCTTATCCCTGTATCGTTCATCACTGCTTCGACAGTGGTCCCGCCGTACCCTCTCTGATGGAGGCTTTTGACCGTCGCATCGAGAAGCGTTTTGCGCGTGCGTTCGCCGCGCCTGTTCCGTCGCGGCGCTGTGCGCGCGTCAGCGTCCTGGCGATCTCCAGAGTCTGTCATCAATCCCAGCTTTCCGCGATTCGCCATAGCGTGGCGACTGCCAATAAATAGTCAATATTGACTATAAAGCAAATGAGCGTAGCCTGACTCTCACAAGGCCCGCGAAGACGGGCCGAAACCCAGGAGGAAACACCATGAGCAATACGGCTGTTCAAGAAGCGCAGACCACTGAGGCGGCCGGGGGATTTGAGATCTTCCGGACCGAAACCGCCCCCATTCTCGATGAAGCGGGGCATATGGAATATCGCGACGTGACCCCGGAAATAGAGGCCGGGATCATGGCCGCCAGTGAGGCCGGCGCGAACGAAGGCAACATCGTCAAGACGCTGTTCTCAAAACCCGGTTTCAGCCTGACCTATGCCTGGTTCAAAAGCGGATTTCCGCTGCCGCTGCACACGCATAATGTCGACTGCCTCTATTATGTCGTCGCTGGCAGCCTGCAGCTTGGAACCGAAGAGTTGAGGGCGGGCGACGGGTTCTTTGTGGAGGCCGACAAGGCATACCGCTATACGCCCGGCCCTGAAGGTGTCGAAGTCCTCGAGTTCCGCGGAGAAGAGAATTTCGACATTAAATTCCTCGCCAAATCGGCCTCGATGTGGGGCAAGATTGCCGGCAGGGCCGCAGAACGCCGCGGCGACTGGGCCAATGAAACACCGCCAAGCCAGAAGATGAGCTGAGCGCACGCCATGTCCAGTCACAGGTTTGAAGGCAAGGTGGCCGTCATCACCGGCGCCGCTTCGGGAATTGGTGCGGCCACGGCGCGTCTCATGGGGAAAGAGGGCGCCAGCCTGGTGCTGGGTGACCTTAATGAAGCGGGTCTCACATCGCTTGCGGCTGATTTTGAGGGGGCACTGATTTCGGCGGGCGATGTCTCCAGGCAGTCCGATGTCGAAACGCTGATCAAGACAGCGACCGACAAATATGGCCGGGTCGATATCCTGTTCAACAATGCCGGTGTCGGCAGCTATGGCAACAGCGTGGAGATGGATGCCGCCCAGTGGGAGCGCGTCATCGCGATTGACCTGCACAGTGTCTTCTATGCCTGCAAGGCCGCGATCCCGCACATGCCATCAGGCAGTGCTATCGTGAATACAGCATCAATCTCCGGACTTGGCGGCGATTACCGGTTTGCCGCCTATAATGCGGCCAAGGGGGCTGTCATCAACTATACCCGGGCGCTGGCCATGGACCATGCCGGTGCGGGCATCAGGGTGAACGCTCTCTGTCCCGGTCTGGTCGACACGCCGATCACGTCTGACCTCAATCAGATACCGGGGCTTCGCGAAGACTGGCTGTCCCGTATCCCCATGGGCCGGGCCGCCCAGCCGGAAGAGATGGCCGAGGTGGTTGCCTTCCTCGCCTCGCCAGCAGCCTCCTATGTCACGGGCACAATCATGGTGGCCGATGGCGGCACCACGGCCTGTACGGGCCAGCCGGACATTTCCCGCTTCGCGGACCTTCCGAAAGGATAGAGAGCAGATCGATGAAAGCTGCATGTCTGAAAGGGGGCCGGATTGTGGTGGAGACCCTGCCGGACCCGGTGCCGCGCGAAGGCCAGATCCTGGTGCGCCCGCTTTTTACCGGTATCTGCGGCAGCGACCTTTCGCTTCGCAAGCAGATGGCGGCAGGCGCGGACGAAGCCGGGGAAGCGGCGTTACCGGTCATAGTGCCCGGGCATGAATTCAGCGCTGAAGTGGTAGACGTCCCCAATACGAATGGGAGTGCACTGACGCCCGGCGATATCGTCACGGCGCTCCCCTTCACCCATGATCATGAAGGCCCTCAGACGATTGGTCTCTCACCTGGCCATCACGGCGGACTGGCAACGCTGAGCTGTGTTGATGCGATACGCACTTTCAAGGTGCCGGCGGCCGTGCCGCCAGACCTTGCCGCATTGACCGAGCCGCTTTCTGTCGGACTGCACGCCTCGCGGCTCGCAAACCGGCAGCCAGGCCCCAATCTCGTCGTCGGGTGTGGGCCGGTGGGGCTGGCGGTCATTCTGTCGCTGAAACTCGATGGGCGGGGCCCGGTCATCGCTGCCGATTTCTCTGCAGAGCGACGGGACGCGGCCGAAGCTATTGGTGCCGACATTGTGGTCGATCCAGCAAGCGAGAGCCCGTTTGCCCAATGGGATCGGGCCGGTTTCTCGCCGTCTGCGATGTCGCCCCTTCTGGCACGGGAGTTTCGCGGTCTGCCGCCGGGCGCCAATATCTTTGAGTGTACAGGCGTGCCGGGGGTCCTCGGCGAGGTGGTCAATTCCGCCATGCCGCACAGCCATATCATTGTTGCGGGCGTCTGCCCTCATCAAGAGGCGATCACGCCCCTCGAGGCTATTGTCCGCGAACTGTCGCTGGAGTTCAGTTTTGCCTACCGGCCCGAAGAGTTCAGGGAAGCCCTGTCGATGATCGGTGAACACGGAGAGCTGGTTTCAAGGCTGATTACGAGCCGCAGACCGCTTGAGGAAACAGAAGCCGCTTTCGATGCGCTCGCGAAACACCCGCATGAGATCAAAATTCTGATCGAACCGGGGCGCTGAGAGGCTGCTTACCTGTCGGTCCTCATGGAGGAAGGCATTTCTTTCCTGAAATCGATACTCTGGATCGATTTTTCGCGTGGCGAACTGGAAGGAAATGGTGCCGCCTAGGTGACTTGAACACCTGACCCCCGCATTACGAATGCGATGCTCTACCAGCTGAGCTAAGGCGGCTACCTGATGGAAGGCGCCTCCATACCGTCAAGCGGGCGCGCGGGCAAGCGGGCATGTCAGAAAAAGCCAGCTCCGGCGGTGCTTAGTCGTCGCCGCCTTCACGGACGTAATCGACGGGCGGCTGGGTGACTGGAGAGGGCGGACCGCTGGCGGCGGGCAGGGCCTTCTGGCCGGTTGGCGCATCGGGCCGCACACCGGCGAGCGGGGCGGGCAGGGCGATGTGCCGGCCCGCTTCCAGTTCCCGGCCATAGGATTCGTAGCGCGGATGAATCAGCGTCCCGGCATCGCCGAATGCATAGACAAGACGGGCCCAGTCACGCCGCGAATAGTCGAAGGCGTGGCCGTTCGGGTCGATGTCAGACCACTCGGCCTCCCGTGAGGCAGTGATCGCCATCCGTCCCCAGCGATCGGCCTCGCCACTGTCGCCATAGCCGCGAAGGGCCTGTTCGAGGAGAAGGCAGAGCCGGGCTGTCGGGCGTTCCTCGACCAGCATGGCAAGCTCACGGATCGCGTCGATCCAGTTGCGCTCCGCCATGGCAATCTCGGCCTTGAGGATCCGGCTTTCGCGGGCATCGGGATTGGTGCTGATGAGCGCCTTTAGGCGGGTAACCTGCGCCTTGGGCGTATCGTCGGCATCCAGACGGCGGCAGAGATGCGCCAGCGCCGGATGCGGATTGGCCTTCCAGCCAAGTTCTAGCACGCCCTGGGCGGCCTTTATCTTGCCGTCCATCTTGAGCTGGCGCGCGCCATGATAGGCGGCAGGTGGAAAGGTGGGGGCAGCGCGCAGGGCATCCGCGAGGAGCTTCTGCGCCTCGCGCCGTTCTGCATTGGGCATGCTGGCGGCCTGCGCGGTGTAGAGCACGGCGCGCCGGCGGCGCAGGTTGTCGCCTGAGATGAGGCTGCGTTTCTCACCAAGGCTCAGCGTCTCAAGCGCCTCGTTCCAGTGACCGCGCGCAATCTGGCTGTCGAAGAGGGCATTGAACGGCCAGTCGGCATCGCTTTTCAGTTGCAGCGCTTCGCGGGCCCGCGTTTCGGCCACGGTGGTATCGCCGCGTTCGCTGGCGGCGCTGGTGGCGCCGCGAAGACCCGCGAGCTGTCCGCCGGGCAGGCGGGCCAGCTGGCCCCAGGCCCGCTCTGCGCCCGACCAGTCATGGGTGATCTCGGCCGTGCGAGCTTCAAGCAGGAGTTTGAGGCGCTCATCTTCTGCATGCTGGGCGGCGCGGCTGGCATATTTGCGTGCCGCGCCCACATCGCCAGCCTCTGCCGCCAGAAGACCGTCAGCGAGCGAACGGTTGGCCTTCTGCGTACGGGAATTGCGCCGGGCGCGTGAAAAGCGCTTGGGCAGTTTGATAAGTCCAGCCAGACCGGCCCAGACAAGCGCCATGATGGCGCCGAGCAGGATGACGCCCAGAATGGCGACGACAAGCTCCACGCTGATCGTGTCCGGTCCGAGCGTGATCACGACATTGCCAGAGAGCTGCGAGGCCCAGAGCACACCGGCGCCTGCAAGGACAATGAGACAGATGACGAGAAATAGGACGATCATGGAGGTCTTATCTAGGTGTTTGTTCGATGAATTCGAGGCGCAAGGCGTTCACGGCGCTACTCAGCTGGATACGCTGACGGGCATCGCTGATCCAGCTCTCATAGACTGCGCGGCTGGGGTCTGGCAGCTCTTCGACAGCGCCAAGGGCGGACTTGAGGTCCCCGGAGTCGAGCGCGGCGGTGGCTGTTGCGAGGCGGTCAGCGGTTTCGCTCTCGGCGCTGCCCCGGCGGACCGAGACATAGTCGCCGAAAAGAGAGTTTACCCAGCCCGGCTCGCCGGCCGCTGCGCTGTCACGGTCGAGGGCGGTCTCGCGCAGGTCCAGGAAGCGCTGGTGCAGGCTGTCCTCGCTGGCGACAGGGCTCGAGGAAAGACTGGAAATAGTGGCGACAGCGCTGCTGGAAAACGGAAGCGATTGCAGCAGCGCGGCCGAGTCCTCAATGGAGCCTCCACGTGAGAGGGCGGTCTCCAGCGACGCGATCGCCAACGCCATCTGGGAGGCGGCCAGCGCGTCGGACCGTGCGCTATCGGCGCGCTCGCTTGCCTGATTGATGGTATTGCCGAGGGTCGACTGCGCCGAGCTCAGCTGTGAGACCTCCCGGCGAAGGCCCGTCAGCTGCTGGCGAAGCTGGGCCACTTCGGCCGAGGAGGCGCCCTCATCATCATTGCCGGACGCCTGCACGGCCGCTTCCAGATCGGCTATGCGTTGTGGGTCAATGGAAGAAGAGGGCTGCTGATCAGACACGCGTTCTTCGAGGGCGGTGATCTGTTCCTGCAGGGCAGAGATATCGGCGGAAGAGGGGGCAGGTTGCGATTGAGGCTGGGGCCCTGAGGCCTCGGCCATCGCCGTTTCGGTCTCGTCCAGGCGGGCTTCGATCTTGTCGAGACGCGCGCCAAACGCGCCCATGTCCTGTTCCAGTTGGTCGAACCGGTTGGAAAGGTCCGACTGGCGGTCGGTCAGGCTGGCAAGGCCGGTGGAGGTTTCATCAGGCTTCAGCCCCTTCTCCAGAAGACCGGAGGACCAGAGCGATAGCCCAAGCGCGCCGAAGGCAACCAGCATGACGAAGAGCAGCGAGAGCCAGCCGGGGCCTGAGCTTTTCGGTGCCTTCCGGGAGGCCGCGGTCTCATCCTCAGAAGGGGTTTCGGTCTCCGCCGGCTCGAATTCGGCGTCGATGGGATCGGAAGAGGTCGGCTGCTGGTCACTCATGACTTCTGTATCCTGTCGCGTCTGGCCCGGACGGTCCAGATGCGTTGACTGTTTTCGCCCGGCTCAACGTCCAGCGATGAACTGGTCGAGCGCTTCGAGCAGATGGGCCTCATCTGGATGAGCTGCGATGATGACGCTTTCATGGCCGGCTTCAAGCACAGGCTGGGCAGCCTGCTGAGAGATTGCAACGAACGAGACCTGCGAGAGGTCCACGCCCTTGCACAGTTGAAGAAAGGCCTGCGCGCCCTTGGATGAATGGATGAGCACGATGGCGGGCTGGCCTGCCTTAAGTGCGGCTGCCGCATCCGGGAAAAGCGCAGGGGCGGCAGGGGCATGATAGAGAGGCACGTAGGTGACCTCAAAGCCTTCAGCTTCCAGCGCCTCTCTCAGGACGCCCCGCGCGGCCGAATTGGCGACATGCAGAAGGCGCTTTTGCGCTCCGGCGGGCCAATGGTGGGCGATATAGTGAGCGAGGTCCGTTGCGTCGCCGGAAGACTGATGCACGGGACTGTAGCCTTCGCGAAGCGCCTCGGACGCCGTGGCAGGCCCAACGCACCAGGCTGGCAGGTCACGTACCTCGCTTTCGCCAGCTGTGAACCGCACGCCATTGGCGCTGGTAAAGACGATGCCGCCAAAGCCTGAAAGCGCTGGCAGGGGCGCGTCGCTGCGCGCAAGGGTCAGGACGGGGGAGAGGATCGCGTTCAGGCCGCGCGCTTTCAGCGCCTCGGCGGTCTGCGCCGTACCGGGCTCGGTCCGGGTGATGATAATGGGGAGGTCAGTCATCTTCGAAGGCGGGAAGCTCTCCGCCGGCCGACTCCCGGATACGCTCGCCGATGCCGCGGCCGAGGTCTGCGAGCTGGGCGTCGCTGGCGCCAGCGGCGATGCTGCCGGACTTGGCCCACCGCCGTGAGCCATCGGGCTCCAGGACCTCGCCGTCAAATTTCCATTCGCTTCCCTCAAGCCGGGCGTGACCGCCCATGGCCGTGCGGCAGGAGCCGTCAAGTTCAACAAGGAAGGCACGTTCTGCCAGGGCGGCAAGGCGCGTGTCCTCATGATTGAGGCTGACCAGCAGGTCGACAATGTCGCGGTCCATCTCTTCGGGACGCGCCGCCACGGTGATGATGCCCTGTCCGGCCGCCGGGATCATGTCCGTGATCGGGACAGGGATGGCCACATGGGTCATCTCAAGACGCTCCAGTCCCGACATGGCGAGATAGGTTGCGTCGGCGAGGCCGTCCTCCAGCTTCTTGAGCCGGGTCTGCACATTGCCGCGGAAGGTGACAATGCTGAGGTCCGGACGCATGGCGAGCGTCTGCGATTCGCGGCGCAGGCTGGCGGTGCCCACAGTGGCGCCTTCGGGCAGGTCGCGCGGGCCCTGGACACCAGTCAGCGATATGAAGCCGTCGCGCGGGTCTTCACGCTTCGGGAAGGC
>NVWP01000083.1 GCA_002733705.1 Henriciella sp. | reverse complement strand
CAAGAAGCCTATTCGGCACCTGCCAAGAAGCGTATTCGGCCCCTGCCATTGAAGAAGCCTATTCGGCACCTGCCAAAGAGTTCGTCGAAGAACCGCCCGCCCTGCATGCCAATCACGAGCTGGGCGATGTCTTCGGCCTCCTCCATGGATGCTGAGAGCGCGGCCTGGATGCGCGCGAGCTTCGCTTCAAGCAGCGCCCAGATGCGAGCCTCGACAGTGGCGGGGTTACGGAGCAAGAACACCCGCACCGCCCGCTTCTGCCCGTAGCGATTGAGCCGGCCAACACGCTGGTGCAGGCGCATTGGGTTCCAGGGGAGGTCCACATGCACGAGGGTCGCACAGCGATCTTGCAGGTCGATCCCCTCTCCTCCCGCCTCGGTCGAAACAAGAAAGCGGGTACGGCCAGCATTGAAATCATCCGCGGCGGCGTCGCGAGAAAGGCTTCGGACACGGATCGCGCCATCCGGTTCCTGCACGGCCAGCCGTTCGTCTCCGTTGATGAAACCCACGCAGCCCTTGCCGAAGCGCGCCTCAAGCGCGGCAATGACGAGGGCCTGAGTGGCCTTGTATTCGGTGAACAGGAGAAGTGGCTCGCCCGAAGGCAGCTGTTCGTCGATAAGCGCGATCAGACGGGCGATCTTCGCCTCCGCTGTGATCCCGCGAGCCAACGCTACTAATTCGTCGAGCCGCTCAATTTCGCCCTGCATAAGGAACAAAGCCACTTGGTCGGGCAGCGCCTCATCTTGCTCGGCCGCTTCGTCGAGTGTCTCAGCTTCTTCGGGCAGATCTGCTGTCACCCGCTGCACCGCCTCGGCCAGCATCGCGCGCCGGCGTTCGAGTGCGCTGCGGATCGCCGCGATCGAACTCGCCGCCAGCTTCTGCAGCGCGATGAGCAACAGCATCCGGGCCGACTGCTCGCGTCCCGTCAGATTCAAAGCATAGGCCCGGCCATCGAGGATGAAGGCGCTCATGGTCTGGTAGAACGCAGCCTCGGCTGGCGCGTAGTCATAGTCTACGGTTTCGGTGCTTACGGGTTGAAAGAGCCGCTTGCCCTCCAGATCGGTCACAAGTGCCTTGTTGTTTCGGATCATTGCCTCACGGAGTTTCGGAAGTTGATCGCCCACAGGTTGTCGGGGATCGAAAAGATCAGGCCGGATGAGCCGCATGAGCGCGAGGAAGCCGAAATCCTTGCCGCGGTGCGGCGTTCCCGTAAACAGGACGAGTGACTGTATCCGACTCTTGTCCTGAAGTTCGCGAAGCAGATCGTAAGTCTGTGTCGAGATACGTTCTTGAGCTTGGAAATGGTGCGCTTCGTCGACCATGACCATGTCCCATGGCTCGGCAGCCAAAAGACGGTCGCGAGCTGCAGGCTGACGCAGCGTGTGGAACGAGGCAACGACTTGCGAAGCGGTGTCCCAGAAGCTGATCTTGCCGCGGTCCTGCTCGCGTGTGTATTCCTGAAGGCGAATGTCGAACATGGACTTCATGCGCGCGCGCCATTGCGGAACTAGGCGCGCCGGGGCCAAGATCAGGAGCCGCTGGATACGGCCACCTGCCAATAGAGGCGTCAGGATCAGCCCAGCCTCAATCGTCTTTCCAAGGCCCACGTCGTCCGCCACCAGCCAACGCGCGGGCCAATGTTGGGTGACCTGGCGACACACCCAAAGCTGATGCGGCAGAAGCTGCACCCGCGAACGTGAAAACACCCCCCACTGGTCGTTGATCGAGCGGATCAGCAGCGCCTGCGCACGTGCGAGCGCGGCGAGGGGATCATCGGAGACGCCCTCGGTCAGGGCATCGGCGAGCGATCGGACCACCTCAAGCTCGCCACGCTCGACCTGTTCGAGCGCTGCGCCGAAGCGGACAATAATGGTATCGCCCAGATCGTGGACAACACGGCCTTCACCGCGGCGCAGATGGCGAACTGGACAGTCTGGAGCAAGTGCAGTCATTCTTCGTTCTCGTCATTGTATTCCGACACATCGGCCTGTTCGTGAACGTCGCCATTCCAGAGTTGAAGCGGAAGGTCCAGATCGCCGAGGAAAGCGGCGTCCGGGCCAAGATGGTTAATAACAAAGCCGTGGATATCTGGTGAAAGGTCCATCTTGTATTCTGGCGCCTGAAGTGAATGGCTCAGCCGCTCTTCGAATAGTTTGCGCAGATGCGCTGTTCCCCCCCAGCCGTACCGGTGCATGCGGCTCGCCTCGTCGTCCTCCCAAAGGCCATGCCGGATCGCCTCTCGTATCATCCAGTTGGCCCCGAGCCCGAGGCTTTGCGCAAGCGGCGCGCCCTCAAGCCCGCGTTTCTGCCAAATTGGGCTCATACTTGGTCGCAAGGCATCGCTTAGGGAAATATTTCCGTCGCGCTCGATCGCCCTCGGCAGCAGTCTGAAAGCCTCAACATAGTCAGGCAGCCAGCGCGCAAGGGCATAGAGGTCTGGGAGAGTGCGGCGCCATTGCGGAAAGTTGATTTTCCAAACATCGGGCCTAGCGAAATTCTCGAGCCGTTTCAGCCAAGGCATGGCGGCCTCGCTCAACTCAGCTTCAGAGAGCGCGTTGTTCGGAAACCTTGCCTCGGCCATTTCCTGCCACCAGCCCTCTCGGACCGCAGCCTCGACGAAGCTTTTGTGGGCACCCTGATTGTTCCAGCCCAACGTGCGGAAGATGCCAAGGGCGAAGAAAGTGAACCAGCCGAGCCGGTCATCTGTAACCTCGCGGTCGTGAAGGCTCCCCGGAATGAACCCGTCGGGCCAGATGCGGGTATCGTAGTCGCGCCGCTGGACAGTGTGCTCCTGCTGCCACCAGTCTCGAATGCGGGCAAGTTCTTCGGCCGGATCCGGCGGCGCGTCCCAAGCCTCTGCGGCAGCCGGGTCGAACGGCGACCACCGGCCCGAACCGATGCTACGAGCGAGCGATGGATAGAGAATGGTCATGAGCCGACCGCGCGTGTCGTCATCAAGGCCCTCCACCAGTGCACTTTGGCGTAGCTCGTCCGGATCGTTAGGTAGCCAGTGCGGCCGCGCGCACGCCAGAAGCGCACCCAGGCGCTCGCCTTGGCCGCCCTCTGCAACGTAGGCTAGAAGCGCACATCGGGCAGCTTGGTCGACCGTGTCTTGCGCCCAGCGCTCAAAGGTCTCGGCGGTCCTCTGAAAACCGCTCTGCCGCGCGGCCAGACGGTAGAAAGAAAGCGCAGCGTTAGTATAGGAGCCATCGGCAAGGTCCGTGTCGGGTGCGAAGGCGAGAACGCGGCGTTCCTCCTCATCCGCATCCACGGCATCGCGCGGCGCCATACGAGCCTCGCGCCAACTGCCATCGGCCATTCGGAACCTCGCACCGGCTGCAGCCTTCAGCAGTTCCTGCTGCTCTGGCCAAGCTAGGGCATTTACGAAGTCCTCATCGAGAACTGCACCCAGCTTTGCGGCGCTTTCGGGATCAACCTGCTTGTTCTCACCCAGTTCTGCCTTGATAAGCTTTGCCGCATCGAAGGCTTGCGGTGCGTCGAACCCGAGCCGCTCGAGCAGCACCGCCGCCTTTAGACTCACCGCGGAGTGCGCGATGTCCGCGATGCCCCGCCAGCCCGCGAGCCGCTTGAGCCGGCTTTGCTCAGCAAGCGGCCCCGCGATTTGCCAACGCACCTGATCCGCGCGCAAGAAAGGTGCGAAGGGTGTCGGCAGCCCGGTCGGCAGTGCCTCACACTCGCGGAACAGGTGCGCTAGCCCACCCTCGCGGTGGAGGTGAGTCTCGAGCCGTTCGTCATCGATGTCGCGGGAAACATCCGCCGCCAATAGACGTGTGAGGCGTTCAAGGAACACTGCGCGCCCCGAGTCGGCATTCCGGTCGGCAAGCCCAGCGCCTTCGGCAAAGCCCGTCCAGTCGCGTTCGATGAGGTCGTGGAGTTCGACCAGCCGCTGCCCTAGCGCCCGGCCCAGACGGCCGAAGAGCGCCGCGCGCTCATCGACGCTGCCCGCAAGCCGCCCGCGTCCCGGATCAACGCGAAAACCGTAAGAGTTAAGAAGCCAGCCGGCGCGGCACTCCTCTTCAAGTGGCGCAAGCAACCAAAGCCTCGCAAGGGTCTCGGGCAACGCTTGAGGACCGTCGGAACCGAGTGGCAGAAACAACGTCGTATTCCTGTCCAGTATAAGTGCGAGCGCCTGGCCGGGTTCAGCGCCTTCGAAGACGACATGCCTGATCCCCGTCGCGCCGGTCTCGACGAAGCGGGCTTTGAACCGGCGGCCATTAAAGTCGATCTCCCGGATCGCCCGCGCCGTGGCTGGCAGCCACCGCACGCAACTGGCGAAGGCCACTCGCGCTTCTTCAGCCTCAGCATGGCGCTCAGGGTCGATCTCAAGCTCGATAAGTGTTGCGCGCCTGCCATCTCGGCTCTCGTCCAGCGAGAGTGTCCGTCCGCCCTCCCAAACCTCAGGCAACATGCCTCCCTTAACTCGGCAAGATGCCTCGAAACCGGAGGCGATCCCCACCTCGCGGGCAATGAGATGCACGCTCTTGAACCCCAGTCCGAACCGCCCCGTCACATCCTCGCGCTTTTCAGAAAGGTTCATGAGAAGCATATTGAAGAGGTCTCTTTGCCAGCCTTCGCGTTCGCTGTCGGCCGGACGCCCGGGACGATTGATGAGACGTCCCCAGTGCTGCAAGCGCAAACGCTCGGTCTGGAACACAACACGGCATAACGACGCCCCCTCGGGTGGGTGTTGAAGCGTCGCGTCGTCAGCGTTCTGGAAGAGTTCGAAAACCACGCGCGCAGGGCCATAGCCGTAGCTCCTGATACCCTGGCGGATCAGCGCGAGCAGTTCGGTAGCCGTCTCTGGCGATGCAACCTCATCCCAGAGCGAACGCTTGGCCGCTGGCAATTGGTCTGCACGCCGGTTCGGCGGGATGGACTGCTCCTTCGTCTCATACCGGTTCAGAACCTCCCGTAGCTTCGACCCCCGGACTGGCTTCAATTCTGCCAAGATCTGCGGCAGGCGATCTTCGAGGCGAGCGCGCGTATCCTCGACTGTCGCTTGTTCGGCCAGGAATGCTTGCCGGAACTCCTCAAGGACAGCTTCCTCGCAATGGCGGAAATGCCATAGAGCGAGCCGTCCAACGGTTGCGATTAACTCCTCTAGTGTGGCCCGCGTAATCGGGCCATCACTGTCAGCGAGCGAAATCTCATGGACCATCGTGCCAAGTCCGGCAGTGGCACCTTCCGCTTTCAGCCTGCGTTGCTGCTGATGTCCCGCTCCAAGAATCTGGAATGGCGCCGTTATCGCACTGGGAGCGTTTCTAAAACTTCCGTCAAGCGCAAGTATCGGTACCGGTCCGCCGGTAGTCAGCTTGAAGTACAGGCGAACGTCCTTGCGGATCGACGAGAGATCATGGGTTTTTCCGGTCTGATCGGGGGCGAGGTAGCCCACGACTTCGCTCAGCCTGTTCTGAGTCTTAAGAATCCCTGCCTGCGGTAGCGCCAGATGATCGCGCGCCAGCCTCTCGAAGAGATCGCGATCAGCGACTAGAGCAGCGAATAACGCGAGTGCCTGCTCCGGCACCTGCGCTCGCAGTCGTGTCAGAACCGCCACCAAGCTTTGCGAACAGTCTTGCTCTGACCAAACTGCCCGCTCGAAATTGGAGGATTCAGATGTGGCACCATCCTCGGCAGTAGCTGGATCCTCATTCACCGGCAAAAGCTCGGCGAGTTCCGCGTAAAGCAGGACCTCCGGCGCAACCCCGGTGCATCGGATAGTGACCTCGCAACCTGGCTTCCAGGTGCCTGCCGCGGTGGGCACCAAGACTTTGCCCATAATCGCTTGGAAACTCGAAAGGGGCCATGCAGTCATCGCCCGAAAGCTCGCCTCGTAGGCGACGCGCGCAGAACTCTTCGCAGCGCGGGCCGTGCTTTTCCCCTCCTGCGCCATCCTCGCCAAGGCGTTGAGCCACTCGTCAACGTCCGAGGACGATTGTCTGTCGGCGGTCCCAAATTGCGTGAGGACCTCGCAAGCCCGCCTTGCGTTCTTCTCGTCGTCCTTGGCAAGCGCTCGCAGTAGCGTCGCGAGAAGAGGCCAGCCAGTGAGCGGGAGGACGGCGCCGGCAGCAGCGAGGTGGGTAAGCGCCCCTGCCAACTCCTCATTGACCTCGCCCATGTAGGCGACAGGTCTTGATGCCTCGACTATGAGAAGAAGCCCGTCGAGAGAACCGGCCTTGTCGGAAAGCACGCCCCGATCTCGCAAAGCGGCGAAGCCTGGGTGATCGCGAAGCGTCGGGGTGATGGCGCTCACCGGCAGGAAAGGCAGATCGTCACCAAGCGCCTGCCGCGCGGCCGTGAGGATTTCGTCGGACAAGTCGAGCACATCCTCGGGCTTCCAGGCGCTGCCGCGACGGTCAAGGAGCCAAGGGACTCGGCCGATCTGGTCCAGGTCAGGTCGGTCGACCCGTGCGAGTGCCTCGAGAATCTCGGCGGCGAAGCGCGAGGGGTCGGGTTGACCAAGGCAAACTGAGATCTGCGCCTCGGGTGACCAGTGATGCACGAGCGCCTCGGCGCGTTTCCTTGCCTTCTGCCCCGTGGGACCATCAAGCATAGGCACAAGGTCGGTCATGCTTGCTGGGACAGGCCAGTCGCGGTTCGATTGGTAAAGGTTGTTCGGTGACGCCCAATCGCCCCGCGTCGTAAGCAGAATCGGTAGCTTGCTGAGCAATTCGTCGGGGATGCCAGCGCACAGGATCGCCTCGGCCGCCTTTAGGTCGAGGCCACGCTCGGGCAGCTCCTCAGCGTTACGGTAGAGCAGATCACCAAGTTCCGCGCCCTCGATCGTAGAGATCGACAGATGGCGAGCCTTGGCCCGATCGAGCGTGTCGAGTATCTCAGCCGGCACCAGAGCATCTTGCGTTGAGGTCGTGATCAGCCGCGCGATGAGCGCGTCCAGCGCCGGGGCTGTATCGCGCAGCGCCTCGAGTTTGACGCTAGGATCAAGCGCACGCCGATCCCCGGCTGCAAGCGCCCGCAGGGCGTCGCGTTTATCCGCATCCTCCGTGAAGATGCTGTTTATCAGCGCGGCGCGGGCCTGAGGTGGACCGAACGCCTCAGCTCGTCGTGCCAACGAGCAGACGGCACCGGCATCGAGGCTAGCCAAGCGAAAAGTGGGCCGAACGGATGGGCTATGGCCCACATCTTGCAGTGCAGCGGCAACTGCATTTGGCAAAATGAACGCATTCGAACCGGGCAGCGCATCTGCCAGCAGCCCGAGGAGTTTCTTCTCTGGCGGTGTATCACGGAACAGCAGCCCCTCGCGTGCGCTGGCGTCGAGTTCGGCAAGGCTCAGTAGGCGGCTGCCACTACCATAGAGCGCCCGGACCACAGGAAGTTGGCGAAGCTCCGGGTCGGCCAGTGCCGTTTCCAGGTTCTTCAGTCGGCGCACGATCGCGAGGGATGCCGCACCTGCGGCCTCGCCCCGCGCTTCGTTCGCGAACAGTGGCTGTAAGGCTGCAATCAGAGGTCGCGCATTGGCGGCGTCGAGCGACGGGCTGTCGGCGGTCCCCTCCGGTAGCCATGCTCGGGGCAGACAAAGCGGCGCGTTCTGCGCCTGCGCAAGTGCGCGCAACACGTAGCGCTCGGAGGCAGAGGGTGGCAACGGCACGATGTCCGCACAATTTACGGCGGCGAGAACCTCGGCGATCCGGGCATGCGGCGCAAGCGTGGGCGCCGAGGCAATCGCCTTCCTCAGCCGGTTGATGACCGGCTCGGCCGCAGCCACGCGCAGGTCATCGTTGGCGCATGCGACAAGTAGAAAATCGGTCAGAACGCGCGTGTGTCTTTCGCTTGCAAAGCAGTCGGGCTTGAGCTCCGCCAGAAACTCCGTCAGCTCCTCGGGGTCCCAGCTTGGCACTTCGGGCGCAAGCAGTGCGTCTGCTCCACAGACCAGAGTTAGGTTACGCGCCGCAGCCCATTCGGCGACATCGGGCAATAGCTCAACGAGCGCAACGCGCCCGCGCTCGTCGGGTGCCGGCAAGGGCCGCAGGGTCGTCCCGGCCGGAACGAGGCGCCACCGCGCCAACGTGCTGTCCCGAGTGACGTCAACGCAGCGGGCTAGCACATGCTCGGCCGCGATGGCTTCGCGGTGAGTCCGGCCGAAGTCGCTGGTCGCCAGCGCTCTCACCGCAGCGGCCAGTGCATCGCTCGAAAGTCCCTGTTGTGCCAGAGCGTCGTGGAAGACGGCTGGAATCAGCGGCAGGACAAGCCTGTCGCGGATGTTGCGGTTCCAATCGGCACGTAGCGCGGCCTCGTTCGAAGGCTTCTGCTCAGAGTGTTTCGAGCCGGCATCGTCAAGCCCGATGACTGACTTACGCCCGCTGTCGACGAAAAAGCATCCGTGGAGGAGCAGCTTCAGGCGCCCCTTGCCGTCATGGTGGAGGACGCGAAAAGCCTCAGTTACCGGCAGGAGCACCGACCAGTCGGCAAGGAGCCGCCCACGGCTGTCGGGCTCGATCACAAGGATCGCAGCGCCGTGTGGCGTGGCCTTTTGCTTTTTCTCCTCATCGGTGTCCGGGTTGCGGCTGAGGGGCCAGTTGTCAGACTCCCTTAGGTGGCTACAGAAGGTGTCGGGCGCACGCCTCTCGCGGCCGAGGCTGACCATTCCAGGGCCAAGTGTGCCTCCGAAACTGCGATCGCCCGGGTCCAGGCCGTACCCGACCAGGCCGGAGGCCTCACCGCGGTCGAGTTCAACGCGTACGCCGTTGATCTCGACCGACACGCGGCGCACATCGCGCAGCGATGCCAGCATTTCAGCGAGACGCTGTCGGTCTGCAAGAGGCGCAAGGCTCTCTGGAGCAATATCCGTGGCCACTACGCCCTTGCTCGTCGGCTTCGGGCGCAGCCCGGGGCGTCGCAAGGGGAACCATAAATTCAGTCTACGACTAGAGGAAATGTAGCGCTCCCCAGCCGAAGCGATAAGCGCGGCATCGCTTTCATCAATCGTGCCCCAGCGAAGGCAATCATCGCCTTCGCGTCCGAGCGTCTCGAAAGGGTTCACGACAAAGGGAAGGTGTTCTGTCCCGTAACCGCATGGAACAACGACAAAAGCATCGCAAAGGTGAAAGACCGATTTCTGCCCGAGGCCGAACCGCCCCACTGCTGCTTCGTCGAGCGCCTTCACGCTTCCCCCGAAGGTTTGCATGCCTGTCGCTGAGCCAGCATCGAAACCACCGTCGTTGACCAACAAAAGGCCCGGCCCACGGAGCAGCGGATTGGCAGCATTCGGCCATCCGCTGAGGAGGCATACGGCTACGCTTTCAGCTTCAGCTTTCGGGTCGTCGGCATTCTGCAGAAGCTCGCGAAGGACAGGGAACCCGTCAGCATAGGGATAACGCTCAAGGTTGTGGCGCAGATGCTCGACGATGTCCTTTGGGTCGAATCTCATGACGCCTCTTTGATTTCAGCCAGTGCCGTCACCGCACAGAGCGTGTTAATCAGCCTCATCTGCTGGACTGTCTCGCATTTCGCCTCGCGGAGGCGCGGCGCGCCGAAGACCAGCGCCAGTCCCTTGGCGCGCGAGACCGCCACGTTGATCCGGTTGAGGGAGAACAGGAAGTCCATGCCGCGCGGCGTTTCCTCGGCCGATGACGCTGTCATCGAGACCAGGCAGACGGGCGCTTCCTGTCCCTGGAACTTGTCCACGGTGCCGACGCGAATGCCCTCGGGCAGCGCCTCGCGCAGGGCGTTCATCTGTGCGTTGTAGGGCGCGACCACGATGATGTCGGACTGACGCAAGGGACGCGTCGTGCCATCCTTCTCCGTCCAAGCGCCCGTCAGCAGTTCATGAGCGGCAGAATGGATGGCCGCGACTTCCTCTGGCGCGATCTGGGCATTGCCCTCATGCGGGACCGGCACCCAGAACGCACCCGCTGGGGGAAACGCGGTCCCGGCCACGGCCTGGCGCGCGGTGTCGGGGTGGCTGGTCAGCCGTCCCTCATAGACCTGATCGGAAATGAAACGGCAGACGTCTGGATGCATTCGTCGCGAGACAGGCAGGAAGATGCCGCGGTCTGGCGGCACCGTGGCGTGATCGCCCAGCATCCAGTCGAGGCAGGAGAGGTTTGCGGGGTCCGGATGCGCGCCCTGGATCACCTGCGGTAGCTGGCGCGGGTCGCCGACCAGCACGATGTTCCGCGCGGCACGCCCCATGGCGACCATGTTGGCGAGGCCTACCTGTCCTGCCTCGTCGACGAAGAGCCAGTCTAGGGTCTGCTCGAACTCCGGGCGCGAGAAGAAGAATGCGGTGCCCCCAACGACATGGGCCTCCGTCAACACAGGGTCGTCGTTGGACGTGGCCCGCGTGATGCCGGTGAAGCCTTCGGGATATCCATCCTCGTCGCCGCTCACCTTGTGGGCCAGTTCGGCGTCTTCCAGAGTGATGTCCGGATCGTCGTCTTCCAGCGCGGCGAGACAGCCCATCAGGACATTCCGGATGGCCTCGTGGCTGTTCGATGCGACGCCGACGCGGTGCCCCTTGCGCACCAGAGACAGGATCGCGCGCGCGGTGACATAGGTCTTGCCGGTGCCCGGCGGCCCCTGGATCGGCAGCACCGTGCGGTCCATCGCGCACACGGCCGCAATCGCGCCCGCGACCGGATCGGCGCCATCCAGCAAGTCAGGCTTCGCGCCGGTCGTCAGGCGCGGCGCCGCGCGGGACAACAGATCGTCAACGGCCGTGAATCGGCGCGGCCCGCATTGATCGGCGATCACATCGCGAAGCGCGGCGGCGATGACACCGGTGTTGAGCGGCCAGTCCGGGTGAAGCGTCAGGCGGTCTGAGAGAAGATGCGCCTTCGCTGCCCCGGCCTTGAGGGTGATCTCACGCGCGGTCCGGTCCAGAGCGGCGATGCTGATCGTGGCGGGCGGTCCGTCATGGACCGGCACCGTCGCCGACCTGCCACCCCGCAATTTCGTCTCCTGCGGCGGGAAGCGATAGGTGCGCGCCATCGAGCGTTTCACGGGCTCAGCCGCGCCCACGGCCTCGAGCCCGGCAAGCGTGTCGAGATCGTCGATCAGATCGTCCTCGTCCTTGCCAACGCTATCGAACACCGCCCATTGCGCGGGCTTCGCCTCGCGCTTGTGGAAAAGCCCGAGGTTGAACAGCATCTCCTGCCGGTCCTCGGGTAGGTCGGAGGCTGCCAAAGCCGAACGCAGCTCTTGCGTGTCGGCGTCCTCCTCCGCCTCCTTCATGCCCGCATCCTGACCGAGCGACGGCCAGGGGCCGCTGGGTCGAATGCCGGCCAGCCAATCCCTCAGCTCCTCGGTCGAAATGCAGTCGACGCGGTTGTAGTCCTCGATCTCGTCGAGGATCTGCTGCTCGCCAGTCTCGCGCCACCGCTCATAGGCGACCACAGAGCCACCCGCGGTCTTCACCTCGCCATCGCGCTTGCGGTCATAGAAGGCCTCCATAGACTTGATGGAGTAATTCGGCTCAGAGCCGATCAGCGCACCGCGCACGACGGCGAACAGATCAACGAACCGCCGCTCCCGCAGAAGCCGATCGAGGAAAGCCTCGCCGATCCCGTACTTCGTGGTCAGTCGGCGCAGGGCGGTGATCTCGTAGGGCGCATAGTGATAGATGCGCGCGTCTGGATAAGCCGTAAGACGCGCACGGAAGAACTCCAGCAACTCAGCGAGCGCACGCGCTTCGGCGGAATGGTCATGCGCCCAGAACGCCCGGAACTGGCCATCGGACCAGACGCCATGGAGATACTCGAGGCCGCCCTCAAAATGCGGGTCGCCTTCGATGTCGTAGAACAGGTCGCCGGCCTGCGGCTCGGGAAGCAGGTCGAACCCCTTGCCGAGTTCCGGAGCGCGGAGCTCGAACGCGGGCACCCCAGTCTTGCGGGCGTGTTGCAGGCGGGCCTGAGTCGCCAGCCGGAGGCGTGTATTTTCCGCCATGCCGCGGATAGGATGATCGAGGCTGGCGAGGGCTTCCATGGTCTGGATACTTGCTGCTTCCAGCTTCTTCACTTGTCCACGGCTGACGTTGGCGACATTGAACAGGCTGTCCTCGGCCTGCCAGACCTCGGTGCAATGGTCGCCCCAGCGGCAAAGACCACAGTCTGCGCAGGGGATCGGACGGGTTGGCGGCGGGTCGGCCATGAAATCTTCGAGCCGCTCCCGAGCCATTCGCGAATAGGCGGCGTAGTCCGATAGCCGAAGGGTAGCGCGGGTGCCGTCCCCCAATTCGACATGGGCGAACTCGGGCGCCGCGCCCTGAACCTCGGCTAGAAGGTCGGAATAGAGCACAAGTTGCAGGACGTGCTTCGGATGCGGCCGGCGCTTCAGTTTGGTGTCGGCCACCTCGTAGCTGAAAGGCCCGAACGCCGAGGGGCGCTCAACGCGCTCCAGGAAATCCGACCAGCCGCCCCAGTTGCCCAACAGGAATGCGCCCTGAAACACCACATCCAGCCCTGCGGCCAAAGCCGCGTGTGTCGCTTCGGCGTTCTTGCCAAGGCCACTGCGCTCGATCTCGATGACGGTGCGTCCAGCTTCCTTGAGGCGAGCCAGATGGGCCGTCTCGTGGGCGTCGCCCTGCTTCTGGAGCAACGCCGCGTCTTCACTGTCTTCGCGCGGGTCCGGTCCGGTGCCGCGCATATGTGCCAGATCAAGGGTCGTCGCGTGTGCGCACCCCATGAATCGCATGAGGTCCGAGGCGGACAAAAAGATACGGCCGTCGAGGTCCCTCATTAATGCTCCAATACTTGCGACACGTGACCCCCGAGGGAATCGCCTCGACAGACCGCAAGCTGATCAATAGCTTATGATGGTGTCAATTTCTGGCATAGAGGTCAAATGTCTTTCTCCAAGGCTCAGGATCTGCTCCGTCTCGCCCAGATGGCCGCCTCCCGGCGTGGCGGCGTGAGCCTTGAGGACATCTGCGTTGAGTTCGGCGTATCGCACCGAACGGCGCAGCGGATGACCGAGGCGCTGGACGCCGCTTTCGCCAATGTCACGACCACGGACGCCGAGGACCGCCGACGGTACTGGCGGCTGGACGCGCCCCCGCCCGAGCGGCTGCAGCCGCGACAGGAAACCACCATCGAAGCTCTCGAAATCGCAGCCCGCGCCGCCCGCGATCAGGCGCGACTGCGCCATGCTCGCGCGCTAGAGGATCTGCGTGATGGGCTGCTGGCGCGGCTGACGCCCCGAGACGCAACGAGGTCTGAGGCCGATGCCGAGGCGGTATTGGCCGGTCTCGGCCAGGTCATGCGTCCCGGTCCGACCGTCGCTCTGCGTCCCGACGTGACGGATGCAGTCATGGAGGCGCTGCGAGGCCCGTTCCGGCTGCGCGTCATCTACGGGTCTGTGGATGCCGCGCCTCGCGTCATCGAACCGCATGGCCTGCTGTTGGGACACCGCAGTTACCTGGTGGCACGGCAGCCAGCACGCAGTGAAACGATCCTGAACTTCCGCATGGACAGGATCCATGCCGCCGAAGTGCTGGACGAAAGTTTTGTGTTCACTCCAGGTTTTATTTTGGAAAGCTATGCTGCCAAGGCTTTCGGCGTTTATCAGGATCCGGCGCAATATGGCGAGGTGATCTGGCGCTTCACGCCCGAGGCCGCCGCGCGCGCCGCCGAGTTTCGCTTTCACCCCACGCAGGTTTTGGAACCACAGGATGACGGAAGTCTGATCGTCCGGTTTAATGCGGCTGGATGGCTCGAGATGGCGTGGCATCTCTATCAGTGGGGCAACAAGGTTGAGGTGATAGCGCCTGACGGGCTGAGGGCTCTAGTCCAGGGGTACCGAAGGCCAGATTTTGCGGCCTTGCCGTGATAGGATTTTCAGAGGGGGATTGTGAATGAAGGATATTCTTGACCACGCGGCGTTGAAAGCCAAGCAGCGCGCTATTCGCAGCGACTTTCCCGAAACCATGGGGCTGCGTGCGCATCGCGCTATCAGCTGGATCGGACGCGCCGAGGTGTGCGGCGACGATGATGACGCCCGCTTCATCTTCCTCTGGATCGCGTTCAATGCCGCCTATGCCGACGAGCGGGAATTTCAGTCGGCGGCGCCCGGCGAACGTGCTGCCTTCGTCGACTATTTCGGCAAGGTGGTGTCGCGCGACGAAGGTCGACGCATCTACAAAGCACTGTGGCAGCGCTTCTCGGGCCCGGTGCGAATGCTCATGGAAAACCGCTACGTCTTCAATCCTTTCTGGCAGCACCACAACGGGATGGAGGGCTTCGAGGATTGGGAGGACAAGTTCAAGTCATCGTCACTCAGATTTTCACAGGCATTCCAGGCGGGTGACAGCGTTCGCGTTCTAAGCTTCGTCTTTGACCGGCTTTACGTCCTGCGCAATCAGCTGGTCCATGGCGGATCAACCTGGAACAGCGGGGTCAACAGAGCGCAGGTGCGCGACGGTGCCGCAATACTTGCCTTCCTGATGCCGGTTTTCGTAGATCTGATGATGGATAATCCGCACGTAGATTGGGGTCAGCCCTTTTACCCGGTGATCGAGTAAGTAGTGCTGGGCGATCAAAGTTACCAATACCGCCCTACCCGCTCACACCGATTTCCGCATCGCGCAGGAGCTTCCGCGCCGCAAAATTTAAGCGAAGCACATTTTTTCAACGGGACAAAAAATAAAAAGACTTCGCTAGATCGTGTCTGGGCCTTTGCCGCCACCCCGCCGCACCTTCGCGAAGCCGCGATCCGTTGCGATGAACCGCTCGAGCATTGGAACCACCAGCTTTCTCGGTTCGATTGGTCCCTGCCCGGCCTCTCGGCCGAGGATTTCACCATAGGCGATCAGGTCGCGATGCAGCTCTGCGGGCAGTTCCACGGTCAGTTTCACCGGCTTGGCGTCCGGTATCGGTCCGAGTTTCAGCTTGGTCATGTCAGCCTCCGGACGGCGCGAAGACGAGATCGCGCGTGACGATCACGCGGACGGGAAAGCCCGGGCGGATGGTAAGCGTGAGTGGGACCTCCAGTTGGCGCTGGACGATGCGCTGGCCGGCCTCGTTGATCGTGTCGAGGGCCCCGTCGCGGAGGGCGCGGGCGAGGCGGTCTTCCTCATCGAGGGAGAGCTCAGCGCCGACGGCCAGCAAGGTAGACAACCCCGCGGCGCGCAGGATACCGGCCCAGTGATTGTCGACGCGGTCCTCGAGGCCGGCAAAGCCGGCGGCATCCGCTCCGGGCTGACGTTCGAGGACAAGGGATCGTCCATCGGGGAAGATCAGCCGGTTCCAGACCAGGAGCACGCGACGCTGGCCGACGGTCACGCTGTCATCGTAGGCACCGATCAGGCGCGTGCCTTGCGGGATAAGGAGCAGGCTGCCGCTGGGGCTGTCATAGACGTTCTGTGTGACCTGCGCGGTGATCTGACCCGGCAGGTCGGACCGGATGCCGGTGATCAACGCCGCCGGGATGACGGAGCCAGCCTGCAGGAGCCAGGGCGAGGCCGGTGGCTGCACGCGGTCGGGGGCGACCGTTCGGCGGTCAGTCGGCGCGGTCAGGAAGGCCTGTCGTGGGTCGGTTTCCGGGGTAGCGGCCAACCCGCCCCCCGGTGCCGGAGGCGGCATCTGGAACCCAGTGGAGGCAGGCGCCCCGGGGCGCGTCTGGAAGAAGAGATCGATCGCTTTCGGCTCTACCCGCTACCCGCTAGTTCGCCTCGGTCGCCATCGT
>NVWP01000082.1 GCA_002733705.1 Henriciella sp. | reverse complement strand
CCGCCTGTTCCAGGCGGACGAGGACGGACGCGACTGGGGCTTGCACTGGACCCGCCAAAAGAAGCGCGACGAGCAGGAATGACCATGCTCATCTCCTGCATTCGTCTCGCCTCCGGGAGATGCGGCGTCCGCCGCCGCATCATCCTCTCTCTTCTTTCCGGCCTGTTCGTTTCAGCCATCACCACGCCGCCCGTCCTAGCCCAAGCTGCGATGCCCGGTCATGTGGTTGCCGCGCATCCGCACGACGCCCACATTGCGGAAGCCTCGCAACGCTTCGGCATCCCGACGACATGGATCATCGCCGTGATGCGCACTGAGAGCGCGGGCGACGTGCGCGCAATTTCGTCCGCCGGTGCGATGGGACTGATGCAGGTCATGCCCGACACCTGGGCGGATCTGCGCATCCGCCATGCTCTCGGCCGCGACCCCTTCGAGCCGCGCGACAACATCCTCGCGGGCACGGCCTATCTGCGCGCCATGCTTGATCGCTATGGCTCCGTCGGCGGCATGCTCGCGGCCTACAATGCCGGGTCGGGGCGGTACGATGCATACCTCTCGGAGGGCCGTCCGCTGCCCGCCGAAACCCGCGCCTATGTCGCGATGCTGGCCCCGCGCATGGACGGAACGGCGCCGCTGCCGAACCGCGCAACCGTCGCCGATTGGCGCGAGGCGGCGCTGTTCACCGACAGATCGGCGGAGCATTCACAACAAAATGACGGCAGCCCGGATGCAGATCGACCGCCCCGCGAAACGGGTCCGGTCGGCCCCAATTCCGGCATTTTCGTTGTCCGGCCCGGCGTGGAGACACTGCCATGAGCGTGATCGCGGTTTTGCGGGCTCTGGCGGGCCGTGTCGTAGAGACGGCGGCAGGGCGTGCTCGGACAGCGGGCGGGAAGGGAGATGGGCAAGATAAAAGGGCATGCCACGAATGCCGCAAGTCCCTGACAGGACTGGCGTTTTCGCGTGCATGGCGGTCGGTCGTGTGCAGGTTTCCGGGATTTTTCCTGCGATTTCAATGCTCCGGCATGCACAGGGGCGTTCCGAACAACGGGAGGGTCTTCGCATGACCAAAACCGAGCACGACTTCCGCATCAGGCCCGGAAAGCCCCGCAGCACGCGTTCCCCGCGTCCGAAAGCCTTCGTCGACGAGGTGCTGAGGGCGGCCAACAAAGCAGGTCACGTTTCGACGCGGCCAAGCGGCAAGCAGCGAAGCCATTCCAACTTCGGGCGCGGGCAAAGCCGATTTGGCAGATCGCGGCTTTTTTCGTCATCGCGCCGGGTCATGGTGGCTGCGCGCATTGCGCGCCACAAGGGCCGGGCCTATCGCGCGGCCCCGCTCTCGACCCATCTTGCCTATCTGCGCCGCGACGGGGTCAGCCGGGACGGGGAGAGGGGTCTGCTCTTCGATGACGAGACCGACGGTCTGAACGGCTCGGACTTCGCGGCACGATGCGAGGATGACAGGCACCATTTCCGTTTCATCATCTCGCCCGAGGATGCGGCAGAGATGGAGGACCTGCGCGGCTTCACCCGCGACCTTGCGCGCCGGATGGAGGCCGATCTCGGAACGCGGCTCGACTGGGTCGCTGTCGACCACTGGAACACCGACAATCCGCATGTGCATCTGATCGTTCGCGGCGTGGATGATCGTGGCGGCGATCTCGTCATCGCGCGCGACTACATCAGCAGCGGGCTGCGGTCCCGTGCTGAGGATCTGGTCGCGCTGGAACTCGGGCCCAAGCCGGAGCACGAAATCCGGCATGCCCTCGAACGGGAGGTCACGGCTGAACGCTGGACGCGCCTAGACCGGGAGCTACGCCAGCATGCCGACGATCTCGGCTTCATTGATTTGCGGCCATCAGCACCCGGACCCGAGGATCCGCAAATCCGCCGGTTGATGATCGGCCGCCTTCAGCATCTTCGCAAACTCGGTCTCGCCTCCGAAGGCCGCCCCGGCGAATGGATGCTGGGACTCGAGGCCGAACGCACGCTCCGTGATCTGGGCGAGCGCGGCGACATCATCAAAACCATGCACCGCGCCTTCGCCGAGCGCGGGCAGGACCGCGGCTTCTCAGACTTCGCCATCGACGGGGGCGGGGCAGGGGACCCGATCATAGGGCGGCTGGTCGGGACCGGTCTGCATGACGAACAGACCGGTACCGCCTATGCCGTGATCGAAGGCGCGGACGGGCGCGCGCATCATGTCCGGTTTCGGGGCCTCGACGCGCTTGACCACGCGCCTGCGCCGGGCGGCATTGTCGAGGTGCGCCGCTTCGGCGGCCCGGACGATCCACGCCCGACGCTTGTCTTGTCCAACCGGTCCGATCTCGACCTGCAAAGCCAGGTCACCGCGCCGGGCGCGACCTGGCTCGATCACCGTCTGGTCGAACGTTCCCGGACGCCACTTGCGATGGGTGGGTTTGGCGCGGAGGTGCGGGACGCGCTCGACGCACGCGCCGAGCATCTGGCAGACGAGGGGCTGGCGCAAAGGCAGGGACAGCGGATCATCCTCCAGCGCAATCTCCTCGCGACCCTGCGGCAGCGCGAACTCGAAGCCGTAGGCATGGCGCTCGAGACCGAGACCGGCCTGCCACATCGCCCGGCAAAGTCCGGCGAGCATGTGACCGGCACCTACACCCGTCAGCTGCGCCTGTCCTCCGGCCGCTACGCGATGATCGATGGCGTCGGCCCTGACGGCGGGCGCAGTTTCCAGCTCGTCCCCTGGTCCCGCGAAATCGAGCACCGCCTTGGCCAACACATCACAGGGATCCCGCGCGGCGGGGGCGGGATCGACTGGAGCCTCGGGCGCAAACGCGGACTCGGCATTTGACGAAAGGACCCTGACCATGACCGCTACGAAAATCCTCTGGGGCCAGATCCTCGCCGTCTTCCTGATCGTGCTCACGACAACCTGGGGCGCGACGCAATGGGTCGCCTGGCGGCTGGGATTTCAGGCGCAGCTCGGCAGCCCATGGTTCGAGGCCTTCGGCATGCCGATTTACCCGCCACCCGCCTTCTTCTGGTGGTGGTATTTCTACGACGCCTATGCGCGCACGGTGTTCTGGGAGGGCGGGGCGATCGCCGCCTCGGGCGGGTTCATCTCCATCGCCGTGGCCATCACCATGTCCGTCATCCGGGCGCGCGAGGCCGCCGACGTCGATACCTATGGTTCGGCCCGCTGGGCGAAAAGGTCCGAGGTGGAAGCAGCCGGGCTGCTGGGTTCCGATGGTGTCGTGCTCGGCAAGCTGGATCAGGACTACCTGCGCCATGACGGGCCGGAGCATGTGCTCTGCTTCGCGCCGACCCGGTCGGGCAAGGGGGTTGGTCTCGTGGTCCCTTCACTCCTGACCTGGCCGGGCTCCGCCATCGTCCATGACATCAAGGGCGAGAATTGGGACCTCACTGCCGGGTTCCGCGCGTGCCATGGACGGGTGCTGCGCTTCGATCCGACCAGCATGTCGTCGTCTGCCTATAACCCGTTGCTCGAGGTGCGACGCGGCGAATGGGAGGTGCGTGACGTCCAGAACGTGGCCGACGTGCTGGTCGATCCAGAAGGCTCGCTGGAAAAACGCAACCATTGGGAAAAGACCTCACATTCGCTGCTGGTCGGCGCGATCTTGCATGTGCTCTACGCCGAGCGCGACAAGACCCTCGCCGGCGTCGCGGCCTTCCTGTCCGACCCGCGTCGCCCGATCGAGCAAACCCTCGAGGCCATGATGGAAGCGCGGCACCTGGGCGATGCCGGATCGCATCCGGTCATCGCCTCGACCGCGCGGGAACTCCTGAACAAGTCCGACAATGAACGCTCGGGCGTTCTGTCGACGGCCATGTCCTTCCTCGGCCTCTACCGCGACCCCGTCGTCGCCCATGTGACCCGGCGCTGCGACTGGCGGATTGACGATCTCATCGGAGCGGACCAACCGACGACCCTCTACCTCGTCGTGCCGCCATCGGACATATCCCGTACCAAGCCGCTGATCCGATTGGTCCTGAACCAGATCGGTCGCCGCCTGACCGAGGACCTGAAGGACACGCGTCGCCGCCATCGCGTGCTGATGATGCTGGATGAATTCCCGGCGCTCGGGCGGCTCGATTTCTTCGAAAGCGCGCTGGCCTTCATGGCGGGCTACGGGATCAAGAGCTTTCTGATCGCGCAATCCCTCAACCAGATCGAGAAGGCCTATGGCCAGAACAACGCCATCCTCGACAACTGCCACGTCCGGGTGAGCTTCGCCACCAATGACGAACGCACCGCCAAGCGTGTGTCCGATGCTCTCGGCACGGCGACTGAGATGAAGGCGATGCGCAACTACGCCGGGCACCGGCTGGCGCCCTGGCTGGGCCACCTCATGGTCTCGCGATCCGAGACCGCGCGCCAGCTCCTGACGCCGGGCGAGATCATGCAGCTGCCACCCGACGACGAGATCGTCATGGTCGCAGGCTCCCCGCCGATCCGGGCCAAGAAGGCGCGGTATTTCGAGGACAGTCGGTTTGTGGATCGCGTGGGTGCGCCGCCAGAACCGCGGAAAGGAGATCCGGTCCGGCAGCATGATCCATGGTCTTCGCTGCCGACCATCGAAGCCGATACGCCAGTGGGGGCCTCGACGCCTTTGACAAATGCAGATGAAGCGAATGCAGGCCTGCGTCAGGAGCCAGACTTGCCCGAGCATGTAGCCGCAGCCCCAGAAAAGACAGCAGAACCGGCGCGCGAATTCGAAATGATGCTCGAGGACGAACCGGAGGAGGCCGCGCGACAAAGGCAAGCCCTGCGCAAGCAGATGGGGCAGGTGGCCCGTCAGGCCTCGATGGACCGCAATGACGGTATCGATCTTTGAGGACTGACCCATGCGCGACCGCCTCAACCTTTCTCTGCCAGCCGATCTCATCGGCCGGATCAATGACATCGCCGACCGGAAAGGGGTGACCCGCTCCGCCATCGTCGAAGCGGCCATCGAGTCCTTCCTCTCGCCCGACCATGCCGACATGCAGGAGGCCGCCCTGACGCGCCGCCTTGACCGCCTCTCACGACAGGTCGCCCGTCTCGAACGTGATCAGCGGATCACGACCGAAACCCTCGCACTCTTCGTCCGCTTCTGGCTCACCATCACCCCGCCGATTGCGCCGGAGGAGCAGGCCGCATTACAGGCCAAGGGCCGCGAGCGGTTCGACGGGTTCGTCGAGACGCTTGGCAAAAGAGTGCAGAAAGGTCGGTGGTTTGCGGATGAGCTTCCTGGGGATACAGGAAACGAAACGTCACAGGACTTCCGCGAAGAACGGTGAGACCGGCTGCGCAGCGCGAGCATCGCCCTTTTGGCGGCGTTTGGGCAGGGGCCGGTCTACAGGTACGATCCCCAGCAAGCCGAACGCGAATCTTCGGCAAGTCACCCAAGCGGGCTGGCAGCATGCTGCGCTCTTGACTAGAGTAAGGTCAAGTCAGGCACCGGAACCGTCCCTAATTCAGCGGGCCAACAAGAAACGGACAAAATGGCAGTCAAGAAATCAGATCTCTATTCATCACTTTGGGCATCGTGCGATGAACTCCGCGGCGGAATGGATGCGAGTCAATACAAAGACTACGTCCTGTTCATGTTGTTCATCAAATATGTTTCCGACAAATACGGCGACAGCGATGACTTGGAGCCGCCAATCATTATTCCAAAGGGCGCGAGCTTTAATGACATGGCGGCCCTCACAGGCAACCCGAATATTGGAGATCTGATCAATACGCAGGTGATTCAGCCGCTGGTTGATGCCAACGAAATGCTGGCACGGACGGACTTTCCGGATTTCAACGATCCGAACAAGCTTGGCGAAGGCAATGACCGTGTCGACAGGCTTGGTCGCCTGATTTCCATCTTCTCAAGCCCGGATCTGAATTTCGCGAAGAACCGCGCGGACCATGACGATATTCTGGGCGACGCCTACGAATACCTCATGCGCCATTTCGCGACCGAAAGCGGCAAGAGCAAGGGGCAGTTTTACACCCCGTCGGAGGTCAGCCGGATCATCGCCAAGGTGATCGGGATCTCACCCAAGAACACCGTTGCCGGAACCACCGCATATGACCCGACATGCGGATCGGGCTCGCTGCTGCTCAAGGTCGCGGCCGAAGCCGGCAAGCGGATCACGCTCGAAGGCCAGGAAAAGGACGTGACCACCGCCGGTCTCGCCCGCATGAACATGATCCTGCACGACTTCCCGACGGCAAAAATCGTTGCGGGCAACACCCTGACGACCCCCAAATTCCTCGAGGGGGAACGCCTTCGTACCTACGATTACGTCGTCGCCAATCCGCCGTTCTCGGACAAGGCGTGGAGCACCGGCTTCAGCTATGATGACAAGGGCGCCATTACGGACAAGCATAAGCGGTTCGAATGGGGCGCTCCGCCCAAGAAACAGGGCGATTACGCCTATCTGCTGCACATCATCCGCACCATGAAAAGCAGCGGTAAGGCCGCCTGCATTCTTCCCCATGGCGTGCTGTTCCGTGGCAATGCCGAGGCCGACCTGCGCGAGGCGCTGATCAAGTCCGGTTATCTCAAGGCGATCATCGGTCTGCCGCCAAACCTGTTCTTTGGCACGGGCATCCCGGCTTGCATCGTCGTTCTCGACAAGGAAAATGCCACCGCCCGGCGCGGGATCTTCATGATCGACGCGTCCAAGGGGTTCCGCAAGGACGGCGCCAAGAACCGCCTGCGCGAGCAGGACATCCACCGCATCGTCGACACCTACCGCAAGGGCGCGGACGCGCCGGGCTATGCCCGCATGGTGCCCTTTGACGAAATCGCCGACCCGCGCAACGCGTTCAACCTCAACCTGGCGCGCTACATCGACACCTCGGAGCCCGAGGATATCCACGACATCGACGCGCATCTGCAGGGCGGCATCCCGAAACGGGACATCGACGCGCTGGAAGGCTGGTGGAAGGTCATGCCGTCGCTGCGCGGTGAACTCTTCGAAGACCTGAGGCCCGGTTATCTGTCGCTGACCCGCCCGATCGCCGAGGTGAAGGCGGGTATCGAGGAGCATGAAGAATTCCAGACCTTCACCGCCGCAGCCGCGGGAACCTTTGCCGCTTGGCGGGGCAGGACGGATGCAGCGTGTCGGGCCTTCGCGCCCGGTGACCAGCCGAAGGAGCTGATCGAGACCACCTCGGAGGACCTGCTCGAAGCCTTCCGCAAGGTGCCCTTGGTCGACCCCTATGACGTGTACCAGCACCTGATGGACTACTGGGCCGAGGTGCTGCAGGACGATTCCTATGTCATCGCGGCCACCGGCTGGGTCGCCGGTGCCAAGCCGCGCGAGATCGTCAAGCGCAAGAACAAGGACGGCAAGCTCGCCTGGCCCGAGCCCGGCGATTACGTCCTCGGACGGCGGCGGTTCACCTCGGACCTGATCCCGGCCCGCCTGATGGTGGCGCGCTTCTTCGCGGCCGAGCAGGCCGAGATCGATGCCTTCGACGTCCGGATCGCGGAACTGGAACAGGATCTTGCCGAAAAGCTCGAAGAGGGCGCGGGCGAGGATGGGCTGCTGGCCGAGGTGATCGAGGGCGAAGGCGACAAGCAGAAGATCACCGTCAAGGCGCTGAAGGCCCGGCTGAAGGAAATCGGCCGCGATCCGGACATGGCCGACGAACGGAAGGCGCTTGAAGGCTACCAGAAGGTGATAACCGCGCTCGACGCCACGAAGAAGAAGCGCAAGGCGGCGGACGATGCCCTGTGGAAAAAGGTGCACGACCGCTATGGCACGCTGACCGAGGAGGAGGCCAAGACGCTGGTAGTCGCGGACAAGTGGCTCGATACCATCGAGGCCCGCGTGACCGATGAGGTGGCGCATGTGGCGCAAGCCCTGTCCGCCCGGGTCAAGGGACTGGCCGAGCGCTACGACATGCCGCTGCCCAAGCTGGAGGAAGAGGTCGATCTGCTTGCCGCTCGTGTCGCAACCCATCTGAAGGCGATGGGGGCCGCATGGAGCTGAGGCCCGGCTACAAGCAGACCGAGATTGGTCCGATCCCCGAGGACTGGGACGCAGTGCCCTTGGGCGATCTGTTCACCTTCAAGAACGGGCTGAACAAGGCGAAGAAGTATTTCGGCTATGGCACGCCCATCGTGAACTACATGGATGTGTTCCGTCAGCCTGGCTTGCGGCTCGACCGGATCGAGGGGCGGGTCGACGTATCCAAGTCCGAGTTGGAAGCCTTCGAGGTGCGGAAGGGCGACGTGTTCTTTACCCGCACGTCCGAAACCGTTGAGGAGATCGGCGTTGCTGCGGCGATGCTCGATCCGACTAAAGACACAGTTTTCAGCGGTTTCGTGCTACGCGCGCGCCCCACGGACGACAGGCTTGACGATCTGTTCAAGGCCTACTGCTTTTCGCCACGATACTTTCGCCGACAGGTCGTTGCGCGGGCGACATACACAACGCGGGCATTGACCAATGGGCGTTCACTGTCAGCTGCCATCTTGGCGCTTCCCCCAGTAGAAGAGCAGCGAGCCATAGCGCACGCACTATTGGATATTGATGCCTCGATTGCCAACTTAGCGGGGTTGATCGTCAAGAAGCGCGACCTGCGGACAGGCGCAACGCAGCGCTTGGTGACCGGCAAGACCCGACTGCCGGGCTATACTGACAACTGGGAGGTAAAGCGTATTGGTGAGCTAGGTGAAATTCGTAGCGGTGGCACTCCGGCGACGTCAGAACGGTCATTTTGGGATGGCGGAGTTCCCTGGTGCACTCCAACCGACATCACGGCGCTGACAGGCGCGAAGCACCTAGAAAGAACCGCTCGGACGATATCCGAACTCGGATTGAAGGCCAGTTCGGCCGAACTAATTCCATCGGCATCATTGATTATGACCTCGCGCGCCACAATCGGTGAATGTGCGATCAACACGTTGCCTATGACGACGAACCAAGGTTTCAAAAACATCATTCCAAACGACGAGAATGACGTTCAGTTCTTGTATTTTTTGATGAAGACGCAGAAGAGGCGGCTAACGGCACTTTGCGCTGGCAGTACCTTTCTCGAAATTGGCAAGAAGCAACTCGATCTTTTTGACGTTCTAATGCCGCCTGACAAAGATGAACAGGAAGCTATCGCTTCCGTCCTCTCCGACATGGATGCGGAAATCGCCGCGCTCGAGGCCCGTCTCGAGAAGACCCGAGCGCTCAAGCAGGGGATGATGCAGGCCTTGCTGACCGGCCGCGTGCGCCTGCCGGTCAAGGGTGAGACGCTGGACACGTTGGAGGTGGCCCATGCCTGAACGTCCCCGCAGCGAGCGCGTGACGCAGGACCGCCTCGCGGCCCACATCACCACGCCAGAGGACAAGGGCGGCCTCGGCTACCGGCACCTCGGCGACTGGTCGGGCCGTCCGGGCAACCGCTGTGTCGAGCCCGACCTGCTGCGCGCCAACCTCTCCGCCCGCGGTTATTCTGACGCCGAGATCAACGCCGCCCTGACGCGCCTGATGCAGGCGATCGAGGTGACCGGCACTACGCTTTATCAGGCCAACCTGCGCACCTACACGCTGCTGCGCTACGGCGTCGACGTGCAAACCTCGGTCGCCGCCCCGCACAAAACGGTGCACCTGATCGATTGGGACAACCCAGCCGCCAACGACTTCGCCCTCGCCGAGGAGGTGACGCTGAAGGGCGGCCACGAACGTCGCCCCGATCTGGTCGTCTACCTCAACGGCCTCGCCGTCGCGGTGATCGAGTTGAAACGCTCGTCGGTCGAAATCGGCGACGGCATCCGGCAACTGATTTCCAACCAGGACGAGATTTTCAACGCCCCGTTCTTCGCCACCGCGCAGCTTCTGCTGGCAGGAAGCGATGCACAGGGCCTGCGCTACGGCACGGTCGGCACGCCTGAAACGCTGTTCGTCGAATGGCGCGACGAGGAGCCGCCGACTGGCGATCTGGTGGCCGGTGCGCTTCTCGACCGCCCCGTTGCGCAAATGCTGCGCAAGGACCGGCTGCTCGATCTGATCCGGAACTTCGTGATCTTCGACGCGGGCATCAAGAAAGTGCCCCGGCAACACCAATTCGTGGGCGTGAAGCTGGCGCAGGAGCGGCTGGCCAAGCGCGAGGGCGGCGTCATCTGGCACACCCAGGGGTCTGGCAAAAGCATCCTGATGGTGCTGCTGGCCAAATGGATTCTCGAACGCGAGCCGGATGCCCGTGTGCTGGTCATCACCGACCGCGACGAGCTCGACAAGCAGATAGAGGGCGTGATGCGCAACGCGGGCGTCGTTGGCGCCGATGCGCCATCGCCTCGGGTGACGCGCCGCGACGAGTTCGTGAGCTGGCTGGGCGCGCCGTCGCCCCGACTGATCTGCGCGCTGATCCACAAGTTCGACACGACGGAGCTTAAGGGGCCGCCTCCGCGCGTCACCGGCCGCTTCTATGTGTTCGTGGACGAGTGCCACCGTACCCAGGGCGGCGACATGAACAAACAGATGAAGCGCTGGCTCGAGGGCGCGATCTTCATCGGCTTCACCGGCACCCCGTTGCTGCGGAAGGACCGGGAGACCACGCGCGAGGTCTTCGGCACCTACATCCACACTTACAAGTTTCAGGAAGCGGTCCGGGACAAGGTCGTGCTCGACCTGAAATACGAGGCGCGCGACGTGCCGCAGCGCATGACAAACCCGGCCGCAATCGACGCTTGGTTCGAGAAGAAGACCAAGAACCTCAACAACTTCCAGAAGGCAGTGCTGCGGAAACGCTGGGCAAACATGGAGGAGCTGCTCAGCGCGACAGAACGGAAACGCCGGATCGTCGCGGAGATCGTGCAGGACTTCGATCTGAAGCCGCGGCTGAGCGACGACAGGGGCACAGCAATCCTGGTGGCCTCCTCGATCCGCGACGCCTGCGAGTTCTACCGCGAGTTCCAGAGCACCCGGCTTGGGCCGCATGTGGGGATCGTCACGTCCTTCGAGCCGAACCACAATGCGATCTCGAGGGAGCCCGCCAACAGCGACGAGCGGTACAAGTACGACACCTACACGAAATTCGTGCTGAAGGGCGGCCAGAGCACGACAGCCTATGAGACCGAGGTCAAGCGGCGCTTCATCGAAGAACCCGCGAACATGAAGCTGCTGATCGTGGTGTCCAAGCTGCTCACCGGCTTCGACGCGCCGAGTTGCAGTTACATCTACCTCGACGACAAGCTGCGGGACCACACGTTGTTCCAGGCAATCTGTCGGACCAACCGGATCGATGGCGACGACAAGGATTACGGTCACATCGTCGATTTCAAGGAGCTGTTTGGCGACGTCCAACACGCGATCGCAGTCTACAGCTCGGATGAACTCGATCTGGATGCGGGCAGCGGCGGCGACAACAACGTCGAGATCAAGAACTGGATCGAAGAGGGGAAGGCGCGCCTCGACGCGGCGCGCGAAGCGCTCCACTATCTCTGCGCCCCGGTGCCCCCGCCGAGAGAGGTTGAGCAGTTCCTGCGGTACTTCTGCGGTGATGCCGCCGATCCGAATGCCCTGACCGAGACCGAGGCGCTGAGGATCTCGTTTTACAAATCCGTGGCGTCGTTCGTTCGGGCCTATGCCGCCATCGCGCAGAACTTGGACGACGCAGGGTATTCCCCCTCCGAACAGAACGACATCCAGCGGGATGTCGATTTCTACAGTGATCTCAGGGCCGCCATCAAAAAGCATTCGGGCGAAGAACTCGATATCAAGCCTTATGAAGCCGACATGCGGCATCTCCTGAACACCTACATTCAGGCTGATCCTGCCCAAGCATTGGGTGCGTTGTCCAACGTGTCGCTTACCCAGGCCATCATCGAAACCGGAATCCACAATGCGATCGCCAAGCAGCTGAACGAAAAGGGGAAGCTGTCGAAAAACGCGGTGGCCGAAGGCATCATCAATAACATCCGAAAGACCATCATCCGCGATCAGCTGACAGACCCTCGCTTCTATGACGAGATGTCCAAGCTCCTCGAGGATCTGATCCAGCAAAGCCGCGACAATGCGAAGGCCTATGAGGATTTCCTGAAAAAGGCCGAGGAATTGGTCCGCAAGATGGCGACACGGGAGGCGGGTCCGGACCTGCCTGGAAGCCTCTCGGGCAATCGCGAAGCCGTGGTGATCTACAACAACATTCCAGACCTTCCTGCTACAGGGTTTGTTGTCCCCGCAGATGAAGACGAAATAGCGGATCTTGCGCTGGAAATCGACCGCACCGTACGAGAACACGCCCCTGCCGGTTGGAAGGGTGATCCAGTCCGCGAACGGGAGGTTAAGAACGTTCTTTTCCCGCTCTTCAATCGAGATCGAGACGCGACGCTTGCTATGTTCGAAATCATCAAGAACCAATCGGGGTATTGATGGGTGAAGTCATCGAAATCGGCGATCTGGCCATCGACGTGACCCGCAAGGACGTCAAGAACGTCCATCTGTCGGTCCATCCCCCCGATGGGCGCGTTACACTCGTTGCACCGACATCGACCAGAATCGACGTCGCCCGCGCCTATGCGATCACCAAGATCGGCTGGATTCGTCAGCAGCAAGGAAAGCTCGCACAGCAGGCTCGCGAGGCACCACGACAATTTGTCGGGCGCGAAACTCACTATCTATGGGGCCGCCGACATCTTCTTCGGGTGACGGAATGTGAGGGCAAGCCTGTAGTGCGCCTGGATCATCGAACGATTCATCTTCAAGTGCGCCCTGAAAGCACTCTGGAGACCCGTGCGAAGGTTGTACACAATTGGCACCTCAAGCTTCTTCACGCCGCGGTCCCCCCCTTGATCAAGAAGTGGGAAAGCCGGATTGGTGTCGAAGTCCAAGGCTATTTCCTGCAGCGCATGAAGACCAAATGGGGAAGCTGCAACGCGGAACAGCGAACCATTCGTCTGAATACGGAGTTGGTCAAGAAACCCCGGGATTTGCTGGAGTACGTCGTGGTTCACGAGATGATCCATATACTCGCACCGACCCATAGCCCAAGGTTCTTCGATCTCCTGTCAACGCACTATCCGAGCTGGTCCGAGGCGCGCACTGAATTGAACGAGTTGCCTATCCCGGCACTCTGAGCGGTCCGTTACGACACCTGCCACACCTCTCCATCATTTAAACGCTTCACGTAATCCACACGCTCCCCATCCCAGTGATACGCGAAGTGCGCGCCTTGGGTCGGGATCGGGACCACATCGGGCCAGAAGACGGTGATGCACTGGCCCTCGGGAAAGCGGACGCTGGGCCATGTGATGCCGTTCGAGCCAGCCGCACGCCGCTCGGCACCGAAGAGTTGCGAGGGGCGGTAGTCGTCAGGATCCAGCAGATCGGCGCCGCCCGTCGCGTCATCGAGATCGGCGTCGATCGACCCGATCAGCTCGCGGAACTGCGAGGTCCAGCCAGGAGCCTCTTCCGTGGCGCTCATGAAGCGGGCGTGGTGATGGATGGTCTCGGCAATCGCCACCTCGGTGCGGTCGCCCGCATAGTAGAGGCCGAAGCTGCCATCCGAGAACCGTCCCGGCCGGAGCGGCGAGCAATGCACGAAGGGCGCCATTACCCAGCTTGCGCCGGGCCCTGTCACGCGCCGGGCCACCGGGACCTTGGAGAGATCACCGATGCTCTCGCGGATACGGGGGTTGAACTTGGCTTCGGCCGAGGCCAGCGCTTCCCAATCGGCCGGATCGGCGATGTCCTCGAAAAGGTCGATCGGCGGATGGATCGTGCGGATAATGCGGACCGTGCGCGACCAGGTCACGCGGCGGACAGGCACATTCACCAGGCACCCCGTTCGGCATCGAGATAGGCGCGCAGATCGATCAGGTCGGTGATTTCGCCCCGGAGCATAACGTCCAGCGCGCTCCGGCCCGCGAAAGCGGCGTTCGGCTTGCGGATCCAGGCATAGCCACGGGTAGGGTCGGTGAAGACATAGCGCAGCGCCTTGTGGATCCCCATCAGGATCGCCATGCGCGCGCGCAGGTCGCGGTCGATCCGGCCGATATCGCCGGTCTTCCAGCGCGCCCAGGTGCGCTGCGCCATGTCGCCGAGCAGGGTGCGGGCTTCGGCATCGGTCAGGTCCCATGCGCGGAACAGGTTGACCGTGGCGCGCGCCAGCGCCGCGGCCTCCTGGTCGGTGATGACGGGAAGGTCGGTGCGGGCGAGGACCGGCTGGACCGTGGCGAACTGCATGGCTGTCTCCTTTGGCATCAATATAGATAATATATGCCAAAAGGCAAGTGGGGTGCTGCGGAGCAGGGTCGATCGCTTCCTGCCGTTTTCCCTGTCTTTGCACGCCAGAGCCCTACGCCCCTTGAAGACCTGTTGAGCAAAGCCGGTTTCCGGTTTTCTTGATGGACCCGATCCAGGGCCGCCCGTCGGCGCCCACTTACGGAACGGGGACAACATGGCAGAGGCAGCTCGGAAACCGGAGGCGATGGCACGCGGCGCGCGGATGCTGCGCACGGCGCTCGGGCCCGCGATCGCGGGGTTTCTGGAAGACCCGATGATTGTCGAGGTCATGCTCAATCCCGACGGGCGGCTCTGGATCGATCGGCTTTCCGAAGGGCTCTGCGATACCGGCGCCACCCTGTCTCCCGCCGATGGCGAGCGGATCGTGCGGCTCGTCGCCCATCACGTCGGGGCCGAAGTGCATGCCGCGCGGCCGCGCGTCTCGGCCGAACTGCCCGAGACCGGGGAACGCTTCGAAGGGCTCCTGCCGCCCGTGGTCACCGCGCCTTGTTTCGCGATCCGCAAACCGGCCGTCGCGGTCTTCACGCTCGCCGACTACGTCGCGTCCGGGATCATGACCGAGACCCAGGCGGACCTCTTGCGCGAGGGTGTTGCCGCGCGGGCCAACATCCTCGTGGCGGGCGGCACCTCGACCGGCAAAACGACGCTGACCAACGCCCTCCTGGCCGAGGTGGCCGGATCGTCCGACCGCGTCGTCATCATCGAGGACACGCGCGAGCTGCAATGCGCCGCGCCGAACCTTGTCGCTTTGCGCACCAAGGACGGGGTCGCCTCGCTCTCCGATCTCGTCCGCTCCTCGCTGCGCCTGCGCCCCGACCGCATTCCCATCGGCGAGGTGCGCGGGGCCGAGGCGCTGGACCTCTTGAAAGCTTGGGGCACCGGCCATCCCGGCGGCATCGGCACAATCCACGCGGGCTCGGCCCTCGGCGCCCTGCGCCGGATGGAGCAACTCATCCAGGAGGCGGTCGTCACCGTGCCCCGCGCCCTCATCGCCGAGACCATCGATCTCATCGCCGTCCTCTCCGGGCGCGGGCCCAACCGCCACCTCGCCGAACTCGCCCGCGTCGACGGGCTGGGACCGGACGGCGATTACCGCATCACCCCGGCGGCGCTGCTGACCGGGACGGGAACTATCACAGGAGACCCATCATGACCCGATCGCTTCACCGGCTGCGCGCGCAGGCCGCCCACGCCGTCACCTACGCAACCGTGACCCTGATGCTGGCCGGACCCGCCCGGGCCGCAGGGTCCTCCATGCCCTGGGAGGCACCGCTGCAATCGATCCTCGAGTCGATCGAGGGGCCGGTCGCCAAGATCATCGCGGTGATCATCATCATCGTGACCGGCCTGACGCTGGCTTTCGGCGACACATCCGGGGGCTTCCGCCGCCTGATCCAGATCGTCTTCGGCATCTCCATCGCCTTCGCGGCGAGTTCCTTCTTCCTGAGCTTCTTCAGCTTCGGCGGCGGGGCGCTGATCTGATGGTGAC
>NVWP01000081.1 GCA_002733705.1 Henriciella sp. | reverse complement strand
GCGCCCGCCTCCAGCGCAATGCGGCTGAGGTCGACAACGCTGGGCCAGGGCAGGCCGCGCCGGTTTCGCAGGAAGGCGACGGCATTTACGTTGACAGAAAGCTCGGTCATGGCCGCTCCGGGAGGTTTGTCTGGCATCTATGCCAGCATTTAGGGGATGAACGCACCGTCCGCCATAGCCGATCCCGAGAGAATGGACTTTCACATCAATCATGGGCCTGTCGCTATTTCAGCCCGTGCGCGATAGATGAGCACGAAAAAAGAAGAGCAAAGCGAGGAACACGGATGAGACTGAAGGCCCCGAGAATAGCGCCGCTTTCCAATGATGAGATGAGCGACGAGCAGAAACAGATGATGGGCGAGCGGTTCGACCGCAATGCCATCTTCAATGTCTTCCGCACGATTGCACGTGCGCCGAAGGCCTACAAAGCCTTCATGCGCTGGGGCGGCTATATCCTGTCCGACCGCAACGATCTGTCGGCGCGGGACCGCGAACTGGTGATCCTGCGGGCCGGCTATAACTGGAAATCGGGCTATGAATGGGCCCAGCATGTCGTGATCGGCAAGGAAGCCGGCCTCACCGATGAAGAGGTGGAGCGCATCAAGGCGGGGCCGGAAGCAGAGGGCTGGAGCGCAATCGATGCGGCCATGTTGCAGGCCACCGATGAGCTGACCTCTGACGCCTTCATCACCGATGCGACCTGGGCGCGGCTGTCAGACCTCAGCGACAAACAGAAGATGGACCTCGTCATGACGGTTGGTCAGTATACGCAGGTGTCGATGATGCTGAATTCGTTCGGCGTGCAACTGGATGATGGCCTGAAGCTTGACCCGGATCTGGATGGGCGCGGATAGAAAGGGACTGAGATGAAATCGCTTCAGGTGCCGGTTCATCCCGGTGAAATTCTCAAACATGAGTTTCTGGACGAGATGGGTCTGAGCGCGGGCATGCTGGCACGTCACATTCATGTGCCGCGGACGCGGATCGAACGTCTGGTCAAGGAAGAAACCTCAATGACCGTCGATACTGCAACGCGGCTCTCCAAGGCGTTTGGGACGACGGTCGCGTTCTGGATCAATTTGCAGGTCAATTATGACCTTCTGCGAAATGAACCTGCAGAGGACATTTCAGAGATCAAGCCGATCATCGCCGCTTAGGTCTATCCGCGCCTCTATCCCGATCGCTTCCAGAAACCGCTCGTCGTGGCTGATGGCGAGGAGGGCCCCGTCATAGGACTGGAGGGCGGTTTCGAGCAGGCTGACGGCGTCCATGTCGAGGTGATTGGTCGGCTCGTCGAGGAGGAGGAGTTCCGGCGGCTCTGGCGCGGCAAAGGCGGCGGCGAGGGCGGCACGCAGGCGTTCGCCGCCAGAAAGCGTGCCCGTCATCTTGAGGGCATCATCGGCGCGGAAGGCGAAACGGGCGAGCTGGGCGCGGGCCTCATTGTCATTCAGGCCCGGCACGAGCCTCTTCATATTGCCGATGAGGGAGAGGGCAGGGTCGAGCGCGGCGCTGTGCTGGTCTAGCAGGGTCATGCGGTCCGTATGCAGAGTAATCTCGCCTGAGCTGGGCGATAAGTCTCCAGTCATGAGCCTGAAAAGCGTGGACTTGCCGGACCCGTTCGGTCCGCAGATCGCAAGGCGCTGTGGCCCGCGAATGTCCAGGGAGAGCGGGCCGAAGAGCTGGCGCGCGCCGAACGCCATTGTGACATCGCGCAGGGTGAGAACCTGGCGGGTGGCAGGCAGGCCGGAAGGCGGCAGCTCTATCGTCAGCGGCGTGACCCGTTCGAGCTGGGCGTCCGCTTCATTGAGGGCGGCCTGTGCTTCACCAAGCTGGCGGTTGGCGAGGGTCTGTCCGCGCGCCCCGGTGGCGTCCGCGCGGTCTGCACGGGCATCGAGCAGGACTTTGGGCTGGTCGCCGCGCGCCCGTACGGCCCGGCCGCGGGCATCCGACCTCTCCTGACGTTCCCGGGCCTGCTGGGTCTTGCGCTCTGTTGCCTTGAGGTTGCTGGCGGCGCTCTCTGCGGCTGCCTTTGCACGGGCGCGGGCGGCCTTGCGGGTGGTTTCGAACTCTGTCCAGCCGCCGCCGAACACGGTGCAGCCGACAGGCGTCAGCTCCACGATCCTGTCCATCCGTTCCAGCAAGGCGCGGTCATGGCTGGCGATGAGGAGCCCGCCTGGCCAGCTCGCTATAAGGTGCTGGACGGCGGCTCGGCCGTCCGCATCGAGATTATTGGTCGGCTCGTCCAGCAGGATGAGGTTCGGCTCTTCCATGAGGAGACGGGCAAGACCGATCCGCGTGCGTTCGCCGCCAGAGAAGCTGGCGATGCGGCGGCCTGTGTCCGTGCCCGCAAGACCCGTGCTGGCAAGCGCCTTGTCGAGGCGGGTTTCGAGGGACCAGTCGGCAAGGTTGAAGTCCTCCGCGCTGCCCTTGCCGGCCGTAATGCGGGCGAGGCGGGTGAGCGCCAGATCTATCCCGAGCGCCTCCGCGACCGTCTGGTTTTCGTCGAAACGCTGCTGCAGGACGCCGATGCGGCCGGTGGTGCTGATCTTGCCGGCTGTGGGCTGGACCTGACCGGCAATCGCGGCGAGCAGCGTGGACTTGCCGCAGCCATTGCGCCCGACAAGGCCGACAGCCTCATTGCCCAGCGACAGGGTCAGATTGTCGAAAAGCGGCTGGCCCTCAGGCGTGGCGAGGCAAATGGAATCGAGTGTGAGGAAGGAAGACATGGGGGACCTCTCGGGTCAGGCAAACAGGCAACGCGAACGGGGTGCGTGCTTGATCCATGTCTCTTCTTCTCCTCAGATGATCCGGGCTTCAAAATAGGCGCGAATGAAGGCTGGCGCAAGGAAAGGCGTGGACGGGGCCGGGCCGCCGCGCCATGCTGGCGGCTTCTCAAGGGGGAGGGCCTTGTCATGACCAGCATACTTCAGCAGCCACTTGACCTGCCATGCGGCGCGCGTCTGCCGAACCGCCTCTGCAAGGCGGCGATGACCGAGCATCTGGCCGGGCCGGACAACCGCGCGAATGAACGCCATGAGACGCTCTACCGGACATGGGCGGGCAGCGGCTGCGGCCTGCTGCTGACGGGGAATGTGCTGGTCGACCGGATGTATCTGGAGGGGCCGGGCAATGTCGCCATTGAGGGCGAACAGCCGCCAGAGCACCTTGCCGCGCTGCGCGCCTGGAGCGCTGCGGCGAAGTCCGAGGGCGCGCACGTCTGGATGCAGATCAGCCATGCCGGACGCCAGACACCGAAGATCGTCAATGAAGAGCCGGTCTCGGCCTCAGATGTGCAGCTGGACCTGCCGGGGGCGCAGTTCGGCAAGCCGCGCGCGATGACCGGGCAGGAGATCGAGGCGGTGATCGCGGGCTTTGCGCATGTCGCGAAGACCGCGAAAGAGACCGGCTTTGACGGCGTGCAGGTGCATGGCGCGCATGGCTATCTCATCAGCCAGTTCCTCTCTCCGCGCGCCAATCTGCGCACCGATGAATGGGGCGGGTCGCTGGAGAACCGGGCGCGTCTTCTGCTGCGTGCGGTGGACGCGGTGAGGGCGGCCGTGGGGCCGGATTTCGCGGTGGGCGTGAAGCTCAATTCGGCCGACTTCCAGCAGGGCGGCTTCAGCTTTGAGGAGTGTATCCAGGTGGTCGAGTGGCTGAACGGGAAAGCCATCGACCTGCTGGAGATTTCCGGCGGCAATTATGAGCAGCCCGCGCTTCTGGGCATTGAGGGCATGCAGCCAAAGGCCGAGCAGGCGGTGCGCAAGTCCAGCAAGGCGCGCGAGGCCTATTTCGTGGATTATGCCGCGATGGTGCGCGAGCGCGCGAAAATGCCGGTCATGGCGACGGGCGGTTTTCGCTCAAAACTGGCGATGGAAGAGACGGTGTCTGGCGGCATGGCGGACATGATCGGCCTCGGCCAGCCGCTCTGCACCGATCCGCACGGGCCGGCAAAGCTGCTGGCTGGCGAGGTGGAGCGGCTGGAAAGCCATGCGAAGACGATGCGGCTCGGCCCCGGCTTTCTCGGCCCCAATAGCGGGATCGGCATGGTGAAGATGATCAATGCGCTGGGCCAGATGGCCTGGAACTATCACGCCATCGAGGCCATGGGCGAGGGGCGCGAGCCACCGGTGAAGAAGGGCCTGCTATCGAGCTTCATCCAGCACAATGCGCGCCAGCAGAAGCAGGCAAAGGCGCTGGAGCGGTAGGGGCGTGGGAGGTCTCAGCCCTCGGGCGGCGCCCAGCCCGCCGCTTTGAGTTTCGCTTCGACGCGCGCAAGATTCCGGCGGGCCGCCGCTTCATAGGCCGGGGCGCGGCCGGTAAATTCTTCCAGTGCGAAGAGGCTATGGTTTCGCGCCGTGACCCAGTGCTCCGTTGATTGATCGCGGTCGCCCAGCGTCTCGAATGCATTTGCGAGATTGCCTTGCGTCATGGCCCAATTGAGAGGCACGCGGTCTGTGGTCCATTCCTTGAGGGCGTCCCGATAGGCGGCGATGGCGTTCTTGAGGGCCTGCTCATCGCCGCGTGCTCCGAGGACGCGGGGCGCATTGCCGAGATTGTTCTGTGTCATGGCCCAGTCGAGAGGCACGCGGTCTCTGGTCTTCTCCTTGAGGGCGTCCCGATAGGCGGTGATGGCGTCCTTGAGGGCTTGCTCATCGCCGCGCTCCCCGAGGACGCGGAGCGCATTGCCGAGATTGTTCTGGGTGGTGGCCCAGTCGAGAGGCACGCGGTCTCTGGTCCATTCCTTGAGGGCGTCCCGATAGGCGGTGATGGCGTCCTTGAGGGCTTGCTCATCGCCGCGCTCTCCGAGGGTCCAGAGCGCATTGCCGAGATTGTTCTGTGTCATGGCCCAGTCGAGGGGCACGCGGTCTCTGGTGTATTCCTTGAGGGCGTCCCGATAGGCGGTGATGGCGTCCTTGAGGGCTTGCTCATCGCCGCGCTCTCCGAGGGTCGCGAGCGCATTGCCGAGATTGTTCTGGGTGGTGGCCCAATTGAGAGGCACGCGGTCTCTGGTCCACTCCTTGAGGGCTTCGCGGTAGGCGGAGACCGAGCGGTCGAGACTCTTCCGTTCGGGATCCAGAATACCCCGCTCATAGGCGGCATTTGCTTCATGGTGTTTCAGCCGCGCCCGGTCTTCTGCATCGAAAGGCCGAATGAGCCGGGCGGCGCGGGCGAAGTGATCGGCGGCCTTGATGTAGCGGCCTTCGGTCATTGCGAGGTCGCCGCGACGGCCTTCATTCTTTGCAGCGCGGCGAAGGCGCTTCTCGCCCGCCTCCTCGTCGCGCCGCACGGCTTCGGCGAGATGCTGGTCGGCGCCGTCGATATCACCTCTGTCAATGGCCTCGCGGGCAAGGGTGATGATCGCAGCGATTTCGACCTCGTCATTGGTGAGCCGGGCGAGGTCTTCTTCGAGTTGTATGAGGCGTGTTGCGCCCTCTACCAGCTTCTCCCCCCAAAGTTCGGTGGGAATCTGTTGATCAAGAAAACTTAGTGTGATCGTCTCGATCTGTTTCGCGTTCAGGCCAATTTCTTCGGCGCGTTTGAGCGCCAGGGAGCCGACGATAGCGAGCAGCTGGTCGAGCTTGACGTCCATCTTTTTTGTGCGCGCATCGACCTTCGCCAAAGTCTCGTAATTGCGCTCCGCCAGCTCCTTCAGCGCGACCTGCATGTCATAAATGTCACCCAGCTTCTCCGCGATGGCGAGCAGGAGCTGGGGTTCGAATTTGCTGAAATAGGCTTCGTTTTCGATGGCGCCCATGAAGGCGGACTGGATCACGTCGCGGGCGAAGGCCTTGCTGAGGTCGGGGGCGTCTTGGCCGAAGGCCTCAGGCGCGATGTCTGCCAGCTGCGCCATGACGAGGTTGGTCGCCTTGTCAGGGAACTTTCCGGCGCCCTCCGTCGTCGTTCCGGCCAGGGTGGCATAGTCCATCGTGCAGTAGGGGAGGGCGGTGTGAAGCGTTTCCTCTGCGAGCTGGACCTGTTTCAGATATTCGTGCCGGCCCTCCGCCGGGAGGTTGTCGCGCCATGTATCGGCAATCTTCGCGGTGATCTGGCTGAGCGCCTTATCGCTGTCGAGCTGGGCGGCAGCTTTCTTTTTCTTGCGCTCAGCATGGAAGAGCGCGACGAGCGCCGTTGCCCCAACACCTGCCGTGACGCCGCCCGATACCGGAGTGAAGGCTATCGCTGCCGCCCCGAAGCAGAACTGGGCGAGATAATTGACGGTGATATCGTTTAGCTTCATCAGCGCCCCTCCTCACCATCAATCCTATGATAGGTTGATAGCAGACTTCCAGCCTGAATCCGGCGGGTGGCAGCCCCGCAGCAATTTTCGTTGCGTCATCTCTTGCCGCCGCGGTGTGGGTGTTTAGGTCTGCGGCAGTGAGGAATCTGTTCTAGAGGGAAGCGCCAATGTCCGTGCCACCAATCCTGTCCAATCTGCGTCTGCCGGTGATCGGCTCGCCGCTTTTCATCATTTCCGGGCCGGAACTGGTGATTGCCCAGTGCAAGGCCGGTGTTGTCGGCTCTTTTCCGTCGCTGAATGCGCGTCCGATCTCACAGCTCGATGAGTGGCTGGACCAGATCACATCCGAGCTCGACGCCTATAACAAGGCCAATCCGGACCGGCCGGCGGCGCCCTTTGCCGTCAACCAGATCGTCCACAAGACGAATAACCGCCTCGAAGAGGACCTTGAGCTTTGCGTGAAGTACAAGGTGCCGTTTGTGATTACGTCGCTGGGCGCGCGTACCGAGGTGAATGACGCGATCCAGTCCTATGGCGGGATCGTCATGCATGACGTCATCAATACGGTGTTCGCGCACAAGGCGCTGGAGAAGGGGGCCGATGGCCTGATCGCGGTGTGTTCAGGCGCGGGCGGGCATGCCGGCACGCTGTCGCCTTTCGCGCTGATCCAGGAGATCCGCCAGTTCTTTGACGGGCCGCTGGCGCTGTCCGGCTCCATCGCGCATGGCGGCTCGATTGCCGCGGCGCAGGCGATGGGCGCCGACTTTGCCTATATCGGCTCTGCCTTCATCGCCTGTGACGAAGCCCGCGCGGCCGAGGGCTACAAGGATATGATCGTCGACAGCGCGTCGAAGGACATCATCTATTCCAACCTGTTTACCGGCGTGCATGGCAACTATCTGGCGCCCTCGATTGCGCGCGCGGGGCTCGACCCCAATGATCTGCCCGAAAGCGATCCCAGCAAGATGAATTTCGGCTCTGGCGGCAACCAGAAGTCCAAGGCCTGGAAGGATATCTGGGGCTGCGGGCAGGGGATTGGCGCCATCGAGCAGCGGATGCCGACGGCGAAATTCGTCGACAAGTTGGAGCAGGAATACAATGCCGCCATCGCCGCCCTCTCCACCGGGCGGGCCTTTTCTCCGGCGGGATAGACTCTGCGTCGTCCGGATACAGAACATCCGGTAAGTGGCGGTTTTTGAATAGATAATCTGATTGTGCCATCCGGTCTTTCCGACCGGGTGGTATTGGCGGCGATACTTCCCCCTGTCGAAGGAGGAAGCCTCGCCCATGCTTTACCCGTCTTTTCAGTCTGGCCAATTGCGTCTGCGAGATAGCTGGCGCTGGCCCCACTTTTCTGTGCGTGAGCTTGCCTGCCGGTGCGGGGGCCGTTTCTGCGGCGGCGAATATTGGCATGACGCGGCCTTTCTGGATGCGCTGGAAGCGATGCGGGCAGAGGCCGGCGGGCCGCTTGTCATCAATTCCGGGCACAGGTGCGCGGGCTGGAATGCGGCGGTCGGCGGGGCGCCCCTGTCACGGCACAAGCAGGTGGCGGCGGATATCAGGCTGAGCGGTCATGACCGGCACACCCTTCTGGACGCGGCCATCGGGGCGGGGTTCACCGGGCTCGGCCTTGGGCGGAGCTTCCTCCATGTCGACAGGCGGGCGCGGCCAGCGCGCTGGTATTATCCAGGAAGCGAGAAACTATGGATCCAATAACGGGAGTGGCCGCAAGCGCGGCAGGCGGCGGGCTGTTCGGCCTGATCGGTACCGCGCTGGGGCGCGTGGCCGGCTATTTCGAGACGCGCCAGCGCCTTCGGCATGAGACAGAACGCTGGGGCCATGAAACGCGGCTGCTGGAGCTGCAGCGTGAGGCACGGGCCGAAGAGACGGAGGCGGAACTCGCGCTGGCGGAGACGAGCGGGCGATGGGCAGGTCTGGAAGCATCGATGGCGGCCGAGGCGGCGATTGGCGAGAGCTACCCCTGGGTGAACGCGGTGCGCGGGATTACCCGGCCGGGGCTGACCCTGCTGCTGTGGGTGATTTCCGCGATGATCTGGCTCGGCGCGGATGCGGCGGAGCGCGCCGCCATCACCGAAACAGCGACCTTCGCGGCAACCGCTGCAACGCTGTGGTGGTTCGGGGACCGTGGTCCCAAGCGCGAGGCGGCAGGCTAAGGGTGCAAGAAAAAAGGCGGGCCGATGAACGGCCCGCCTTCAACTATTGATGTAGCAATATGCTACCAAAAGATAATTTTCCGTTTGCGTAAAAGCCGGGTCTTGGTGAAAACAGAGCAATGCCGCTCTCAAGACCGAAATCGGATGGCCCCAAAGGACGATGATAAATGGCTAATACCAAATCGGAAAATAGACTTGGCCACCCGTTGAGATTGAGCGGCGTTTCCTTGGTAGTGGTTTTCGTTGGGCTGCCTTGGGCGTCAGCGCAGACGGGGGCCGAGCAAACGTATTCCAGAGCTCTGGAGAAAATCGGCTATGAAGACACGTTTGACGGCGAGATAAATTCGGCGTCGGACTATTTCGAATATCTAGCTGACCAGGCCGGCCCTGAGGATGCATGCAATCTTGGTGAATTGTATAAGCGGGCTGCAATTGACTCTTATATGAGCGAAGAGCTGCTGAAGTATAGAGGGCAAGAACTTGAAGAGGTGGATGTTTTCGCTCTGCCTCCGGAAGAATATGCCGCTGTCAAAGACGAGATTGATCATAATCATAAAAGATGGTTGGCGGGGGAAGTTCAGGAACATGGATGGTTCTCGAAGGCCAGGTGCGGCCCCGATGCGGAAAGTGCGGCATTCTTAATGGTGCAACATCACCCCGATCTCGATTGGCAATCGTCGATATTGGAGATGATGGAAGAGAGCTGGCGGCATGGAAATACGAGCTATTCAAACATAGCGTTTTTGAAAGATAGAATTCGAATAGAACAAGACAGACGCCAGATATACGGCACCCAGGGATATTGTGTTGGTGGTGGGCTCTGGCAGCCTTTCGAATTGGAAAACCCAGACAAAGTCGATGAATTGCGGGCTGAAGCGGGGCTACCCAGTCTGGATGAGTACTCAGCCACGGTGGCGCGCAATTTCTGTCAGAAAGATCCGGTTCAATAATCAGAAAAATATGGCCTGGGCCAGTGTCGTGGCGGGCTTCCTGTGTTTTGCACCGACACCCAGTGGAAGTTCTGGCGAGATAGCGCGGAACGGCGACCTTCGCGGCAACCACGGCAACGCTGTGGTGGTTCGGGGACCGTGGTCCCAAGCGCGACGCCGCAGACTAAAGGCGCAAGAAAAAAGGCGGGCCGATAAAAACGGCCCGCCTTCATTTAGATGGATGTATCCGAAAGCCTAGAAGGTCTTCTGGACCCGGACAAAGCCACTACGACCAAGTAGGTCATACTGTGATGCAGCAACCGGCACATTGCCGCGGCGGCTTGCAACATCGGTTGAGACAATCGGCGGCTCTTCGTCGAAGACGTTAGACATGCCGACGGTCAGGGCCCAGGTGTCCTGTTCCCAACGTGCAGAGATGTCGTGGTACCAGACAGCTTCCGTGTCATCGATATAGCGTGCGCCGCCCGGATAACCGAAGTAGCCACGTACCGAATCCGAAGACAGGTAAGCGTTGGACATCCGGCCGACAAAGTCGGAGAACCAGCTCACCGTCCAGTCGCCGGTTTCCCAGGACAGACGCATATTGGCGGTCACTTGCGGATCACCAATGCTGCCGTTGAAGTCGTCATCCTCAAAGCCAGATTCCGCGTCCGCGCTGAACAGACGCTGAAGGTCTTCAAAGGTCCAGGTGGCCTGGCCTTCATAGATCAGCGTGCCCATGTCGAAGTCATGGGTATAGCGGATCGTGGCATCGAGACCGCGGCTCACCTGCTCGTTCACGTTCAGGAAGTTGTCCGTGACGTCCGTGATGTTGTTAGCGCGGGTCGGGTCGTCGCCCGGGGCACGCTCGAACAGGTTACAGAACTCGTTCGGGTAGTTCTGGGAGCCGTAGCAACCGCCGATGATAACGTCCGCGCCGAGCTGAGCAACCTGATCGTTCACTTCGATCTCGAAGTAGTCGAGAGCGACGTTGAGGTCCGCGAAGGTTGGCGTATAGATCACACCGAAGGTCTGGGCCGTGGAAGTTTCGGCTTCCAGACGACCGGCGCCGCCACCTGAGACGATCGTGGCGGAAGAGCCTGCACCGGTATAGTCCGGCGCAATACCTTCGGCCGCGCAATTGGCAATGATGTTCTCGTTCGAGCTTTCACCATAGTTGATGCACGGGTCGATCGCAGTCTGGCTGAGGAAGGACGTCTGGTTACCGAGGAACAGCTCATAGAGAGCCGGGGCGCGGTAGGAGGTGCCGTAGGTGCCGCGGAAGCGAACCGTCGGGATGACCTGCCAGTTGAGACCAACCTTGTAGACCGAATCCGAGCCGTAGGACTCATAATCGAACGCACGGCCAGAGAGGTTCAGGGACAGCTCTTCTGCGAAGCGCTGGCCTGCCAGGATCGGCACTTCGACCTCACCATAGATCTCAGCCACGTTGTCGGAGCCTTTGGTTATGAGAGCGGAGCTGCCGCCCCAGACATTTCCGTCGAGCGACTCCTGACCTGGCTGGTCATCAATGCTGAAGTCACGGTATTCGACACCGAGACCCACCCCAACAGCGCCGGCCGGAAGCTCAAACAGCTCGCCGGTCACGACACCGCTCACGAGCCATTGCTCATAGACCGTGTTGCCGGTGTCCTGCGTGGTCAGGAAATCGTACTCGGCGTCGGTGAAGTTGCCGGCGAGGATACGGGGATCGAAATAGTCGATAGACGGGCCGTCAGCATCGAAATCTACATCGCCAGAGCGGTCGGCAAGGATGACATTGTTGGTGTAATCGCCTTCCGAACGCGAATAGGACCCGCCGACGCTCCAGTTCCAGTTCGACAGGAAGCCGGTATTACCGAAATCGCCGTCAAGCGAGGTAGAACCGTAGTAATAGTCGACGGTCACATCGGTATTCGAGGGGAAGATGATGACCGGCTGAACGGCAGAGTTCAGCGGGTTATCATAGGTCGGGTTGTCTGCGTAATCGAGGCCGAATCCGGCCACCGACGCGCCGCCGATGAGCGGGAAGAACTGACGCCAGCCTTCTGCGGTCGTATCACGGGTGGTGTACAGAAGTTCGGTCGTCCAGTCGGCGAAGCCAACATTGATATTGCCAAGACCGTAGAGGCTGACACGCTCAGTCTCGTTGATAGCCATGGTTGACTGCTGACGCGGATCGGTCAGAACGTCTTCATAGAACGCCACGCCGGGTGTTCCGGTGTTGTAGCGCTCGTTCTGGCGGGGGCGATAGCCCGGCACCGGACCAACGGTCACACCGTCCGGGGACGGAATGTAACGGTCGCCGCTGAGCGCGTCGATGAAGGTGTTGATGTAGATGTTCGAGCAGTTGCGCGTGGTGAGGCCGCCGGTGATGGAGCGGTTCTCGCGGTCAACCCGCTGGCCGGTGTCCGGATCATAGACCAGGTCTTCCTGGCAGTTCAGGTAGTCGCGCTGACCGACGCGGAGGGCTTCCTCCTTCTGGTATTCGGCGCCGACAAGGATGTTGCCTGCATCGAAGTTCCAGCCATAGGCACCATCGACGGAATAGCTTGCGCCGCCGCCACCATAGGGAGCGTTGACGGCGACATTGATTTCCGGACGGTCGATCGAGGTGCGGGTGATGATGTTCACAACACCGGCAACAGCGTCAGAACCGTAGATCGACGAAGCGCCGTCCTTGAGGATCTCGACGCGCTGGATCATGGAATCGGGGATCACGTTCAGGTCAAACGAGCCGACCTGGCCGCGCGTACCAGCCGGACCGGGGCGGTTGCCGTTGAGAAGAACGAGCGAGCGCTGGGCACCGAGACCGCGAAGCGAGATCGAGTTGATGCCCGTACCGCCTTCAACGACGAAGCCGTTGAACTGGTTGTTGAACTGGACGGAACCGGACGCGACACTGGAAGACTGAATGATGTCGGCGGTGTCGACGAGGCCTTCAAGCGTGGCGGTCTCAGCCGTGATCACCTGAATCGGCGAGCTCGAGCTGAATTCGTCGCGGCTCAGCAGCGAGCCGGTGACGACAACGCGTTCCTGACGGGCTTCCGGCTCGTCACTCTCGTCCTGCGTTTCGGTCGTGATGACCGGCTCGTCTGTGTCGGTTTCCTGCGCGTAGGCAACGCCCGTAAAGGCGAAAACGCTGTAGGCTACGGAGCCAAGCGCAAGATACCGCAGATCGTTCTTTATCGACATGGATACCCCTTTAAGATCGGAATGATTTATTCCCTGAGTCCCGCCCTGAATGCCGGGATACCTATGCATGCCTGCCACATTACAGAGCCGTAAACCCTCAGTTGCACCGGCTTGTGCGCATGGGACGATCGTGTGACATTTCGGTGACATTAGGGGCCCGGAAATGCCCGGCTTAACCTCTAGGGGGTATAATCGTGCGCCTGCGCCCCGAAGTTGACCGAAAGCGTTGCATGGGCAAGTGTCCAAACCATGAATTCAATATGGAAGGAAGCTTCTATGAAGCGGCACTCACTTATAGCTGCGGGCGCCCTTGGCCTGGCCCTCAGCGCACAGGCTGACCCGGTACCGATAGAGGCCTTTGCCAAGGAACCGAACATCTCCAGTCTCTCGATGTCGAATGACGGGACCTATATGGTCGGCCTCATCGCGACGCCGGGCGAGGACAATGAAACCCTTTCGCTGGCAAGCTGGGATTTGCCGGAGACGATCGACACCTCCAAACCGCTTGTGCCTTCGCGGATCACGCCGCCGAACGACAAGATGCGGTTCTTTGCGATCCAGGCGCTGCCGGGGGACAATGTCTTCGTCGCGGGGCGCCAGGCATGGACCGGTCAGACCTATTGTACCGAGGGTGGCGGCGCAGGCGCTGTGAAGACTTTTGTGGCCAAATTCTATGTCGGCTCCAAGGATCTCAATGATCTGGATGAAGGGATTGCGGGTCTTGGCACCGAACGTCTGGCCAGCAAGCAGCTCGAACAGTGCCGCGATCTCCAGAATACGACCAGTATCGCCAATAGGCTGCCGCTTGAGGAAGACCAGGTCATCGTCCGCTACTTCAATGTCGGCAACGGCGAGACAGAGTATTACCGCGTGAACATGCGGACGGGAGCGAAAACCTTCATCTACAATGGATCTGGCCGCCAGCAGATCGCCTTCACCGACCCGCGCGATGGCCGGATCCTGGTGCGTCAGGGCATTGAGGCGGCCGGCGATGGCGACTGGCGTGTCGAGACCTATATGCTGAACCAGAGCACAGGCCAGATGGAGCACGAGGAGGCGCTCGATTACCTCGCCTCCAACCGTTATCAGATGGACGTGGCTGGCTATGACGAGGCGTCTGGCCGCTATTACATGATCACCGACAAATTCTCGGACAAGGCGGCAGTCTATTTCTATGATCCGCAGACGGACGAATTCAGTTCCGACCCGGTCTTCGCTCACCCGGATTTTTCCGCGACGAGCGTTATCCTGGGCACCGATGAAGAGAACTGGAACGAGCCGCTCGGCTTCCGCTATGCGGCGGCCACGGTCGAGACCTACTGGCTCGATCCGGAAATGCGCTCCATTCAGGAAGGGCTCGAGCAGGCCTTTCCGGGCCAGCTGGTCGATCTGATCGACACAGCCGACGAGCGCAATCGTATCCTCTTCTCGACCGAGGCCTCTGACCAGCCGCCGACCTATTACATGCTGGTCGACAAGAGCAAGGTCGCGGCGATTGGTGACAGCCGGCCCTGGATCGACGAATCCGATATCGGCACGACGGAACTGATCTATTATTCGGCCCGCGACGGTCTCAAAGTGCCGGGCCTTCTGTCTCTGCCGGAGGGGTATGAGGCGGAAACCGATGGGCGTATCCCGACGATTATCCTGCCGCATGGCGGTCCCTGGGCGCGCGACTATGCCGGCTGGGACGTCTCCGGCTGGGTGCCGTTCCTGACCTCGCGTGGCTATGCCGTGCTCCAGCCCCAGTATCGCGGCTCGACCGGCTTCGGCCGTGAGCTGTGGTTTGCGGGCGACAAGGAGTGGGGCCAGAAGATGCAGGACGACAAGGATGACGGGGCGCAATACCTCGTCGACCAGGGCATTGCCGATCCCGACAAGCTCGCCATCTTCGGCTATTCCTATGGCGGCTTCGCAGCCTTTGCCGCGACGGTTCGCGAGAACAGCCCCTATCAGTGCGCGATTGCCGGTGCCGGCGTTTCAAACCTCTCGCTGTTCAACCGCCTGGTGAGCGAGGACCGTATCCAGCGCATCGTCCAGGGCGAAACGCTGGCCGGTATGGATCCGAGCAAGAACACCGAAAAGGCGAACATCCCGATCCTCGTCTATCATGGCGACCGTGATGTGCGCGTGCCGATCAAGGAAGGCCGCGGCTTCTATAATGCGGTCAAGGGCCGCGTGAATGCGAAGTTCGTGGAGATCAAGGATATGCCGCACAGCCTGCCATGGTGGCCCGACCATCATCGTCAGTCGCTGAAGGCCATCGATGACTGGCTGAAGAGCGATAACTGTTTCGGCGGTTAAGGCTCACCACAGCGAACCAATCGGGAGGGCCGCGCCGGAAGGGTGCGGCCCTTTTGCTTTGGGGTCAGAGGCACGTCAGTCATGTCCTGCAAGGCCGGGACGTCGAGCGAACGGCCGGAAAGTGCCTCAGGACAAGTCGGCCGGCCGCCGCGCCGTCTCGCCGGGGAGCCAGGAAAGGTCGCGCACAGGGGGCGCAAAGGTCAGACCGGCAAGCCTGTCCAGCTCCTCGCCGTCGAGGATCTGGATAAAGGATTTGCGCCGTTCGATGCAGCCCTCCGACTCGAGAGCCTTGATCGTGCGCGAGACATGGACGTTGCTGATGCCGATGAACGCCCCGATCTCTTCCTGAGTCATCGGGCAGTGAAACTGGTCATCGCTGTGATGCGGGTCTCTGCTCAACCGGTTCATCGTCTGACGGATGAAGAGGGCGAGCCTGGCGAGGGCGCTGCCCGTCCGCGCGGCACAGGCGCGTTCATACTGCAGCTGCTGCAGCTCGCTGGATAGAAAGGCAAAGGCACACCCAAGTCTCGGAGCGGCGCTCAGCAGGCCTTCCAGCTGGTCCCGACCGCAGGTGTAGATCGTCGCGTGTGACAGGGCATAGATACGGTACGGCAATGCCGACAAAGCGAGGTCGGCAAGGCCGGCAAGGTCGCCAGGCAGGTGGACTTCGACAATCCGGCGCCGTCCGTGGCTATCGCTCCGTTCAGCGGCGAGCCATCCCTTCTTGATTGCGAGAATGGGAGGCGGTTCATTCAGGTCCGCTACGACTTCTCCCGGTGCGATGTCCCGCGGCTCCAATCTGAGGTCTCTGATCGCCGCTTCTTCCTGTGGAGAGAGCTCCAGCAGCGCTGATAGCGCTGCCGATAAGGGGCCCGCAGGGGAGTCGGACCGGGGTTTAATTACCATGATCCCCGCTCCGGGAGCCTTTCTCGCAGATCAAGATTCGTTCGCGGCCCATCTTGAGCGCCAGGACTGAAATTTCCGGACGCGACTTATCCTGTTCCTTGCGTTTGAGGTTGTCGGGCCGCCCTGGCTCCAGCTGGAGCGCGGCAGGGAAGGTT
>NVWP01000080.1 GCA_002733705.1 Henriciella sp. | reverse complement strand
ATGGGGCTGTTCGGCCTGTCCGGCATCATCGTCAACGATTCCATCGTGCTGGTGAGCTTCTACCAGCAACTGGTGGCCGAAGGCATGGAACGGTTCCAGGCCATCGTGGAGGCCTGTGTACGACGTCTGCGGGCGGTGCTGCTGTCTGTTCCGCCGGGCCGCTAGCAGGGGGCGGTGAAGGCGTCCTCGCTGAGCGCGCCGCTGTCGGCATCGAGCATCAGCACGCTGCCGGTGCGCTCTGCTTCTGGCGGGGTATCGGTGCCGGCGCAGGGGTCGGTGAGGAGGTCCCAGCTGGCGAGGATCTCCAGCTCGCCGCTGCGCAGGCTGAGATGGGTGGCGCGGCCGGTGAGGCCTGTGTCGTCCTCTGTGGTGGTGTAGAGGAGAAGCTCGGTCAGCCCGTCCTGGTTGGTGTCGGGCGCGGCGACGATCTGCGCGCCGGCCGCGTCGCTGTCGAGGGCGACTTCCTGCGTGATGCCGCCAATCGAGACGAGGACGAGGCGCGGGACGGTTGTGTCCTCGCCGGTCTCCTGCGGTTCGACCAGCCAGGCGGTCTCATTGGCGCCCGGCGCGGTGAAGGAGCCGCTGGCCCTGCCAAGCACGCGGGCGTCTTCAATCGCTTCGGGCCGGGTGGCATTTCCGGCGGCGAATTTCGCGGTGGCGGCCTCGACCTCGCGCGGGTCGAAGAGCGGCGCGGCGTCCGTGTCCTCATCGGTCTTCTGCGGCGAGATGCCCTTGGCGTCGCGGATCTCCGGCTTGGGGATTTCGGCCGTCTTGCTCTCTTCTGCAGCGGCTGCCTCTTCCGGCGTGGCGGGCCGCTCCATCGGCTCGGAGCAGGCGGCAAGGGCGGTGCCCAGCAGGAGGGCGGTCACAGGGCGCTTCAGCATGTCAGGTCCTCTTCGGATTGTCCGGCGAGACGAACGTATCCGAGGTCGCCGGGTTCTGTGAAGTGGGGGAGTGTCAGCTGGCCGGCCGCAGGTGCGGCGCTGGACCAGCGGAGGCGGACAGGCTCGGCCCCGGCCGGGATTGACAAGGTCATCGCAACAATCTGGAGTGGATGAATAACGATGTGCCAGCGCGAAGACGACTAAAGGCACACGAACAGGAGGAATTGGCGTCATGGCGATTGTGGACCCTGAGGCTGCGGCGGCCGCTGCAGTGAAATCTCCATCGGCGCATGATGGGCTGAGCCGGCGCGCGATCTATCTGCACGGCTCGCTGGCGATCCCGCTGGCGATCTATGGATACCCGCTGGCCATCTGGCTGCCGCCTTATTATGGCGCGAGCCTTGGCAGTCTTGCGCTTGTCGGCACGCTCCTGATGCTGGCGCGCTTTACGGACGTTTTTACCGATCCGCTCATGGGAGAGATCTCTGATCGCGGACGCACGCGGTTTGGCCGGCGCAAGCCTTACATGGTGCTCGGCGCGCCCTGTCTTATGGTGTCGGCCTGGTTCCTGTTCGTGCCGCCTGACGGCGCCGGGGTGCTCTATCTGCTCTGCTGGCTGACGGCGTTCTTCGCATCGGCGACCATGATCCAGATTCCGTTCCGGGCCTGGGGCGCAGAGCTGTCCGCAGATTATCATGTCCGCAGCCGCATAACGGCCGTGCGGGAAGTCTTTGTGCTGGGCGGACTGCTGCTTGCCGCTGCGGTGCCCATGGTGGTGGAAATCCTCGCCGATGGCGGCGCGGTGGCAGAAGTCTTCACCGCCATGTGGCGCGATATGATTGGCGCGTTTTCCGGCGAGATCATGAACCGGGTGCCCAGCGACCGCTCCGCGCTTGTGAGGCCGGTTCTGTACTGGCTCGCGATCACGATCATTGTCGCGGTGCCGCTTCTGACGCTGCTTGTGGTCACGACCGTGAAGGAGCCGCCGCCGGCCGCCCGCGAACGGGTCCCCGTCATCGAAGGGTTCCGGCATATGTGGCGGAACGGGCCGATGCGCCGGGTCCTGATGATTGCTTTCCTGGTGGTCGCTGGAGAGAGCCTGCGCAATGCGGTCTCGCTGTTCTTTATTCGCGACATTGTCGGCATTCCGACAATCGGGGCGGCCTATTTCCTTTATTTCGTGGCAGGGATCGCCGCGATCCCGTTCTGGCTATGGATGGGACGCAAGGTTGGCAAGCACCGCGCCTTTCTTGGCACGCTCGGTTTTGTAAGCTTTGTCAGCGCCGCAAACCTCTTCCTCGGCTATGGCGACTATTTCGCCTTCTTCTGCCTCTTCCTGATGAAAGGGTTCGCCTTTGGCGGCCTTCAATTCCTGCCCCTGGCAATGCTTGCCGATGTGGTCGATGTCGACAGCGCGCGCTCTGGCGGGCGGCGGGCCGGCGCCTATTTCGCGGTCATCGGCCTGTCCGAGAAGCTGGCGGCGGCCATCTTCACTGGCGTCGCGCTCAATATTGTCGGTCTGCTCGGCTATCAGGCGATGGGCGCCAGCGCGTCGGCAGAGCAGGGCGTCCTTGCGCTCCGACTGGTCTATTGCCTTGGCCCGATTGCCCTCTACAGCCTCGCCGTGCCGCTCATCTGGAGCTATCCGCTGACCCCTGAGCGCCATGCGCGCCTGCGTGCGAGCCTGGAACGGCGCGCGGCCCGCCTCGCCGCAGCGAAGCAAGCTGACAGCCAGGCATAATAGGCGCTGAGGCTGCTAGAGCCGTGCCTCGCGCAGGGCCTTGCGGCGGGTCTTGCCAGCATCGTCGCGCAGGGGCTCGCGGACAAGTTCGATGGATTTCGGCAGCTTGTAGGTGACCAGCCGCTCTTTCAGATGGGCCATCAGGGCGGCCTCATCGAGGTCACGGTCCGGCATGTCGACAATGGCGTGCAGGCGCGCGCCCATATCCTCATCCGGCAGGCCGATCACGGCAGAACTGCGCACGCCGGGAAAGGCATCGAGCGCGGCCTCGATCTCTGCCGGATAGATGTTCGCCCCGCCCACGACGATCATGTCGGAGCGCCGGTCGGTGAGGTAGAGATAGCCCTCCTCATCCATCCAGCCCATATCGCCGAGGCTTTCCCAGCCGCCTTCAATGGCCTTCGCCTCGGCGCCGAGATAATAATAGGAGCTGCCCTGGCCTGCGAGCGGGCGCAGGAACACCTCGCCCACCTCGCCGGGCGGCAGCTCTGCGCCATCCTCGCTGAAAATCTTGATCTCGCAGGTTTCCACCGGCTTGCCGACACTGCCCCTGTGGGTCAGCCATTCGGTGCCCTGGATCGTGGTCGAGCCCTGTCCCTCGGTGCCGCCATAAAGCTCCCAGATCACCTCCGGCCCCAGCCATTCGATGAAGGCCTCCTTCAGCCAGGGCGGGCAGGGCGCGGCTAGGTGCCAGAGCGCGGTCAGGCTCGAGACGTCATAGCGCGCCCGCACCTCTTCGGGCAGGGCCCAGATCCGGCGCATCATGGTCGGCACCATATAGGCGGTCTCGATCTTCATCCGGTCGATCAGCTCCAGCGTCTTCTCCGCATCGAACCGCGTGGTGACGGCGACGGTGGCGCCCTTGAAGAGAGCGATCACGGCCCACATGAAGGGGCCATTATGATAGAGAGGCCCCGGGATCAGCATCGAGCCCTGATTGCGGATCTGCAGGAACTCCATATTGGTGTCCCACTCGGCCGGAAGCTTCGAGACGATGAGTTTCGGCTGGCCCGTCGAGCCGCCGGACGTCATCGCCTTGAAGGAGCGGGCGGTCTTCTCCGGCAGGGGCGTATCGGGCAGGGCGGCGTGCGGCGTGAAGCCCGCCGGTATGGAGGGGATGGGCGCATATTCGTCCGCCTCCACGCCGACCACGAGGGCGGGCTTCGCCAGCGCGACGATCTGGTCGCGCTCATATTTCGGCAGGCGGGCCGAGACAGGCTGGGGCGTCGCGCCGAGCTTCCAGGCAGCGAACACCGCCTCGAAGAATTCCAGACTGTTGGGCAGGGCAATGGTGACGAAGTCGTTTTCCCTGACGCCGAGGTCGGCATAGGCCCGCGCGAGCCGGCTGGTGCGCCCCTCCAGATGCTCCCAGCTGATCTGCTGGCCCTCATGATCGATGGCGACCCGCTCTGGCTGGATATCGGCCCAGTGGGCGAGGATTTGCGAGAGCGACAGGACGGGCATGGATGTCTCCTCCGGGGCAGGCCGTCTGCGACGGCCGGTTCATGGTGCTGGGCCGGACCGTAGCGATTTGGGCGCTGAGGGAAAGGTGGGGATTTTGAGGGGAGCGTCGCGGGGCCTTGGTTCGACTTTGCTCACCATGCGGCCTTTGGGACGTTGAGGCGGGGTGTGGCCTCAGTCAAACCCCTCAAAAGGGGAAAATATAATAAAAACACGCTTTAGTTTTAGGGGGCGCGCGATACTCCACTCATGCGCTTACACGATGCTGCGAGAGACACGGCCGAGATCGTGAACCTTCTGTTGGAGGAGGCAGGCGAAGACTGCCGCGTGCTTGAGCTTAGTGACGGCTATCTCGCAGCCATCCTCAACCCTTGCCTCGGGCCGGAAGAGGAGAGTGTGGTGCGCCTGATGTCGGCTGCGCCGGACATGCTCGCGCTGCTGCAGGAAGCGGCCAGCGCGGAGGGTTTGCCGCAAGACTTTCGTAATCGCGCCAATGCGCTAGTCTCGACCATTCGAGATGGGAATGGTCGAGAGCGGAATGGCGCGCAGGAACTGGGATCGCAGGGAAGTCACGCTCGCGATTGAGCTCTATACGCGGCTGCCTTTCGGGCGGCTGCATAGCGGTAACCCAGAGATCATCGCCCTTGCCGAAGAGATCGGGCGTACGCCGAGCGCGCTTGCAATGAAGCTCGTTAATCTGGCGTCTTTGGACGAGGATTTAGACCGCAAGGGGCTTGGCAACGCCTCCTCGCTGGACCGCGAGGTTTGGGCTGATTTCACGTCTCATCCCACGCAGTTCATAGAGCGCGCCCGCCGCATGGTGGGCGAGATTTTTTATGCGGAGGCCGAACCGTCAGCAGTGCTCGAAGTGGCCGAGGGCAAGGAAGCCGAGCGCGTCGTGAAGGTACGCCAGAACCAGCGTGCCTTTCGTGAGATCGTGCTGCCGTCCTATGACAATCAGTGCGCCGTGATGGGGAAGGTCTCGCCAGCGCTTCTGACGGCCAGCCACATCATCCCATGGTCGGCGCGTGAGGAGACGCGCCTCGACCCGCGCAATGGCATCAGCCTCAATTCGCTGCATGACCGGGCCTTTGATCGCGGGCTGATCTCCTTCCGTGACGACCTCACAATGATGGTCTCATCGAAGATCGTTGTTCCGGACCATGTCCGGTCGCTATTCAATGAGGATATCCGCCTGAAGCCGGCGAAATTTCGCCCGCTGCCGGGGTATCTGGAGCATCACCGGGATGTGGTGTTTGAGGCTGGCTAAAGCATCAAATGATTGGTGGCCGGCTGCGGAGCCGATCCAGGCGAGCGTGGCCGGGTGTCCCTCTGTGACTGTGATGAGGTCGCGTCGCGCGGGGGGAACCTCGGCCATTAGGCGCTCAATACAGTTTGATCATTCCAAGTAAGCACGCAAGGCAAGCTTCCTTCGATAGTCTGCCGTGTTACACTTGGTGATGCCTTGAGGCGGAGCGCCGGGACAGCGCTCCGCCTTTTGCTTACTGGGCTCAGGCGCCGAATTGCCAGGAGATGGCGGCCTTGAAGTTGCGGCCGGGTTCGGAGACGCCCTGGAAGACGCGGTCATAATTCTCGTCGAAGATATTATCGACGCCGACGTCGAAGCGGGCGCCATTGGCGAAGTCGGGCTGCCAGCTGGCATAGACGTCGAGGACGACATAGCCGTCGCGTTCTTCGGACACGGTGAAGCCGCCTGTGCCGTCGGCCTCGCGGCGTTTGAAGTCGTCGGCGATCTGGATGCGATAGCCAAAGCGGCTGTTCCATTCAGGCACTTTCAGACCGAAATTGAGGGCGAGCCGGTCGGGCGTCAGTGAGCCGAGATCGGAGCCGTCGGCGGTGTTCGTGCCCTCAATGATGGAGAGGGTCGCCTGGCCGAAGAAGCGGTCTGAATCATAGCGCAGTTCGCCTTCCCAGCCTTCAAGCTCGGCCGAGTCGACATTGGCCGAATTGGTGGTCCCGGCGGTGCAGGGCTGGAAAGAGGGCGGCGCGAAACAGGTCGCGTCATAGGAGAAATCGACCGAGAGGTTGATGAGGTCGGTGGCGTCGGTCTCAAAATAGCTGAGCTTGCCCTGCAGCCGGTCACGGCGGGCGACGACATTGTGGAAGTCGATCCCGGCGCCGAACTCCACCGTTTCGGTCTTTTCCGGCACAAGATCCGGGTTCGGCACGAAATTATTGTTCACGAACACCATGGAGCCGCGCGCCGGATTGAACAGGATGGGGTGGGGGACGGAGAAGTGAACGCCGTCGAGGTAAAGCTCATTCACCGACGGGGCGCGGAAGCCTTCTGAATAGGACCCGAAGGCGCGGAACCACGCGGCGCCGGCCGGCTCATAGCTGACGGCGAAGCGCGGCGAGACGGCGTCGTCGCTATTGGTCTCGCCGGGGGCGGCCGATGAGCTGCTTTCGAAGTCATCGAACCGCACGCCAGGGACGATGAGAAACTCGCCGGCCCCGGTCTCGATGACCGATTCCAGCTGGGCGAAGACACCGGTAAACTCGCTCTTGCCATTGGGCACGCCGCCGCGCGTACCGTCCGTGGTCTGATCATCCGTGCCGACCTGCTCATCCTCATACCAGTCGACGCCGAGGGTGAAGGTGTTCTGGCTCGGACCGAGGGTGAAGCGGGAGGCGTTGCGGGCGCTGAAGCCGGTCGTCTCGATCTCGCGCAGCGTGGTGCGGGGCACGGTCTGGTCGAATTCGTCGACCTCGGTCTCTGTGCGGTAGGCGGTGAGGCGGGCGTCGATCCAGTCATTGGCGGCCGGGTTGAACCCGATGGCGGCGCGGTAGGTGTCGGTGACGATGTCTTTCTCAACGTCGCGGTCAAGGACGGTGTCCCCCGTACCGGCGACGCCCTGGCCATTGTTCGGCTCGATGGCGGTATTGTCGAAGCGCTGCCAGGAGGCTTCGAGGTCGAGCGCGTCGGTCAGGGCGTAGCTGCCCTTGAGAAGGCCCGTGGTGATGTCGTCATCGGAGGGCAGCGAGGCGCCCGAGCCGAGATCGATGTCGCCGGACTGGCGAAGGCCGATACTGGCGACGCCGTCGAACTTGCCCTGGCGGGTGAAACCGGAAAGCGTGGCGAGGGTCTCTTCATTGACGCTCTGATAGCCAAGGCGCACGCGGGCGCCCATGGTCTGGCCCTCTTCAAGAAAATCAGCCGCATCGACGCTTTCAAAGGCGAGGACCCCGCCAACCGCGCCGGAGCCATAGAGGGCCGAGGCAGGACCCTTGACGACTTCGGCGGTACCGATCAGCGCCGGGTCGAGGAAGAAGCGGCCGTCATGGGCGGAGGTGAAGCTCTGGCGGGCGCCATCGACAAGGATGAGGACGTTCTGGCCGGACAGGCCGCGAATGCTGGGCAGTTCGCCCGTGCGGCGGGGGCCGCCGGCGAAGTCGAGCCCCGGCACATCGCGCAGCGCATCGGAGACGGCGGACGGGGCCAGCGTGTCGAGGTCGTCGCGCGTGATGACGCTGACCTGACCGGGATAGTCGAAGACCGGAATCGGGTTGGAGGTGCCGTAGACGGTGACGGTTTCTTCGCGGCGTTCCTCATCCTCCGGCAGGTCCGGGCTTTGGGCGAGGGCAGGGGCGGACAGGATGAGCGCGCTGCCCATCAGCAGGCCGGCCCTGAGTGTGCGGTGGCGGTTGAATGACATGATTTCCCCTCATGATTTACTTGAGAATGATTTGCAGTCGCCTCATTGCATAGGCGTTCCGCTATTGCAAACGATTCTCACTATCATTATCAGGAGCGTCATCGAGGGCCCGGTCAGGGCAGATCAAGAGGGATAGATCATGAGATATTCGGCTTCATTCAGCGTGCTCGCCTGCGCGGCGTTTCTGCTGACGTCCTGCGCGGCGGGCGGCGCGGTTTCGGGCCAGGCCGCTTCCGCTCAGGTGGCGTCTACGGGCCAGGAGGCCGCCAGTTTCGAGCGCGACCGCCAGTCCATTCTGGCGATGGCAGGCGACTACAAGGTCACATTCGACTTCATCGAGACGGTGCCCTTCGTGGAAGGCTATGAGCTGAAGGACCGCAAACTCTCCGGCGGCAATGAGATCGTCCGCGTGGTCGAGGACACCGGGGACTTCATCAGCCTGCAGCATATCCTCGTCGTCGGGCCGGAAGACGATCCGATTGTCGTGAAGCACTGGCGTCAGGACTGGCGCTATGAGCCGCAGCGTGTGCTGGTCTTCATTGGCGGCAACGCCTGGGAATGGCGCGATGTGCCAGCCGTTGAGCGGGCCGGGGCCTGGTCGCAGACCGTGTATCAGGTGGATGACGCGCCCCGTTATGGCGCGGTGGGCGAGTGGACCTATGAGGACGGGATCGCAGAGTGGACGCCGCCCGCCGAGTGGCGCCCGCTGCCGCGCCGCGACATGACCACGCGCGACGACTATCACGCGGTCGATGCTGTTAACCGGCACACGCTGACCCCCGACGGCTGGGTGCATGAGCAGACCAATTCCAAGCTGATTCTGACCGGTGAGCCCCAGGCGCTCGTCCGCGAGATCGGTGTGAACACCTATCGCCGCAATTCCGGTTTCGATGTCGCTGTGGGCGACGCCTACTGGGCGGCCACGGAGAACTATTGGGCCGGGGTGCGCGATGAGTGGGGGAAGATCGAGGCGGAGTATCCGCGCTTTGCGATCACCATCAAGGGTGAGACCGAAGATCTCTATAATCCGCTGCTCAGCCTTGCCGGTGAGGTTCAGGCAGGCGAGCGCGATACCGCCTCTGCAGTGGCAGAAGCGCGGACCGTTATCCGCAGTTTCGTGACGCCCGATGTCGGCGCGCTGGTGGGCCGTCTTCGCCCGACGACAACGCCGGCCGGTGGAGGTGAGGGATGATCAGATCGCTTCTATCCGGGGCTGCGGCACTTCTGGCCGTGGCCCCGGCCTTCGCCCATGCGGGGTTCCTTGTCCCGGTCACTGAAGGCACGGACGCGGACGGAAAGGTGCTGCTGCATGCGACATTCAGCGATGCGTTCCCGCAGATGGAAATCGGCCTGACCTCCGAGGCGTGGGTGATCGTCACCCCCGAGGGTGAGCGCAAGGATTTCGACCGGATGGCGGAGCGTCCTGACCGGACGCTTTTGCAGGCGACGCTGGAAGAGGAGGGCGTCTACCGCCTCTCATCGGGTGAACGTCTCGGCCGCAAGGGGGAGGTCGCCAGGATTGAGGGCGAGTATTTCCTGCTTGGCCGCGACGGGCTGACCAAGGAGAGCCTGCCCGACGGGGCTGAGGTGCTGACGTCCCAGACGGCGACGGTGTCCGACATCTATCTGGCGCGCGGCGATGGCCCGGCCGCCCCGGTGGAAAACGAGATTGGCCGGCTGGTCATACATCCTGCGGACAACCCGGCGGGCCTTCGCGTTGGCGAGAGATTCGCCGCTGACATCCTCTTCGATTCAGAACCGCTGGCCGGGTATGACATCACCCTTTTCACGCCCGCATCAGGCCGGGAAGAGGGGGAGGCCGATACGAGCCTCACCAGCGATAAAAGCGGCGAGGTCGCGTTTACGCCCGATCAGCCGGGCGACTATCTGCTCATGGTGCGGCACATCGCGCCTGCCCCAGAGGGGGCGGGGACGGACGTGCGAAGCTATACCACGACGCTGACGCTGCAGGTTCCGGGCGCCCGCTAGGCCGCCGCGCTTGAAGGCCCGGGACGCGGGGACGCCTTGATAGGCAGGGTGCGTCCTGCGCCCGCTCGGGCCGAAAAGGGTGCTGGGAAATGAAAGTGAAATGGATGCTGCTTTTCCCCACACCACACCTTGCAAATGAGAATAACTCGCATTAACAGGCGCGGCTTCAGTGTATATGGATTGGGGAGTAATTCCGGTGAAGAAATTTCTGATGAGCGGCATTTGCCTGGCTGCCGTCGCGCAGGGCGCCTTTGCGCAAGAGGGAGCTGGCGAGCCAAGCGATAAGGAGCTTCGCGAGGAGGTCATTGTCGTGACTGCCACGGGGTTTTCGACCGCGACGTCCACAACCAAGACGGACTCACCCATCATCGAGTCGCCCCAGAGCATTTCGATCATCAGCCGTGAGGAGCTTGACCTGCGCGGCGCCATGACGATCGCCGACGCCCTTTCCTATTCGGCTGGCGTGCAGCCTGAACCGTCCGGCATCGACAGCCGGACCGACGAAATCTCCATTCGCGGTTTTGGCGCCGGTGGATTCTCATCCAACAACAATTTCGTCGATGGGCTGCGCCTGCCGACGGGCGGGCAGTGGACCCGGTTCGGCTTCGATCCCTATGGGCTGCAGCAGATTGAAGTGCTGAAGGGCCCGTCCGGTGTGCTCTATGGTCAGTCCGCTCCCGGCGGCATTGTCAACATCGTCTCGAAACGCCCGACCGAGACCCGGCAGTTCAATGCGCTGGCCCAGGCGACCGGCTATACCGATCTTGAGAACTGGACCTATCAGCTCGGCGCCGATGCGAGCGGCCCGCTGAATGAGAGCAAGACGATGCTGGGCCGGGTGGTCGGTCTTGCGCGCCATGGCGACACGGCGATCAACGACATCGAGAACAGCCGGTATTATATCTCTCCCAGCTTCACCTGGCAGCCCACCAGCGACACGAGCTGGACGCTGCTTGGCCAGTATCAGCGCGACGAGGGCGGGGCGACCTTCCAGTTCCTGCCGCTTGCCGGTTCGCTTGAGCCAAGCAATGGCGGCTATATCGACAATGACGCGAATATTGGCGAGCCGGGCTGGAACGATTTCGACCGCGACCAGCTCCTCGTCGGCTCCTTCTTCGAGCATGATTTCAGCCCGAATCTCACCTATCGCAACAATGCCCGCTACACGACGGTCGATACGCTATATCGCGTGACGGTACTGTCAGGCGGTACGGTCACCGACTGTTCGCGGTTTGAAAACGCGGCGCTCTATCCGAACCCGGCCGACGCCGCCAACTGCATTCCCGGCCAGACCGTCGGACGCCGTGCCGTGCAGGGGGATGGCGAAAGCGAAGGCTTCGCCATGGACAACCAGCTGCAATACACGCTCCAGACCGGAGCCGTGGAGCATACGCTGCTCGCCGGGCTCGACTATTTCCACACCGAATGGGAGCACAAGCGCGACCTCGTCACGCTGATGGGCGCGCGCAATGTGGAAGTCGACCCGCTTTACAACATCTTCGATCCTGAATCGCGCGGAACGGATGGGTATTTCGAGAACCTGAACCCGCAGATCTATGGCGAGGCGGTCAGCGAGCAGACGGGTCTATACCTTCAGGATCAGATCAGTGTCGGCAACTGGCGTTTCACCATTGGCGGCCGCCAGGACTGGGCGGATGATGAAAGCACCGATACCACCAACCCTGCGGCCGAGACCTCCTTCGACACCGGTGCCGAGGAATTCACCTGGCGGACTGGCGCCGTCTATCTGTTCGACAATGGCCTCGCACCCTATGTCAGCTATTCGCAATCCTTCCTTCCGCAGGTCACCGATCCCTCCTCGACACTGGACGGGGCGCTGTTCGAGCCGACCACGGGCGAGCAGTACGAAGCTGGCCTGCGCTATCAAGGCGGCCGCGCCATCTACCTGACGCTTGGCTATTTCGACATCACGCAGGAAAACGTGCCCACCTCGGACCCCAATGGCGTGCTCTGCGGCCGGCGTGTCTGCCAGGTGCAGGCAGGCGAAGCGACCGTGCGAGGTTTCGAGTTTGAAGGTCGCGCCTCGCTCGACACCGGAACGACCCTGATCGCCTCGGCCTCGACGCTGGATACAGAGGTCTCCGACCCGACTGCCAGCCTGGACGGCAAGGAACTGGCCGCCGTGCCGGATGCGCTTGCCTCCTTCTTCGTCGACCAGCGCATCGAGTCAGGCCCGCTCAGCGGCGCCGCGTTTGGCGGGGGCGTGCGCTATACCGGAGAGAGCTTCGGGGATTCCGGCAATGCGATCGAGATCCCTGATTATACGCTCTTCGACCTCTTCCTTCGCTACGACCTTGGTGAACTCGCTTCTTCCATGGATGGCGTGCTGCTGTCGGTGAATGCCCGCAACATCGAGGACAAGCGCTATGTCTCGACCTGCACCTCGGAGGCGTCCTGTTTCTACGGGCAGGGCCGGGTCGTCACCGCGCGTGTCGCATACAAGTGGTAGGCCCGGCATGAAGGCCCTCGTTTTCATTGCGACATTGTTTGCCCTTTCCGGCGCAGCCTCCGCGGCGCCGGAAGGGTCAGCCCGCCCGTTCACCATGGAGCGGACGGCGACGTGGACAATGGAGAGCGCCCAAGGCACGACCTACCGTCTCTATGTGCACACGCCTGAGGCCCCGCCGCCTGAAGCGGGGTATCCGGTCCTCTACCTTCTGGACGGGGATGACACGTTTGCGATTGCCGCAGCCACATCGGAGCGGTTCACCAAATATGCAGCCGATCACGGTTTCGAGGCCGGCCTTATCGTGGCGATTGGCTATGAAGGGGCGACACGGCGGTTTTTTGACTACACGCCGGCCTCGCCGCTCACCGAGGACCGGGCCGGACGCCCGCTCGGTGGGGCGAATGCCTTTCGAAAGACGCTGATCGAGGAGATACGGCCGCAAATTGAAGCCGCCTATGAGATCGACCAATCGAGGCAGGCGATCTTCGGCCATTCCTTTGGCGGGCTCTTCATTCTCGACACGCTACTGGAGGACCCGTTCCTCTTCGAGACTTGGGTCATGGCAAGCCCATCCATCTGGTTCGGCGGTCGCGCCGTCCTGGAGAATGAAGATGGCCTGGCTGCCCGGCTGGATAGCCAGCGGCCAAGACGGGTCGTCATCACGGCTGGCGAACTGGAAACCAGGGTCCCACCGGCTCTCAGCGGCCAGCCGGAAGCGCCCCTGAGCCTGCGCGGTGAAGTGGAGGCTCTTGCGGCGCGGTGGTCGGACATGGACGGATTGTCCGTGGACGCGCGTATCCTCAGGCAGGAATCGCATGGGGCGACGATGTTGTCCGGCGTCGGGCTGGCAGTCATGTATGCCTTTGCAGGAGGCCCGTTATGACAATTGCGCTCCTGACGCTTGCGAGCGGTCTTGCCCTTGCGGCGTCGCTGGCTTTCTATCTTGGCGCACCGAGCCAGCGCATTCTGGACAAGCGTCTGGCGCTTGGTCCATGCCTCGGCGCTGGCTTTGGCCTCGCTGCCCTGTCTCTCATCCTGTTTCTTCAGGTCAGCGGACCTGCGGCCTCGGTCTTCATCGTGATGACGCTCATTATGGCGGCATGGTCCGGTCTGCCTTTCCTGATGGCGGTGCTGCGTCCCGGCCAAAGGAGGCGGACATGAGCGACCGGCCTTTCCGCTATTCAAGCCGCAACTGGTTCGGCAAGGCCTCGGCCGGGCTGATCCTCGGTTTCGTGATCGCCATCGCGCTCAGCGGCGTCTGGGCCTGGGCCGGTCCCGGTGGTCTCATGGCCTCGTCGATCAAGACGCAGCTCAACATGTGGATGGTGCCCCCGATCTGGGCGCTCATTCTGAGCCTGTGTTTCTTCTTCCGCTCCGGGGTGAGGGCGTGGGCATGGCTCGGCCTTGCCGCGGTGATCTGCGCCGGCGCGCTGTATGTAGCCAAATTCCTGGTGGGAGGTCTGACATGATCCGAGCCGATGTCGTGAAAATGTACAAGGATGTGCACACCTGGGTCGGCATCCTTTCGGGTCTGGCCCTGTTCATTGCCTTCTATGCTGGCGCAATCACCATGTTCGAAGGGCCACTGAAACAGTGGGCCTCGCCGCCGTCAGACCTCCCAGCGCCGGTCCCGCTCGAGCGTAGCGCCGAGCTCGTCGAGAAAACCATCGCCGCTCATCCCGAAGCGGCTGGAGGCTACACGCTTCATATCGAGACCGACGCAGCAAATCCGGCGCGGATGAGCTGGCTCGTCTGGCCGGAAGGGCGCTCACGCGGGGCGCCGAATGAGACCTGGTTCTCCGCGCTGGACGCGAATGGTGAGCTTGTGGTGGCGCAGGATGGCTCGACCCCGGTGGCGCAGTTCATTGACGTGCTGCACCAGCAGGTCGGCCTGCCGCTCGATCATGAGCTGGCCATGCTGATCATGGGGGCCGTCAGTCTTCTTTATTTCGTGGCGTTGGTCTCGGGTGTCATTGTCTTTCTGCCGGGCGTGGCGAAGGATCTCTTTGCCCTGCGTATCGGGCGCAATCTCAAACGGATGTGGCTGGACGTGCACAATGTGCTCGGCGTCTTCAGCCTGCCCTTCCACATCATCATGGCGCTGACGGCGCTGGTCTTCGCCTTCCACGACCAGATCTATGATCTTCAGAACGAGATTACCTATGACGGGCAGATCGCGCAGATGTTCGAGGCGGGTGAACCGGTCCATCATGTCGACATCGATCCGGCCCGCGACTTCCTTGAGCTGCCGGACCTGCTGGCCCGCCTGGACGCACAGGTGCCGCAATTCAGCATCCAACAGATTCAATATATGGTCCGGCCCGGTAATGAGGCTGAAGTCATGGCTCGCGGGATTGATGACCGCTATGGTCACCGTGGCCCCGACTTCGGCATGGCGGCGATCAATCCCTATACCGGCGATATCATGTCCCGGACCTATCTGCCGGGGCAGCAGCCGGCGTCAAGCGCGGTCCTGACGAGCTTTTTTGCGCTGCACTTTGGCAATTTCGGGGGAGTGCCGGTGCGCTGGGGGTATTTCTTCCTCGGGCTCGCTGGCGCCTTCCTCTTCTATTCGGGCAATCTTCTCTGGATCGAGAGCCGCCGCAAGAAGGCGCGCAAGTCCAGCCCTGACCCCGTGCAGCCCCTCAAGACAAAGGTGCTGGGGGCTCTCACGGTGGGCATTTCGCTCGGCTGTATCGCTGGCATCTCGCTGACGCTGTCGGCGGCCAAATTCCTGCCCGGACGGGTCCAGGATCTCGAACTCTGGCACAGCCTTATCTATTATGGTGTGTTCATCGCCGCAATCGGCTGGGCCTTCCTGCGCGGGACCGCTCGCAGCGCGGTGGAGCTGCAATGGGCCGCGGCGGTTGCGACGCTCAGCATCCCCCTTGTCAGCGTGCTGTCAGTCCTCGTGCCGGGCCTTGGCTGGACACATCCCGGCCAGTCCTGGCTGGTTGAGATCACGGCGGTGGCCGGTGCGGGCCTCCTGTTCTTCACCGCCCATCGCACGCGCCGGCGCATCCGGCAGGCGCCTGAAGACAGTATCTGGTGGGCTGGACCTGCGAGATCGTCAGCTGTGACCGAGAGCGCGCATCATGTCGCTGCTGAATAGGGCGCGCGGGGGGCTTCCCTCTGCGACTAGCCGCCCGCCAGCCTGATCCGGCGTCCGGCGCTCAGATGGTTCGCGGCGTTGACGATGGCGTCGGTGTCGATCTGGTAGTGTTTGTGCAGGTCCGGGATGGTGCCGGTCTGGCCGAAGTGTTCGACGCCCAGGGGCGCCGTCATGTGGCCGGCGACGGAGCCGATCCAGGCGAGGGTGGCGGGATGGCCGTCCGTGACGGTGATGAGGGTCGCGTCGCGCGGGACCTTTGCCATCAGCCGTTCGATCTGGCTTTGGGCGCTGCTGTGGCCCTTTGCGCGGGCGCGGCGGGCAGCGGTCCAGCCTGAATTGAGGCGGTCCGCAGACGTCACGGCGAGAACGCCAATGTCGCGGCGGTCATTGCCGATGCGGCCTGCCGCTTCGATGGCTTCCGGGGCGATGACGCCCTGATAGGCGATCACGACCTCGCAATTGGGGCCCGGTTCACGCAGCCAGTAGGCGCCGTCGACGACGCCGCGGCGGAACTCTTCGTCATCGCGGTTGCGGGGGCCGAGCTGTTCGATGGGGCGGGTGGAGAGGCGGAGATAGACCGAGCCGCCGGTCTCATCCCGCAGCCATGTGCGCTCGTCCGGGTCATTCTCGCCGGAGCGCTGAAGATAGTCGAAGCTCCAGTCCATGATGATGGAAAGCTCATCGAGGAAGGCCGGTTCAAAGCTGACGAGGCCGTCCTGGCTCATGCCGATAAGCTGGGTCCCGACAGACTGGTGGGCGCCGCCTTCGGCCTCGGCTGGGACCTGCTCACTTGATCGGGGCTCCGATCAG
>NVWP01000079.1 GCA_002733705.1 Henriciella sp. | reverse complement strand
GGGCGGTGTCGCGCGCAGGACGAACCAGATCACCGGCAGGGCGAGAAGACCGAGAAGCGCCAGCGGCGCGCCGAAGAGGAAGGGGCCAAGCGTCACAGGCGCGCCCCGAATGTTTCAAAGGCCTGTTTCAGACCGGCGGCGCCTAGCGCGATATCGCTGCCGGTGGAGTGGCGCACATATTGCCAGCCGAGACTGGCGGCGAGCGCTTCCATGCGGGCGGCCTGTTCGCGGTAGCGGGCAAGATAGGTTTCACGGATGCTTTCGGCCCGGCCGAAGATGCGCGACATGGCTTCGCCCGGACGGGAGAAGCGGACGCGTCCCTGCCAGGGGAAGTCTTCTTCTATCGGGTCCGAAAGGGACAGAAGGATGCCTTCCTTTGAGGCGCGCGCCAGCGGGGCGAGACGTTCGCGCCAGACCTCCACCGGGTCGTAGAAGTCGCTGGCAATGGTGAAGATGGCGCGGGCGCGCGGCGGGGGCGGAAAGGTCTGGCTGGCGGGATTGGTCAGGTCTTCGCCCAGCTTGTCGGCGGCGGCCTTGCCGAAGCTGGCATTGCGCCCGCTGCCAAGGACGCCGATCCGTTCACCTGCCTTGGATAGAAGAAGCCCATTGGCGAGCATCATGATGCGCGCGGCATCTGCCTTGGTGTGCCGGGCGGGCGCGCCGGTCCAGTCGAACCCCTGATGCGGATCGCACCAGAAGAGGATGGTCCGCGCGGTCTCCAGCTCTGTCTCGCGCACAAAGACGTCGTCGCCGCGTGCGGAGCGCCGCCAGTCGATGCGCTGGGCGGTGTCTTCCTGCGAATAGTGGCGGTACTGCCAGAACTGTTCGCCCGTGCCGGCCCGCTTGCGGCCGGCTGCGCCGAGATGGGCAGCGTCGGCGGCACGGGCCTTGAGGTTGAGGCCGGGCAGGCTGCGGGCGACCTCTTCAGCTTCGGCTCTCAGGGCATCAGGCGCCATCGACAGACACCTCTTCAGTGCAGGTGAGGGCGGCATCGAATTTGGCACGCCAGGCCGTGGGCGCGGCGGAGGCATCCGTACGCTCGCTCAGCCGGTCCTGTTCGCCAAGGCCTGCTTCGGCCTCGACCCCGGCAAGAAAGCCGCGCGCCTCTTCTGATTCCTCTTCGATGCTGGCAATGCTGAGATTGACCCCTTCGCGGGTCGACCAGGCATGAAGGACCTCGACATTCGCTGCATCGAGTTCAGCGCGCACAAGCCGGCGATCCGAGGCGCTGAGGCCGGTTCCGCCGACCTCGAGGGCGAGCTGGGCGCGCTGGATGGTGCGGTAACAGTCGGCAAGCGCATCGCCGGACGGCATGCCGGGGTCGCGCTCGCAGCCCGCCATAAGGATGGCGCCGAGGGTCAGGCCTGCGGCCAGACGGCCAAGCTGTGGCGCGGCAGCCTGCATATCAGCCTGTCGTTCTGGCGAGATCTTCGATGAGCGCGCGCATGGTGGGCGCCTGCCCCGTCGGGTCGTAGCGCATGGCCATGCGGTGGCCGAGGCAGGGCTCTGCAAGCGCTTCGACATCTTCGAGCGATGGCGCGAGCCGGCCGCGCAGCAGCGCACGGGCGCGGCAGGCCAGCATCAGGGCCTGACCGGCGCGGGGCGACGGGCCCCAGTCGACATAGCGTTTGACGCGCTCGTCAGAGCTTTGTTCGGGCCGTGCTTCGCGCACCGTCGCAAGGATGGCGGCGAGTACTTTTTCGCCCACCGGCATCTGGCGGACGAGGCGCTGAAGGCTCATCAGCTCTTCGCCATTGATGGCCGGATTGACGGCGGTATCGGAGAGGCCGGTCGTCTGCACCAGAATCTGGCGCTCGGTGTCGAGGTCGGGATAGCTGACATCGATCTTGAGAAGGAAACGGTCGAGCTGGGCTTCGGGCAGGGGGTAGGTGCCTTCCTGCTCGATCGGGTTCTGCGTGGCGAGGACATGGAAAGGCGCGGGCAGGTCATGACGCACGCCCGCGACGGTGACATGGCGTTCCTGCATGGCCTGCAGCAGGGCAGACTGGGTGCGCGGCGAGGCGCGGTTGATCTCGTCCGCCATCAGAAGCTGGGTGAAGATCGGCCCTTTGATAAAGCGGAAGCTGCGTTCGCCGGTAGATCCTTCGTCCAGAACTTCCGAGCCGAGGATATCCGATGGCATGAGGTCCGGTGTGAACTGGATGCGCTGGGAGTTGATGCCGAGCGCGGTGCCCATCGCTTCAACCAGTCGGGTCTTGGCAAGGCCGGGCGCGCCGATCAGCAGTGCATGACCGCCAGCAAGGATGGCAGAGAGGGCAAGTTCGATCACGCGGTCCTGACCGTAGACGGCTTTCGCGATCTCGGCTTTGACCTTTTCCAGCGTTTCGCCAGCCGCTTCGGCCTCCTGCACAACCGCGTCATTATCGTCTGCCATGAGGTCTCCGTCTTTGCTCCGGCCCAGTTCAGACCTACGTCTAGGCAAAATGATGGCGGAGCGCGACGTGAAATCCAATGAAAACACTGCAATCAGCCTGGACGATCTGCTGAAAGTGATCGCGCCGGACCCGAGCGGCCGGAAACTGCCCCCCGTGGAGAAGTGGTCGCCGGAGCGCTCGGCCGATATCGATATGGAAATCCGCGCCGATGGCAGCTGGTGGCATGAGGGCGGGCGAATCAATCGCCAGAAGCTGGTGAAACTGTTCTCCACCATCCTGCGCAAGGATGAGGACGGCTCGTTCTGGCTGGTGACGCCTTATGAAAAAGTCGTGGTCCATGTCGAGGATGCGCCTTTCATCGCAACGCGCGTGGACCGGGCCGGTGAGGCAGGCGAGGATCAGACTCTGGCCTTTGTGACCAATCTCGGCGATGTGGCGATTGCAGGGCCGGACCATCCCTTGCGGATCGAGACCGACCCGCAGACGCTGGAGCCCTCGCCCTATATTCTCGTTCGCGGACGTCTGGAGGCAAAGCTGGCGCGGCCTGTCTTCTATGAGCTGGCTGAGATGGCCGTGCCGTCGCCTGAGGATGAAACCCGCCTCGGTGTCTGGTCGAACGGCATGTTCTTCGATATCGGGCCGGCTGAGGGCTGAATCTGAATGGCATTTGTCGATCTCGAAGACTTTCTGGGGCGTGCGCGCCTGCGGCTTGACCCCGTCGAGGGTGAGGAGCGCCTGTCCGAAGGCGGCGATATCGAGTTTCTCGATGCCGACGGGATTGCAAATATCCGCCGCGCCGCCGTTCTGGTGCCGATCATTCCGCGCCCGGCGGGCCCTGTCACCCTGCTGACCCATCGCCCGCAGACGATGAAGACCCATGCCGGGCAGGTGGCCTTTCCGGGCGGCAAGGTCGATCCGGTCGATGCCGACGAGATCGAGGCGGCCCTGCGTGAGGCGCAGGAGGAAGTGGGCGTCGACCCGGACAATGTCGACCTGATCGCGCGCGGGGCGCCCTATATTACCGGGACAGGCTTTCGCATCGTTCCGGTGGTCGGTGTGCTGCCGGCAGACTTTGTCCCGCAACCGGACCCGGTGGAGGTGGACAGCGTCTTCGAGACGCCGCTCTCCTTCCTGATGAAGGCGGCCAATCACCAGCGCCAGCAGACACGCTGGAAGGGGCAGCTGCGCCACTATTATGAAATGCCCTATGAAGGCCACCGCATCTGGGGCGTGACGGCCGGGATCATACGGGGTTTATATGAGCGCCTTTACGAGGCCGGAGAGGAGGCTGCATGACCTACCGGATCATCTTCCAGCTCGTTCTGTTCCTGCTGCCCTTCCTGGCCTATGGTGTCTGGCGGCTGGCCCGGCAGGAAGCCATTGAGGAAGGCCGCAAGCCGTGGCCGATCACAATCCTGTTCGCTGTCGGTGCTGGTCTCGCGGTGCTTGCCTGGATCGTCCTGATCTTTGTTGACCGGGGCGGGCGCGATACCTGTATCCAGCGGGCCTATACCGACCCTGAAACAGGCCAGATCGTGAAGGCGCGCGAGGTGCCCTGCGAGAAACACCGGGAGGATCTTGGCCTGCCGGCAAACCGCGACCCGGGCAGCCGCGCCCGCGGCCTTGGCGGAAGTGATCCGGCCGGACCGAACACCGCGCCCGGCCCGCGTGACCCCGAGGCACGGATCAATGACGAGGACCCGGCAGAAGACGGGCCCGAAAACGAGATTACCGAGCCCCAATGACAAGTTTGAAGACAACAGAGTGGATCGGCGCGCCCGAAACCCGCGCCGTTATCGCTGCGCTTGAAGCCGCAGAGGCCGGGAGTGCCCGCTTTGTCGGCGGCTGCGTGCGCAATGCGCTGATGGGCAAGCCGGTGGACGACATCGATATTGCGACACGGCTGGAGCCCGAAGCGGTGGTTGCGGCGCTGGAGGCGGCCGGTATCCGCGCCATTCCGACCGGGATCGAGCATGGTACGATCACGGCGGTCGAGAACAGCAAGCCGTTCGAGATCACCACGCTGCGCCGGGACGTCGAGACCGATGGCCGCCGGGCCGTTGTGGCTTTCACGCGCGACTGGGCCGAGGATGCGGCGCGCCGCGACTTCCGTCTGAACGCGCTCTATGCCGAACCGGACGGGACGCTGCATGATCCGACAGGTGGCGGGCTGGAAGATGCGGCCACGGGCCGGGTCATCTTTATCGGTGACGCCGATACCCGGCTTCGCGAGGACTATCTTCGTATCCTGCGCTTCTATCGCTTCAATGCCTGGTATGGCGCCGGGATCGACCCTGAAGGCCAGGCTGCCTGCGCGCGTCAGAAGGATGGCCTGCACCAGATCGCGGTGGAGCGGATCTGGAAGGAGCTGCGCAAATTACTGGCCGCACCGGACCCGACCGAGGCGGTGAACGCCATGGCAGAGAGCGGCGTGCTGGGCCTTCTCTTGCCGGAATGCACAACGCTGGACGGGCTGCATGACCTCCGGGTGAGCGAGACGCTGGCGGGTGTGGGAGCCGACCCGATGCTGCGGCTGATGGCGCTGATCGACCGTAGCGCACCATCGGTCATGGCTGTGTCAAAGCGTCTGCGTCTGTCCAATGCAGAGGCAGACCGCCTGACCATGTGGGCGGCCGACAATCTGCCGGCAATCCCGGGCATGACTGGCGCGGAGCTTCGCCGGACCCTCTACTGGCACGGCAAGCAGGCCGTCGTGGACCGGGCGCTGACCTCTGGTGACAATGTGCGCGACCATCTCTTCGCCATCCGCGCCTGGAAGCGGCCTGAATTCCCGGTGGGCGGAGACGATGCGCTGGCGGCGGGCCTTGAAGGGCCTCAGATCGGCAAAGTCCTACGCGCGCTGGAAGAATGGTGGATGGAGCAGGACTTCCAGCCGGAGCGGGAGGAATTGCTGTCTCGGATGGCGAAAAGGTCCTGATTGCACGCCTTGCGCGATCTTGTTATAACCTGCGTTGCAACGACGGGGTTCGCGATGGTTGAGCGCAAGAAAGATAAGGGCGTTAGAGAAACGGGGGCAGCCCCGATCACACCGCCTGTGTCGGCCAGCATGAAAGTCCGGAAGGTCGGCAATTCTCTTGGGGTGATCCTGCCGCGCGACCTGCTCATGGCACTTGGCGTGGAAGAGGGCGATACAGTGGATGTCGTTCAGACCGAGGATGGCCGGATCGAGCTTGCGGCAGTGGACCGTGAAGCAGATGACCTCATGGACATGGCTGAAGAGATCATGGCCGAGAACCGCGCCGTCCTGCGCGCGCTTGCCAAATGAGCGAGCCGCGCTGGCTCGACAAGTCCTTCATCTTGCGAGTTCATGACCGACAGCTGGAGCTGCATGGCGGCGCACGTGGACTTAGAGATGAAGGGTTGCTGGACAGTGCTCTTGCCCGGGCGCTGAATGCCTATGGCTATGGTGAGAGCGACACGTGCATGCTCGGTGCGCTCTACGGTGCCGGGATTATCCAGAACCACCCATTTGTCGATGGCAACAAGCGGACCGGCTATGTCGCCTGTCTTACCTTCCTGCGGGCAAACGGCTTCAGTCTGACTGCGCCCATGGCAGAGCGTCTGGCATGGACGCTGATGCTGGCAGCCGGTGAGATCGGACACGCGGAATATGCCGACTGGCTGCGCGCCAATGCCCTGCCGGTCTAGTTCGCGATCACGATATAGGTGTTGAGATAGGCCGCGAAGCAGACCCAGGCGAGGTAGGGGACCTGCAGGATGCCGGCGATGATTGAGTGGCGGTTGAAGGCGCGAATCATCAGCACGATCAGAAGCAGCAGGATCGCAATGATGATGAGGGCGATCAGCGGCGACTGAAAGCCGAAGAAGACCCAGCTCCAGGACAGGTTCACCGCAAGCTGCGTGAAGAAGAGGCCGAAGGCGGCGCTGGCGCGGGCGAAGGATTTTGCCTTGAGCCGCACGATGATCGCGCCAAAGGCCATGAGCGTGTAGAGAATCGGCCAGACAATGGCGAAGGCCCGGTCAGGCGGATTATAGGGCGCCTTGTCCAGCGCCGCATACCAGGGGTCCTGACTGCCGCCGGAGACCAGTCCGCCAAGGGCGGCGACGGCGACGGTCAGCACGATCACCGCCAGGATGATGGGCCACGGGCTGTTCTTGCTGGAATGCTCTGTCTCGGTCATTTTGCTGTCATAACAGGGCGCTGGGGGCGGGTCACGGCCATTTTACGACCGGCGGCATGGAAGACAGGATGGAATTGACGTTTCCGCCCGTCTTCAGTCCGAATGTCGTGCCGCGGTCATAGAGGAGGTTGAACTCCACATAGCGCCCGCGCCGGACAAGCTGCTCCTCGCGCTCATCCTCATTCCAGCTTTCCTTCATGCGCCGGCGCACAAGCTGCGGATAGATGTTCCGGAAGGCGCGGCCGACATCCTGTGTGAAGGCGAAATCGGCCTCCCAGTCACCTGTATTGTGGCGGTCATAGAAGATGCCGCCCGTACCGCGCGGCTCATCGCGGTGGGCGAGGTGGAAGTATTCGTCGCACTGCTGTTTGAACTGCGGATAGTAGGCCGGGTCATGGCGGTCGCAGGCCTCTTTCAGCGCCGCGTGGAAATCCACCGTATCGGGAAAGTCCGGCTCTCTCTGATAGGTCAGGAGCGGGGTGAGGTCTGCGCCGCCGCCAAACCAGCTCTCACTGGTCACCAGCATGCGCGTATTCATGTGTACGGCGGGCACGCGCGGATTGCGAAGGTGGGCAATGAGCGAGATGCCGGAGGCCCAGAAGCGCCCGCCGGACTTGTCGGCGCCGGGGATCTGCGCGCGGAAGGCTTCGGAAAAGTCACCATAGACGCAGGAGACATGGACGCCGACTTTCTCGAAGAGCTTGCCCTTCATGATCGCCATCGTACCGCCGCCAAGGTCTTCGCTGCCATCGCCGCGCGTCCAGGGGGTGCGCATGAAAGTCGCCGGTTCCCCGCTATAGAGCGGGGGCTGGGCTTCCCTCTCGAGGGCTTCGAAGCTTTCGATAATCTCGCCTTGCAGGGCTTCAAACCAGGTCCGGGCCCTGGTCTTGCGTGATTCGAGTTCGGTATCGGTCATGGGCTACCTTCCTTGCAGGGCGGGCATAAAGGAAGAGAGCGCTTGCGCAAACCGCCAGCCGCGTAACCTCTTTGCCGCACCTTGCTCTGGCCGGCTGCCCGCGCCGCTGCGTCGCATGGCTGACGCACATGTGCGCCTTGCAAAGCCCGTGCGCTCGCGCTAACCGCAGCGCAGATATATGCGGGGAGGCATAGTTTGCGGCGTTGCGCCGCAATGATTTTCCGCCCCGTTAATGTATGCATCTCGGAGAAATCCTTGGCCAGAGGACTGGAAGAGTGAGCGACGCGCAAACCACACCACACGAGACGATCGACGAGGATCGTCGCGATTTCATTCACATCGCAACGGCTGCCACAGCCGTGGCTGGCGCGGGTGCGCTGGCATATGTCTTCATCGATCAGATGAATGCAGCGAGTGACACCAAGGCGGCATCCAGCCTCGATGTTGATGTCTCCAAGGTGCCGCTGGGCGGAGAAATCCGCGTCCTGATCGGCGGCAAACCTTTCTTCATCCGTCACCGTACGCCTGAGGAAATCCGCGAGGCCGAAGCGGTCGACGTGTCCAGCCTGCGCGATCCGCAGACCGACGACGAACGCCTTGTGCCGATGCAGAATGGTGAGCTCAACCGCGCCATCCTCGTGACCTCGGGCAGCTGTACCCACCTCGGCTGTGTGCCGGTCGGTCCAGCCCAGGGCAATACAGGTGACTTTGGCGGCTGGTACTGCCCGTGCCATGGCTCGCACTACGACACCTCAGGCCGCATCCGCCGCGGACCCGCTCCGGCGAACCTTCCGGTTCCGGACTATAACTGGGTCAGCCCGGCCGTGATTAACATTTCGCTTTAAGGAAGAGGACGTAACAAAGCCATGAGCGGACATGCCTCTACATACGAGCCGAAGACCGGCTTCACGAAATGGCTCGATTCGCGCCTGCCGGTTGTCCGGCTGGCCTATGACAGCTTCGTCGACTTCCCGACGCCGAAAAACCTGAACTACTGGTACACGTTTGGCGGCATTCTGGCGGTCTGCCTGATGACGCAGATCCTGACCGGTGTGGTTCTTGCCATGCACTATACCGCGAGCGTCGATAGCGCGTTCGCGTCAGTCGAGCGGATCATGCGCGATGTGCCTTATGGCTGGCTGATCCGCTACATCCACGCCAATGGCGCATCGATGTTCTTCCTCGCGGTCTACATCCACATGTTCCGCGGCCTCTATTACGGCTCCTACAAGGCCCCGCGCGAGATTCTCTGGATTCTCGGTGTGGTCATCTTCCTTCTCATGATGGGTACGGCCTTCCTTGGTTATGTGCTGCCATGGGGGCAGATGTCCTATCACGGCGCAAACGTGATCACTGGCCTCATCGGTGCCGTTCCGGTTGTTGGCGACAGCATCAAGGCCTGGCTCATGGGCGGCCCGTCCATCGGCAACCAGACGCTCCAGCGCTTCTTCTCGCTGCACTATCTGCTGCCATTCATGATCGCCGGTGTCGTCGTCCTTCACATCTGGGCGCTGCACGTGCCGGGCAACAACAACCCGACTGGGGTCGAGCCCCGCAAGGATCCGGAAGGCCTCAAGCAGGACACGGTTCCTTTCCACCCCTATTATACGGTGAAGGACGGCTTCGCGATCGTGGTCTTCCTGATCATCTTCGCCGCTTTCGTCTTCTACATGCCGAATGTGCTGGGTCATGCCGATAACTATATCGAGGCAAACCCGCTGGTGACGCCCGCGCACATTGTGCCGGAATGGTATCTGCTGCCCTTCTACGCCATCCTGCGCGCCATCACCTTCAATATCGGTCCGATCGACGCGAAACTGCTCGGTGTCATCGCGATGTTCGGCTCGATCGCCATCCTGTTCTTCCTGCCTTGGCTGGACACGTCGAAGGTCAAATCGATGCGCTACCGTCCGGTGGCCCGTCAGTTCTTCTTCGGCTTCGTCGTGGCAGGCCTGCTTCTGGGCTGGTGCGGCGCGTCCAATCCGGACGATCCGATCATCCCGATGGGCTCCGACAAGCTGGTCGTCAGCTATGAAGACGCCAATGGCAACACGGCGAGCCAGACCTATGAAGAGTATGAGGCTGCTGCCGAATTCCGCGAACAGAAGATGGCCGAAGGTGTGGATGCAACCATGACAGTGGACAAGGCGCCGGCCTTCCGCTTCGTGCACCTCGCCCAGCTGCTGACGCTCTACTATTTCGCCTACTTCCTGGTGATCCTGCCGCTTCTCGGCCTGCGCGAGAATCCGAAGGATGAGCCGGCTTCAATCCACAAGGCAGTGCTCGGTCACGACCGCGCTGCCCCGGCCCCTGCCGAATAAGAGGTCAAAGCACATGAAATTCCTGCGTTTTATCTCTGCTGGTCTCGGTGCGGCTGCAATCGCTGCGTCGGCCCACGCCGCTGGCGGTGCACTGCATGCGCACGAGCCTGAAGGTGGCTGGGCCTTCGAAGGCCCGGTTGGCGAGCTTGATATGGCCAGCGTCCAGCGCGGCTATCAGGTGTATCGCGAGGTCTGCTCCTCGTGCCACTCGATGCGCCTTATGAGCTATCGTAATCTCGGTGAGCCGGGCGGCCCGTTCTACGATCCGGAATATCCGAATGCGAACAACAACCCGCTGGTGAAATCCTTCGCGGCCCAGGATGAAATCCTGAGCACGGAGCCGAATGATGTCGGCGATTATGATTATCGTCCGGCTCGCACCTCGGATACGTTCAAGTCGCCCTATCCAAATGCGGCAGCGGCCCGCGCGGCCAATGGCGGCGCACTTCCGCCAGACCTGTCGGTGATCACCAAGGCCCGTCATGGCGGCGCCAGCTATATCTACAGCCTGCTGTCCGGTTATCCGTCAGAGGATGCCTTCAGCACGCGTGAGGTTCCTGTCGAAGAGGTGGAGCCTGCTGAGTCCGAAGCCGAGGCGGAAGGCGACGGTGCTGAAGCAGCCGAAGCCGGTGAGGCCGAAGCGGCTGAAATGGCCGGTGCTGAAGGCGAAACCGCCGCTGGTGAAGGCGAAACCGAGACGGCCGATGCCGAAGAGGCTGCCCCGGCCCGCACCGAGACCGAGACGGTCATCGATGTGTCCGCGGTTGAGGCGCTTCACCATGGCGGCGGCCATTATGAGGGCGAACTCGTCCAGCCGGTTGGCCAGTACTACAACCCGTATATGTCTGGCGACACCACGGCCCAGTGGCGCGGCGACCCGCGGCATACCCCTCCGGGTGGCTTCCTCGCCATGCCGCCGCAGCTCTCCGATGGCCGCGTCACCTATATGGATGGCACCGAGGCGACCGTTGAGCAGATGGCGAAGGATGTTGCCAACTTCCTGCAATGGGCCGGTGAGCCCAAGCAGAGCCAGCGCAAGTCCACCGGTCTTGCCGTGATGATCTATCTGCTGATCTTCGCGGTCCTGCTCTGGTTCTCGTTCCACCGCATCTGGCGGAACGTCGAGCACTAGGCCGCAGGCCCCCGCGACAGCATCGTGGAAACCAGATTGACCATCCGCTCAGCTAGGCTGGCGGATGGTCTTTTGATTCATGAGCTGACGCAGGCGATCTGGTCCGGCCGGGTTTCCATCGAATCGACTGTGTTCAGGGAAACGCCTGAGACAGTCGCCGCGCAGATCGCTAAAGGGGGGCCGTCGTCCTTGAGGATGAAGGTGAGCCGATTGGGGCGGGCCGCTTCGTCTTTGTGCCGCCGCCCATATCAGGGAAGAACCGCTGGATCGAGATAAAGCGGATTGGCGTCCTGCCTGAGCGCCAGAAGGCAGGGCTGGGGCGGATGATCCTGACGGCGCTGGAGGCAGCGGGGCGCGAAGCGGGCGCGGAAGGCGCGCAACTTGCCGTGCGGACCGATCAGCCCCGGCTGGTCGATTACTATCTCGCCTGCGGTTATGCGCTGGCGGGGGATGTCATGCTGACGACGCCAAACCCGCGTTCACCTGAACCAACGGGCATGCGCAAATGGTTCCGGCGGGCCTAACCGTCCGCGAAGCGGTGGCGGAGCGACTGGACGCCCGAATAGACGCCATAGGCGCCGATGGTCGCGCTCGCCGCGATGAAGAGGGGCAGGCCGAAGGATTGGTGTCTTATCCAGCCGAGTGTGGCCGCGAGCCCCTTCACATCGGATGCGTCTGCGTTCGAGGCGCCGATGATCAGGAATATGCCGATCAGGCCGAAGAGAATTCCGCGCCCGGCAATACCGAATTCAATGACCGGTTTGATCTTTTGCACCCATCCTGAAAGGTCGAGGCTTTTCTTCCACTGGTCAGAGTGGGTGCGCCAGACCTGGGCAATGCCGATGCCGATCAGGGCGAGGCCGCCAAGCCCGACAAGCCAGGCGCCGAAGGGCTGTTCCATCAGCCACTTTGCGGTCTCCTCTGTCTTGCCGCCGCCCCCGCCATCATTGGCGTCAATGGCAACGGCCCCCGCGGCAAAACCGACAAGGGCATAGCTGGTGCCGGAGGAGACCATGCCGAGGCGCGCGAGGATGCCTTTTGCGTCATTGCCCTGTCCGTCGGTATCGAAGGCGGCCTGCTGGTAGCGCCAGAGTGCGTAGAGAAAGAGGCCGGCCGCAAGGGCCATGAGAAGAACACGACCGCCCATTGTGGCCTCGATCATGCGAAAGGCTTCGCCGGGTGTGGCGCCATCATCCTGCTCACTCGTGAAGGCGCCCTTCAGAAGCAGGAAGCAGACGGCGAAATAGACGAAGGCACGTGCGCCGAGGCCGATCCGGGCGAGGGCACCCGAGACCGGGCGGGGTGTGTCTGACGCGCTCATGATGCAATGACGCGCGGCACAGCGCATGCGTTCCCGTGCCGGGCCGGCGACAGCGCTTGATTTAAAGGGGGCAGACTGCTTTCAGCCTAAGGCAGACAGTCAGGAGTTTGAGACTATGAGTGAATGGGTCATCGGCGTTATCGGCGGCTCCGGCCTCTATGAGGTGGACGGATTTGAGGACAGGCAGACGCGGCACGTCGAAACGCCATGGGGTGAGCCGTCGGATGAGCTGGTGACGGGGCGGATCGGCGATGTGCGCTTTGTCTTTCTGCCGCGCCACGGACGGGGCCACAGGCTGACGCCGAGCCATGTCCCTTACCGCGCGAATATCGACGCGCTGAAGCGGGCAGGCTGCACCGACGTGCTGTCCATCTCGGCCTGCGGATCGCTGCGCGAACGCTATGCGCCGGGCGACTTTGTCATGGTGGACCAGTTCATTGACCGCACTTTTGCACGCGAGAAGAGCTTCTTCGGGCCGGGCATGGTTGCGCATGTTTCCATGGCAGACCCTGTCTGCGAGCGCCTCTCGCAAATCGCGGGCGATGCAGCCGAAGCGGCCGGCGTCACGGTGCATCGCAGCGGCACCTATCTCGCCATGGAAGGCCCGCAATTTTCCTCGCGCGCCGAGAGTTTCCTCTATCGCCAGTGGGAATGCGACGTCATCGGCATGACCAATATGCCTGAAGCCAAGCTCGCCCGGGAAGCCGAACTGCCCTATGCGACCATGGCGATGGTGACCGATTATGATTGCTGGCATGACACCAGCGAGGCGGTCTCGGTGGCCAATGTGCTGGAGATCATGAAGTCGAACACGGCGGCCGCGAAAAAGGCGCTGGCGGAACTGGCGCGCGCGCTTTCCGGGGTGCCGCGCACGGCGTCTCCGCAGGCGATCGAGACCTGCCTGGACTATGCGCTGATTACTGCGCCGGATGCGCGCGATCCCAATCTTCTGCGCAAGCTGGACGCGGTGGCCGGGCGGGTGCTCTGAGGCGGGTCATAGACGGTGTATGGGCGGTGTCCTGACGGTGCACGGGCGGTGTTTCGCCGCCGGCCCGGCCAGGCGCTGCGCAGAATACGCTTGAGACGCGAACCAGCTCGCGCCTCAGCCGCTCTTTTGTTAACCTGGGTTAACTGGGCGGGGGCACACGGACATGCGCGAAGACTATCTCGAGACATTCCTTGTCGGCGGGCTTGGCCTGCTTGTCGTCACGACGCTGATGATCGCCTGGCTGCTCTGGCAGGAGCGGCGCGCGCGCAAGATGTCGATCGGGGTGGCGCTGGCAGGTGTCGGCTATGAGTTCGTCCATAATCTGCATCAGGTGCTGGTGGAGATTGCGCGCCTGAAGGCCGGCGTGCCCGGCAGCGTGCAGGGTCTGGTACCGCTTGCCCATCCCCAGCTGGACGGGGTGATCGCCCACCCCATGGCAACCGACAAGCGGGCGCTTTCGGGCGTGCATTCTGCCTATCGGTCGCTTGAGGTTTACCGGATGCGGATTCGCGAGCGGGCGGCCCATGGGCGCAATGCGACCGGGGCGATAGACGAGCTCACCGACAGCGCGGTGCATGCGATTGCGACGGCCTATCTATGGGACCGGCATGGCGGGCGCCTGCCGCGCAAGGCCCGCTCACCCCGGGCTTCGGCCGTGCACCGCTGGCTGACATCGCACGGCTTTGCCCGCGAGGCGGTCGAGGGCCGGGACCTTCATGACGCGGTCATTCGTGCCTTGCAGGACGGCGGTACGGCGCTCAAGCCGCGCCCGATCAGCATGCCGGCCCTTGATGAGGATACCTCGCCGCCGCCGGAGGCTGCGAGTGAAGAGGAGGCCAGGGACGCGGCGGGGGAGGGAAACGCTGAGGTTGAGGCCGGCGCCGCCGATACGGACGTGGAGTCCGGTGCACAAAAAGGGGGCGATCAAGGCCCTGAAGTCGATCCAAGCGATGAAACGTCTCGCCATGACGGCAGGCCAGGTCTAGACCCGCGGCCTGAGGAAACGACCGCGAGCGAAGAGCCGCCCTATCCGCACGATCCGGCGCCTTTTGCCTCATCAGAGGCAGATGAGGAAACCGGCGATGAGGTGCCCGGCGAGGATGAGACGGGCGACTTATCCTCTGCGCCAAGCCGGCGCCGGCGTTCCCGGCGCCGGTGAAAATCAGGCGATACGAAAACGCCAAAAAACGATAAGAGCTTTCGAATGGACTTTAAATCTAAGATCAGAACGATCCCCGATTATCCACGCCAGGGAATCATGTTCCGGGACGTGTCGACATTGATGGCGGATGCCGATGCTTTCGCTGCGGCGATTGAGAAACTCTGTGCCCCCTTTGACGGGTTCGAGATTTCGAAAGTGGCCGGTATCGATGCGCGCGGCTTTATCCTTGGCGGTGCGATGGCCGTCAGGCTGGGCGCCGGCTTCCTGCCGCTTCGCAAGCCCGGCAAGCTGCCCTACCGTACATTCAGCGAAAGCTATGAACTGGAATATGGTTCGGACGCCTTGCATATGCATGTCGATGGCGTTGAAGAAGGCGAGCCGGTCCTTCTGGTCGATGACCTTATCGCGACGGGCGGATCGGCCGAAGCGGGGGTCAAGCTTTTGCGCCGGGGACGGGCCGATATCGTTTCGGCTGTCTTCCTGGTGAAGCTCCCGGACCTTGGCGGCGTGCGCCGGGTGCGCAATATGGGGGTCGAAGTCAACGCGCTCATCTCTTTCGAGGGAGACTGAGACGCTCTGAAAGGAAGCAGAGCCATGAAATCCATTATCGCAGGCAGTGCAGTTTTTCTGGCGGTTTCTGTGGCCGCCTGCAGCGGCGAGCAGGACGCGCCGCCTGCTGATGAAGCAAGCCGACAGGCCCTACAATCGCAATCGGGCTGGGACCGGGCGCTGTCATCGCTCAGGGATTTCGAGGCGGCGAGCTATGTCGACGAAGACGCAGAGGAAGCCGACCTCTCCGCGATACAGGGTGTGCTGCCGGATCTGGTGGCGCTGAGCTGGGACGCGAAATCCTTCGATGAGGCGACAGGCGCGACCGTGTTTGAGAATTTGCGTCTTACCGTCAACAGCGAGCCGGCCTTCGGGCTTGCCATGGAGGAGGCGCGTGTCTGGGGGTTTGACGACGACCTGCTGATGGCGCGCCTTGCCGGGGAGCGGCTGGACGAGACGGGCGTCGTCTTCGACCGGCTTGAGGCCGATGGTTATTCTGCCTTTGGCGCTGCCGGAGCGATGAACGCCGCCTTTGATGTCCTCGAATCAGAGATCGAGGCAGAGGATGCCAGTGAGGTGGATTTCGGGGTCGAGCGGTTCGACCTGAACGTCGACAGAACGGTGACCGGCGAGCTGTCCCTGCGGCCCTTCGAATATGTCCCGCTATCTGACGCGCAGTTTGCCGGGATGATGGGCTTTCTGGACCGGGACATGGAGGGCGAAGGCGCCGAGTCCGCCAAGGATAGCCTGAAGGCCATCCAGCTTGCCCAGCAGGTCATCGCTGTTGGACGTTCAATCAAGGTGGAGCGTGCGACAGCCAGCAATTTCACCATGGCTTTCGACATCAATAGTGATGAGGTCGATCAGGATCTGTCCTACACAATCGACTTTTACGGTCTTGAGGGGCTCTCCGGCTATGATCTCGACGCGGTCTATTATGCCGGCATGAGCCAGTCGCAGGGGATGACGATGCGTGCCCCTTCAGACGAGCCGCAGGACTGGCCCTATCCGGACGGGCTCGACATCGATCAGGTCTACGCCTCCGATTTCAGCGTCTGGCGGAATTTGAAGCTCGACAAGCTCGCTGGCTATCTTGTCCGCTCGCAATTTCCCGGCATGGAAGAACGCGACCTTTTGAGCCTCGGCTCCGGCACCGTGACGGGCTTTATCTATCGCATGAACGAGGCGGATGTCCTTCGTATCAAAAGCGCAAGCGTCGATGCGTCGGAGTTTGAATGGTTCCTGCCTGAAAAGATCAGCTATGATCTGACGGGCATGATGATCCGGCCCGAAGAGATCGGGCAGTTCACACTGGGCCTGATGCCATCGGGCGACGATGAAGAGATCGAGGCCGTGCGCAGCGATATCGAAACAGCTGTCGATCTTCTCGATGAGCATGGTCTGGCAGATATTCCGGTCGATATTCAGGCGCTCGCAAGCTGGGACAAGGAAACCGGGGCGACGCGGTTCCGCCTTGCCGGCCAGTCGGAGGGATTTGGCGAGCGGATCGCGCGGCTGGACATCACGATCCCGCCCTATGAGCCCATGGCAGAAACGGTCGAGTCAAACGAGGCCGGGTCGTTCGATGCCGCTTTCGAGGACCTCTTCGAACAGTATTTCAGCTTTGTGAGCGCCCGGCTCTATGAGTCCGATGAAGGCGGTTATGACAAGCTGTTCGGCTATCTTCACGCGATTGGCGAACAGCATGCCGACCAGGGCTGGGGGGCGACGCTGGCGGGCATGCCGCCCGAAGATCTTCGCAGGTTTATCGCCACAATGGTCCGCTCATCGAAAGGCAATGTGCAGGCGCAAGTCCCACAGGCGGCCGACTGGATCGAGTCGCTTGCGGCCTATATCGAGACGCCGGGCGGGAGCCTGGATATCCGTGTCGAGCCGTCCGAGGCGCTCACTGTCGAGAGGATGGATGAACTGGGCGCGTTAAATGATGATGAGGCTATCGTCGAACAACTCGGGATCAGTGTCACGCACACGCCCGAATAGGTGAGTGAGGTGCTTGACCGGAGCGCTGGGGCGCCTCACCTATGGTCCCTGACTGAATGCACGGGAGACGTCATGTATCGCCTCGACGATGAGACCGAACAGAAGCCGCAGAATGAGCCCAACGCCTTTCTGGAAGAGGCACTGTTCAAAGCCAGAACCATCATGCTGACCGGCGGCGTGGACGACAAGCTTGCCCGCCGGGTCTGC
>NVWP01000078.1 GCA_002733705.1 Henriciella sp. | reverse complement strand
TTTGTCTCCCGTCACCAGCTCCCGCCGCTCTCACGTCTTATCTGCTATCTCGACGAAATCGGGCGCATCGAATGCGAAGTGGTTCGTCCGACAGAGGACGGGTTCGCGGTTCGGTTTCTGGTGACCGACCGCAAGAAGGACAAGATTGCCGACCGGTTGACCTGGCTGTTCAACAAGCAGGTGCTGGGCCTGGCCGATGAGCGCGAGGCGCCGAGATATGCGGCTGGCGGACCGGCCCTTGTCACGCGCGAAGACGGCCGTGTCCTGCAATGCCGTACAGTCGATATCTCCCTGACGGGTGCGGCTTTCGAGACAGATGGGCCTTCACCCTATGTCGGCGAGACGGTAAGTGTCGGACATCTGAAGGGGGAGGTCGTTCGCACGCTGCGTAACGGCTTTGCGATCCGGTATATTCCAAAGTCGGAAACCTTCTGATCTTGCCGGTTGTCACTTGAAGCCGGTGACCGGTCCATCCATGTGCGTAGACTGCAATATGGAGACTGCTGCGAGCATGGCCGAGAACCCCGACATTGGTGCACCGCCGCCGCCGTGGCGGCGCCTGCGTTTCGAAGCGCGCGCTGCAGCCTCCGACGAGCCGGCGCTGGCGAGCTATATCGATGCGGCGATCCTCTCGCATGACACGATTTGCCAGGCGCTTTCCTTTCATCTTGCCGAAAAGCTTGCGGGGCCCGAGATCGGTGCTCAGCAGATACGTCATGTGATCGCTCATTGCTATGATCACGAGCCCGGCCTGGTCGAGGCGGCCGAACGCGACATGCAGGCTGTGCTTGAGCGCGACCCGGCCTGCCGGGGCATGTTGCAGCCTTTCCTGTTCTTCAAGGGTTTCCTTGCCCTGCAGACCCAGCGCGTAGCCAACCGGCTCTGGCGCGAAGGGCGCGAGACGCTTGCCTTCCACTTGCAGTCACGGGCCAGCGAACGTTTTGGCGTGGATATCCATCCGGCCGTGAAGATGGGCAGCGGTGTCATGCTGGACCACGCGACCAATATCACCATCGGTGAGACGGCAGAGGTCGGCGATGGATGCTCCATCCTTCAGGGGGTCACGCTTGGCGGGACCGGCAAGGAGGTCGGTGACCGGCATCCGAAGATCGGCCGTGGCGTCCTGGTTTCGGTTGGCGCAAAGGTGCTGGGTAACATCCATGTCGGAGACGAGGCCAAGATTGCTGCCGGTAGCGTCGTCCTGAAGGATGTTGCCGCGCGCACGACTGTGGCTGGCGTTCCGGCACGTGTCGTTGGCGGAGAGGGCAAGGCGCCTGCGCGCAATATGGATCAGACGCTTCCTGAATCGTCCTAGCTTGCTGGATATCGGCATGAGATTCGCATAGAACTTCCCGTGCATGCACGGGGGTCCCTTATGCTGAAACTGTTTCGCGGTTTGTCGATGGTCTCAATCAAGATCGTCGCGACATTCTTCATGGTCATCATCCTGATGCTGCTCGGCATTGTCTTTTTCCCGCGCCAGCTCAATCAAGTGAATGATGTCGCAAACTGGATCGCCAATCTCGACATCATCCGGAACCCGGATATTCCGCAGACGGCGGTCGCCGTGTTCCGGAACTTCGTGAACGAGACCACCATATTCGGTATCCTCATGACGCTGATCGCCAGGGCCTTTGTCGAATTTGTCGCCTGGCTTTTCGGTCTCATGTGGCGGCTCGCCAATCCGAAAGAGAAGGATGGCGACGAATTCAAACGCCGCGCCTTCGACCCGTCCGAAGACGTGCCGCCGACCTATACCAGGAACTGAAGAAATCCGCCGCCGCGCCGTTCCAGCCGGGCGACAATTGCTATAGCTCTCTTCGGCAATACAGGAGACGAAGATGAGCGAAGATCTGAAAAAGAACGAAACCCAGCTTCTGGAGACCTATCTCAAGAACAAGCTGAACCCCGAGATCCGGCTCGTGAGCCGGTCGCAGACCGATGATTCCGTCGAAGTCTATCTGGGCTCTGAGTTCATTGCGGTGATCTACAAGGATGTCGACGAAGGCGAGACCTCCTACCAGTTCCAGATGACGGTCCTCTCAGAGGATCTGGGCGACTGAGCACCGCGCTTCTCTCTGCCGAGGGGCTCAGCAAGCAGTTTGGTGAGACCCGGGTTGTCGATGCGGTGAGTTTCGATCTCGCATCGGGCGAGACGCTTGCGTTGATCGGACATTCAGGCTGCGGCAAGACGACGACGCTGAAAATGCTCAACCGGCTGATCGAACCCGATGAGGGTGAGGTCCGGCTTGGCGGTTTGAACGCGCACGACATGCCGGCCCATGAGTGGCGCCGGCGCATCGGGTTCGTGATCCAGAGCGCCGGGCTTTTTCCGCATCGCACCGTGAGAGAGAACGTGCTGGTCACGCCCCGCCTTCTGGGCTGGGCGGACGCGCGCCAGGAAAGAAAGCTGCGTGAGCTGCTTTCCATGGTGGGCCTGCCGGCGGAAACCTATGCGGAGAGATATCCGGCCGCGCTGTCCGGAGGCGAGCGCCAGCGTGTCGGCCTTGCCCGCGCGCTTGCCGGAGAGCCTGACATCATTCTGATGGACGAGCCATTCGCCGCGCTGGACCCGCTGACCCGGACCGGACTTATCGATGATATCGCCCGCCTGAAATCAGAGCTTGGCTTTGCCTCCGTGCTCGTGACGCATGATTTTGCCGAAGCGCTCCGGCTTGGAGACCGGGTTGCCGTCATGGATGGCGGCCGGATCATCCAGAAAGGGGCGCCCGCAGAACTCATCGCCAGCCCGGCCAATGACACAGTGCGCGATCTTCTTGCCGCGCCGCGCCAACTGGCTGAGACGGTTGGCAAGGCATTCGGGGACCAGGGCGGATGAACGGCTTTCTGGCAGAAGAGCTCGCTGTCTTTCCCGCCAATTATGCCGGCCACCTGAAGCTTGCGCTCGGCGCACTTCTTACCGGTCTCGTAATCTCCATTCCCGCCGGGATACTGGCCGCGCGCCAACGCCATTTTGCAGGGCCCGCCCTCGCCACGGCCAGCATCGTGCAGACCATACCGGGGATCGCCCTGCTTGCGCTGATGGTGCCGCTGATGGGCGGCATGATCGGCTTCTGGCCGGCATTTGCGGCGCTCTCGCTCTATTCCATTCTGCCCATGTTACGAAACACGATTGTCGGCTTGCGCGGCGTGGACAGCGATGTGCGCGAAGCTGCGCTGGCCGTGGGGATGACCGCGCGCCAGCGGCTCAAGGAAATCGATCTTCCATTAGCCGCTCCTGTCATTGTCGCTGGGCTGCGTACCGCATCGGCCTGGGTGGTCGGCACCGCGACCCTGTCCACGCCGGTCGGGGCGCGCAGTCTTGGCAATTACATCTTTCAGGGTCTTCAGACCCGTAACTGGACAGCGGTGCTGTTCGGCTGTCTCGTTTCGGCAGCTCTGGCGCTCGCCCTCGACCAGATCATCGCGCAGTTCGAAAAGTCGGCCCGTGACCGCAAGCGCTCCCATGCACTGGCGGGTATGGCCGGTCTTGTGCTGATTATCCTCCCCGCATTGAGTATATTTATCCCTGCGGGCGCAGGTGCTGGAGCCGGGACCGGCAGCTCTGGCGCCGCGCCTGCCGAGGTCGCCGCATCGCAGCCCCTCCAGGGCCAGACGTTCACCGTGGGCAGCAAGGCGTTCACCGAACAATATATCCTGGCCGATCTCATCCGCCGGAAACTGGAAGCCGAGGGTGCCAGGGTCCAGACACGTGAAGGTCTGGGAACCACGGTCGCGTTTGACGCGCTGGCGAATGATTCAATCGATATCTATGTCGATTATACTGGTACGGTCTGGGCGAGCCTGATGAAGCAGGATGAGCCGGCCCAGCGTTCCGACATGTATGCGCAGGTTACCGCCTGGCTGCTGGACCAGCGCGGTGTGCTGGCACTTGGCAAGCTCGGTTTCGAGAACGCCTATGCGTTCGCCACCAGCCCGGAAACGGCGGCGCGGTACAATCTTGAGACAATCGGTGATGTGGCAGGCAAGCCCTTGTCGATTGCCAGCGATCCTGAATTCTTCGGCCGTCCCGAATGGACCCGCACGCGCGATGCCTATGGCCTTCAGAACCTGTCCATCCGCAGTATGGATTCGGCTTTCATGTATGACGCGGTTCGCCGCGGCGAAGTCGGTCTGATCACCGCCTATACGACGGATGGCCGGATCGATGCCTACGACCTTGTCCTGTTGGACGATCCGCGCGCTGTCCTGCCGCCCTATGACGCCTTTCTGCTTGTTTCTCCGCAGGGCCGCGAGAATACGGCGCTTCTCAATGTGCTCGAAAGCCTTGAGGGAAAGATATCGACCGAGCTGATGCGGCAGGCGAATTCGCGTGTCGATCTGGAGCGCGGCAGCGTCGCCGAGGCGGGTGCCTGGCTATATGAACAGGTCTTTCCGCAAGAGGAGTAGCGCACATGAAAACGGGCGGCCTTTCTGACCGCCCGTTTCCAGCCTGGTATTTGGGCCGCTGCTTCAGAGGACGCCGAGCATTTCAGCGACGAGCGGGTGGCGCACAATATCCTGGCCTTCAAGATAGATGACTTCCGCATCCGAAAGCCCGGCTAGCTTTTCAGCCGCCTGCGCAAGACCCGAGAGGGACGGCAAGAGGTCGGACTGGTTCGGGTCGCCTGTCACCGCCATGGTGGAGTGCCAGCCAAGCCGGGTCAGCAGCATCTTGAGCTGCGTATAGGTGCAGTTCTGCGCTTCATCGATGACGACAAAGGCATTGTTCAGCGTGCGCCCGCGCATGAAGCCTATGGGCGCGATCTCGATCAGGCCTTCGCCCATCATGTGTTTGAGCTGCTGCGGTGAAAGCCGGTCGGCCAGCGCGTCGTAGAGCGGGCGCAGATAGGGGGCGAGCTTGTCTTCCATGGCGCCCGGGAGGAAGCCAATCTGCTCGCCGGCCTCGACCGCAGGGCGCGACAGGATGATGCGGGCCACCTTGCCGGACTGCAACGCCTCGACCGCCTTGCAGATGGCAAGATAGGTCTTGCCCGTACCAGCCGGGCCGAGCGCGCAGACGAGTGATTTTGTCTCCAGCGCCTTCATCAGGCGGGCCTGATTTTCCGAGCGGGGTTTGACATTCTTCTGATAGCGCTGGTCGCGCGGTGTGTTTGGATTCCTCACCTTGTCGGCATCGTCGGGGTGCCAGCCGCCATTGATGGCGTACAGCCGGGCCTCCTGCCTGGATTTGCCGCCCATTTCCTCGAGGAAGCCCATGGCTTCAATCTCGGCTCTGGCTTTCTGACGCTTGGTTGCGGCACGTTTACCCATTTGAGGATCTCCTTTTCGGGCACAAAAAAACCGCCGGGCAAACCTGCCGGGCGGCGACGAAGAACGGGGAGAGAAAAGCTCCGGACCCAGGCGGTGGGCCGGGCGGGGTAGGTGTCAGGAATGGTCTCTGGACCATCAGCACTTGCCTCGCGAATCTCATCACCATTAGAGATTACCAGTATTAAGACCCGGTTAACCAGCCCGGGTCAGCCAATAAAGTTTTATGACAATGGAGGCCCTCACATATGGCACTTTACGACCTTGATGGCGTCAAACCGAGCACTCCCGAAAGCGGGAACTATTGGGTGGCGGAGAATGCAACGGTTCTGGGCCGGGTGATTCTGAAGGAGAATGCGAGCATCTGGTTCAATGCCGTCCTTCGCGGAGACAATGATCCGATCGAGATTGGCGAGAACTCCAACATTCAGGATGGCAGCGTGCTGCATACCGATCATGGCGTTCCGCTGACCATCGGGAAGAATGTCACTGTCGGCCATATGGTGATGCTGCATGGGTGCACGATCGCCGATGGCACGCTGATCGGGATCGGGTCGACGATCCTCAACCGGGCCAAGATCGGCAAGAACTGTATCATCGGGGCGCATTCCCTCATTCCCGAAGGCAAGGAAATCCCGGACAATTCGCTCGTCATGGGATCGCCAGGCAAGGTGGTGCGGGAGCTGGATGAGGGCGCAGCACAGATGATTGCCGCGTCTGCGCAGGTCTATGTCGACAACTGGAAGCGGTTCAAATCGGGACTGACCCGGATTGATGGCTAGCGGACCTAGTCGTTGCTCGCGACCAGTTTGAGACGTGGTTCGTCCTTGCGCGGGTCTGGCGGGTAGATGGCCGTGAGCCGGTGGCGCCAGACCGGGCGCCCGCGCAGGAAGCTTTCCCCGCCCAGGGCCTGATAAAGGCCAAGGATCCGGGCACCGCCGTCCTGATGAGGAGGCTTGGCAAGAGGGGCGAGTGTCATCTCGATATCGACACGCTCACCGGTCAGGGACTCGCCTCTGGCGCGAACGATGCCGGGAAGTCTCTCCTGCGTCACCATGCGAAGAAGCTGGACCAGCATTTCGCGGTCATAGCCGGTCCAGACGCCCAGAAAATCGTGATCGGCCAGCTCTCGGCCGAGCGATGACTGGAGCTGCGCGCCGGCGGTGCGGAACAGCCAGTGATCGGCCCCTTCCTGCTGAATAACGAATAGCCGCTCTATGAGGTCTGGATGATCACGTGTGGTCGGCCCTGCCGGGAGGTCCGATGCAGCAATATTCATGCGCTGCCAGGCAGACAGAAGGGTCTGGCTGTTCGGATGGAGGGTTCTATCGAGCATCGGGGCCTGCTTCTTATTACTTATTCATGGATGGGACAGCTTTGTCGTCCGCATGGCGGTCGCCGGGGGCATCGCAAGCAATGGGCCAGTTCTTAACGGTGTCTGAGACGCGTCATCTTCCGGCATCGGAACATTTTTCGCGAATGGGGCGAGAAATGGCACGCTGTGTGCACCTCCTCAGGCGAAGAGCCACGGAGACCCCTCATGCGCGTTTCAACACGACACACTCTGTTCGCCGGTGCAGGCGCCGCTATCCTTATTACTCTGTCCGGTCTGGCATGGGCAGGCGGGAATGGGGGCAGTCATGGCTGCAACACATGCAAGCCGGCCCCTCCGCCGCCGCCAACCTATAATGGTGGCGGGCATGGCTCACCTTGCTGTCAGGGCGGTAAGGGGCATGGCGTCAATGTGCCGGGCGTAAATGTGGCGGGTCCGAACATCACGATTGGCGGCACCAATGTAAACGTGCACGGTGGCAATCTGAATGTCTCCGCGCAAAGCTATCTAAATGTGACGGCGGGGGCCTCCGCCTCCAGCGAAGTCGTTGTCTATGGTGGCGGCGGCGGTGGTTTCGGCGGTGTTGCACCGGTTGGTGTCACATCCATCGGCACGCTGGATGTGACCGGGGCAGATGAAACCTATACCGACACGGTCACCGAACAGGTCCCGACCACGGAAGAATACTGCGTCGATCAGGTGAGCTACCACATGGCCTACCGCGCCGTGCAGGCTGTCTGTATCGACGACACCGGAGCGCCACATCCGGCGTCGCAGGTCGATGGCGGCCGTGACGTTGCTTCGGGCTATAGCGGCGAGGTCTTCCGCTGCCTTGCCGGGACGCGGCTTCAGGTCAATCTGGGCGAGCTCGTCAATGGGCAGGCCAGTTTCGACCACGGCCAGACCATGGCGTGCGAAAAAGGCGAGGCGCTTGTTCACCGCCCCGGCGGTGAGCTGAGCTGCGCGCCGCAGACGCCGCAGCGCGACTGTAATGAACGTTCGCTGCTGCGCCGTTACGGCCCCGGCATCAAGATCATCGAAGCGCGTATGGCCGAAGAAGTCTGCGTGCCCCAGACGCGTACCGTCATGAAGGAAGTCACCCGTCAGGTTCAACGTGTCCGCCATGCGGAAGGCAAACCCATGGTTTTCGACGGCGGGGTAGGCCAGGGCGTCTACTAGACGAACAGGCCATCAGAGGGGATGTTGCCACTGGCACGTCGAGGGAGAAACGCTGCGCAGGATCTGCGCAGCGTTTTTTTCACCCTTGGGTACGATTTGTTCCTCTAAAATGATGAGTATGTGGGTTTCAGGCTTGCATCCCTGCATAGCGCTGCTAAAGGGACGGAGAGTCCGTCAGAGGCTCGGATAGCAAAGAATAATCACAACATTTGGAGACGTTAGATGAGGTTTCTTCCCAAACCTACTGTGAAGTCGCAGGCGATGAAAATGTCGCTTTGCGCAGGTGTTGGCCTTGCCGCACTGATGAGTGTTCCGGTCTTTTCAGCCTCGGCACAGGATAGCGAACAGGCCGATGATGGCCAGCGCCGCCTGAATGCCGTTGTGGTTGAAGCCACCCGCCGTTCGGGCACGACCGTGCAGGACGTTCCGGTGTCGGTTACCGCGTTCGATGCCTCGCTTCTGGAAGACACAGGCGTTGCCCGCCTCAACGATATTGAGCAGATCGCACCGTCGATCCAGATCGCGCAGAGCGAGTCGGCCGCGTCCGGCACCTCCATTGCCATCCGCGGGATCGGTACGGGGTCGAACAATCCAGGCTTCGAACCGGCTGTCGGCGTGCTGATTGATGGCGTTTACCGTACCCGGACAGGCGTTGCCCTGGCCGAGCTTCCAGAGCTTCGCAGCATCGAAGTGCTTCGCGGCCCGCAAGGCACGCTCTTTGGCCGCAACACCTCGGCCGGCGTCGTCTCGATCAATACGGCTGGTCCGCAGTTTGATCCTGAAGCCACGCTCGGCGTATCGACCGGCAATTACAACATGTTCGCGACCGAAGCGATGGTGACCGGCCCGATCGCGGAGAACGTCGCCACGCGCCTCGATGTCAGGCTGCGTCAGCGCGACGGTTATATCGACGACGTGAATTCCGACCGCGAATTCAACAATCTCGACCGTTTCCTGATCCGCGGCCAGATGCTGTTCGAAAAGGACGATGCGAGCCTGCGTATTATCGCAGACCATGCCCGCACGGATGAAGATTGCTGTATCGGCGTGAATCTTGTGCAGGGCGCGACGGGCGCAGCGGTCACCACCGGTGCTGCTTTTGCCGGCCTTCAGGGCTTTGCCGATGCACAGCCGGAAGATCTCAAAGTGGCGCTGTCCCCGAACCGGCCCATTAACGACGATGTCAATGAATGGGGCATTTCCGGCGAGTATCGCAACCGTATCGGTACGATCAACCTGACCTCCATCACCGCCTATCGCGACTGGCAGGCCAAACGTTCGCAGGACATCGATTTCTCCGGTATCGACCGGGCCTATCGCGATGGCACCACCATCACCGATGATGTCTTCACCCAGGAAGTGCGCCTGCAGGACAATTGGGGCGATCTCGACTGGCTGGTCGGCGGCTTCTACATGAATGAGGAGCTTGGCTATACCGATACGATCCGCACCGGGTCGCAGGCCAATATCTACACCGACCTTGTTACGGCCGGGTCTACAGCCAATGCGCTGGCCCCAACGGGTTTCCAGCTGACCGGTTCGCTCGGCTCGGCAGTGCCTTCACTGTTTGTCTCAACGCCGAACGGCCCGGCTCTGCGGATTGCCCCTGGCGTTCCCGCGGGCCTTCCGTCCTATTTTGTCCCCGGTCTTGTGAATGGCGGCGGCCAGAACAACGACGTGTTTGACGTGACGACCAATGCCGCTGCGCTCTTCACCCACAATGAGTATGCGGTCAGCGACAAGCTGACGGCGACGGCAGGTCTGCGCCTCAACTATGAGGAAAAGGAGATCGAATACGATCTCAATTCCGTTACGCCATCATGTGAGTTCTATTTCACGCCCGATGGTCAGTCGGTGCTCCAGCAGCTTGCCGCCATCAATGCGAGCCAGCTTGCCCTGCTGAACTGTAACCCGGCGGTCAACAGTGAATACAATGGCACCGACAGCGACAGCTTCGATGAGACCAATCTCACCGGTACGGCGAAACTGGCCTACGACTTCACGCCGGACTTCATGGCCTATGCCTCCTATTCGCGCGGCTTCAAGTCGGGTGGCTATAACCTCGACCGCTCTGGCTTCGACAGCGTGCTGTTTGGCGGCGATGGCGCTCAGCCTTCGGACCTCAAGTTTGATTCCGAGACGGTCGACAGCTACGAGCTGGGCTGGAAGAGCTCGTTCAATACGCTCAATGCGACGCTGAACGGTGCGATCTTCTTCCAGGATGTGCAGGACTTCCAGGAGAACTTCTTCACGGGCACCAATTTCCGCGTCATCAACTCTGACGTGGAAAGCTATGGTCTGGAGCTCGACGCCTCGATCATTCCGGCCGAAGGCCTCACGCTGCAGGGCGGCTATGCCTATACCAAGGCAGAGCGTCAGGGTGACGTGATCACGCCGCTCGGCAATGGTCAGAACGAGCTTCTGGCAGAGGGTGGCACACAGCTGACCCAGATACCTGAGCATGTCGTGACGGCGTCCGGTACCTACCTCTATGACGTTACGCCGGACCTTAAGGCGGTCTTCCACCTCAATGCCCGCTACAGCTCCGAGCACACGACCTCGGCAACCACGGCCGGCATTGCGGACAATGACGCCTACACCCTGCTTGGCGGCCGCATCGGCCTTCAGTCGGCAGATGGACGCTGGGAGTTTGCGATCTTCGGTGAGAACATCACCGATGAGTATTACAACCTCGCTTCCTTCTCTGTGCCGGAGCAGACTGGTACGATTGCCGTCTATCCAGGCCTGCCGGCCATGTACGGAGCCGAGCTGAAGGTGAACTTCTAGGCTCTGCCGCCAGTCGGCATTCATTATTGAGAGACCCCGCCAGTGCCGCTGGCGGGGTTTTTTCTTATTGAAACGCCCGCTCGTAGCCGGGGCACTTCATATACCCCTCAGCACCGGAGGACGGGGTCAGGCGCCCGACATTGAATTCATAGTCGAACCTGTCCGTCACATATGGCGCCAGCGTGAAAGGCGGCGTGTGGGCCGTTACTTGTTGGTCGTGCACATCGCAGTTGCCGCCCAGCCGACAGTTTCGCGCCGTGCTTTCCGAGGTGTAGGTCAGCCTTACAAGCGCAACTGATTCAGGCAGAAAGTAGCCTGCCTTTGCATCGAGGCGGCCCCCGGTCCGGTTATGGGCGTTCTGAACGTGGATCCAACCGGAAAGAGCTATCACGAACCGGCCAGCTACAAGTTCGGATTCGATGAGTTCGGCGCGCCCCTGTTCGTGAAAAGTTGAGTCGAATCCGCCGTCCGGACGAATGCGGCCATTGGCCGGGGCATGAAAACTGAGATCTGCAATGCCGTCCTCAAACAGAGTGGCAACCCTGCAGACGAGTTCCGGGACCGCTACTGATCGGCCTACGCGGCCCGAATATTCAAGTTTCCCCAAACGAAATTCTGCCATTTCAGAGAGCTCGAGTGAAATGACCGGTTCCAGTCCAGCGTCACGCACCATTTCTGCGAGACATCCAACAAGTTTGGCCGACTGGATCTGGCCATGCATCTCACCCAGAAAGACACCTGAATAGGAATCAATGATCTGCTCGAAGCTTGCATAAGGCAGGCATTCAGCGTTGCTGATGGCGGAGGCTGGCCGCGGAAGCTGAAATGCACCGGCGTGCAATTGAAGGACTAGTCCTGCCAGCACCATTGTTTCCGCCTCTGGCAATATCTAAGATTGCTTTCGTACGTTAAGCGCGAGCGCGGCAAGAACAAAGCTCAAAATCTCAAAGCTCGCGAACGCCCAGCCATTAAAGGTCGGGTTATCGCCAACAATGAGCGAGACGAGACGAGCGAGGGTGTAGCCGCCCATATAGACCATGAGGAACCAGAGCGCCGGACGTTCGAATCGGGCGGGGCTGAGGGCACCTACGCCTGTCAGGATGGAAGCGGCGAGGCTGACCCCGCCAAAGATGCCACGCATCTCGAACGCCGCGTTTGGGCCAGATACCGTCACGTCCAGACGCGAGGTCATGCCGATTGGGTCTATTATCGACCAGAGGCCGAAGGCGAGAAACATGAGGGCGATGAGCCCCAGAAACAGTCGTGTAAGCATGAAAGGCGATATAGGGCAGATTTCGCTGCGGCGAATCGAAAACCCCTGCCGTCAGTTGAGGGCAGGGGTCGAGGATCGGCAGATCCTGAGTCGTGTGAGAGGCTGTCTTAGTTGCCCAGCGACTGCAAGGTTGCGGCATTGCCCACAGCGGTAGCAGAGCCCTGAACGACGCCGCCATAGCTCGTATTGGCCTGGCCATAGGCGTTGATGTTGGCGCTGTTGGTCTGATTGATTCGCCCGCCGACAGAGGCCTCGCTGCAATAGTTGCAGACCGTTGCCGTGGCTGCGTTGCCGATGGCGGTCGAGGTGAGAATGCCGGCGCCGCCCGACCAGGACGCGCCTTCGAGCTTGGCATAGCTCGTTACCGTGCCAGAATTGGTCTGATCGGCATACATGACCGTGTCGGAGCCGACATTCGAGATGAGGGCTGAGTTGCCGACGCCATAAGCGCTGGACGTGGCGTAGCCGTTCCACTGGTCGAGCGTGACATAGCTCTGCGCGTCGATATCGGCGTTATTTTCCTGAACGGTATCTTCGCCATCGACACCGAGCGTTGCGTAGCCCCATTCATTGTTGACGGTTGCCGAGTTGCCGAAGCTGTTGGTGGCAGCCGTCACATTGGTGCCATCGCGCATATAGACATCGGTGGAGGCGGAAACCCGCGTGCCCGATTCGGTGCGCTGGAGAGCGCGGTTATAGTCTGTGCTCGTATAGCCGGTGGACGAGGATGCGTTTCCCCCCGCCGTGGTCGCGAAAGAGGCGGATGTGCCATTCTGGTACACATCGGCATCGGTTTCCGCCGTTACGTCGGCATTGCTGTACTGGGTCTGGTCGCTGATGCTGAAGCCGTCATAATTGTCGCTGGTCGAGACGTTGGCGATTGCGGTTGTCGCCCCCGCGGCCTGATTCGTCTGAAAGAGATCGACCCGGGAGTACGCATCGACTGTGCCTTCTGCATCCTGCTGGGCAAAATAGCTGTTTGAGCCATAACTGGTGCCGCCTGAAGACGCGTTTGCATAGGCTGTGGTGGTCGAGACCGCGGTCCCGGCCGAATAGCCTTCGAGATTGTTTGTGGCGCGGGAGACCGCATCAAAGCTCTGGCGGACTTCCGAATCGACGTCTCCGGACTTCAGCGTCGCATTGGCAAGGTTGCCGACAGAGGTGGAGGTCGACACGGCGTCGGGCGTGTGGTCCGGCAGCTGGACATCCATCTGCGACCACACATCGCCGAACTGCACCTGGTCGATCGTGCCTGAAGAGACCTGGCTGCCCGATTCGGCGCCGGCACCATCTGCACTATCGGCCATATAAGGAATGTACTGGCGATCCTGAGCCGAGGCCATTGCCGGCGCGGACAGGGCGAGGGCGAGAAGTACGGAATATGTCGCTGCAGTCTTGGGCATGCTTGCCTCCGTGAAACAGTCCTGGTGTCCAGAGCGGGTCTAGTTGCGCCCGCGCAGGACAGGATCGCGGCGGTTGTGCCATGCAGAGACAGACTGCCGCGAGGGTCCATTATACTCTTCAAGTGGCGCGCCAGCCGGGCGGAAATCGCCGGTCACACTGTTCGTCGAGATGCCGCCAGCAGTCAGCGAGCAAACATCCGATGTCGGTGCGGCATAGAGATTCGCCATCATTTCCAGAACGGCACGTTCCAGAACGGAGCGGATCGCGAGCTGGATCGGCTCCTGGGCGCGTCCACCGACACCGATGTCGAACACGTTGCCATTGGCAAAGTCGAAAACACCAAGCGAAACTTCGCGGCCGATGATCTGCTTCTGGTAGGAAATCACGTCGACGACTTCGAGCGTCTCAGTCTCCACAAGGCGAAGATCCAGGCCGACATTGATCACATAAAGCTTGGCGCCGAGCGAGCCCTTCGGGTCGGTCGCGTCGACATCGCCGACAAAGGCGTCAGCACCGATAGATCGGATATTGTAGTTGAGTTCGGTGATCCCGCCGATGAGGTAATAATCGGAACCCGGGATCGAGCCGGCGGTGATGCGGCGATAATCGTCCTGGATATCGTCGCCGATCAGGCGGTTATTTGAATATTTGAGCTCCAGCTCCGAGACGGAGGTGTCAAAACGCTCCACAAGGCGCGCGCCGGCCTTCGCGAAAGCCGAGATTGCCATGAGCGAAGCGCCCTGGGTCACACGCCGGCCACCTTCCGTATCGGCCTTGCCCGTATAGTCGAGGATGCGGCCGACAGCGATTCGCGGGGCGGCATAGCCGCTCTGGCGGGCATAGTGGCCCATGCAGACCAGGCCGTCGGAATAGGGGGTCGGATTCGCCGTCACAGGGGCGTTACCGATCGGGCTCGTATAGTTGCCGTCGGGGCCAGCGACCGGGGAGATACAGCCCGTCACAAGCATCGCCCCCCCGAGCACAGCGCCGGAAAGGCGTCTGGCAACAGGCTTCTTTTTATCGGCGGTATTGATCATTGCAGGTCGAGCTCCCCATTGAGAACGACCGACTGGTCGCCATTATTGATCTGCGTCGAGTCGATGATGACGGTGTTGTAGCTGCCGTTCGTGACCACATTGAGCTGATTGCCAATTGCCGTGCCTGATCCAAGCATGCCCGGTGCGCCTTCTGTCTGACCCCAGCTTGTATAGAGGCTGGTCCCCAGACCCGTGCCGCCATTGATCAAGCCATTGATAACGACGCGGTTATTGCTCGCATCACGTGAAGTTGCGGTAAACGGACGGCTTTCTTCCCCGGGTGCGAAGCCCCAGGGACGTTCGAACTGGGACATGCTGGATGCGGCCTGGGCGTTGGCGCCGGGCGCGAATGCCGCGCTGGCGGCGGCGATAAGGCCGGCGACCGCGGTAAGAGTGTGCGTCATATGTTTCATCTGCCGATCCCTTCTGGGGTTGATGGCAGGGGTGGTTGCAATGGGTGTGCCAGTTCGCGGGAGCAGGTGCTGGCGATTTCGCCTCCCAGGGGAACAGAGTCGCGCGGCATCACCGGCTTCGTACCCCCTGGAGGGCCGGAAATGTTCCGTTTTGTGCCACGCTGATACGCGTTGAGGCTTTGAGGATTCCTTCGCGCGGGCGCCTACCTGTGCTATGAAGGTGACAACGAAAACGATAAACACAGGGAGGATGGCATGCTCATCGAACAGATTCTCAAGACAAAGGGCGGCAACGTCCTGACCATAGACGCAAGTCAGACGCTTGCCGAAGCGGCCCGCTTTCTGGACGAGGAACGCATCGGCGCTGTTGTCGCGATGAGTGGGGAGGGGCTCGCGGGTGTCCTCTCAGAACGAGATATCCTGCGCCAGCTCGCCCGCCACGGGGCCGCTGCGCTGCAGATGAGTGTCGAAGAGTCGATGACACGCGGCGTGATCACGGCCAATCCCACGGAATCGCTCGACCAGTGTCTTGGCCGTATGACAGACCGGCGCGTGCGCCATCTGCCGGTAATGCGCGACGGCAAGCTCGCCGGGATCGTCTCCATTGGCGACCTCGTCAAATGGAAGATCGAGGAAACCCGCGCCGAGGCCGACGCCATGGCAGATTATATAAAGGGGCAGTAATCTCACCGTTCAGGTGAATTTAGCCCTTGCCAAGGTAAGCGAACAGAAGCTATATGGTCCTTTCCATCTGAAACGCCTCTGTCTATGTGGGGCCGGTGAATAGTCGGCTCAGCAAGGCAGCGTTTTGCGCCAAAAAGGCAGGGTGGCGGTGTGAACTGCCAAGTCTGTCAAGGAAGTGCAGAAGGGTTGTTGACGGAGGACGGACCGGCAAATAGAAGCCGCCCTTCTTCTGGAAAGACCTTCCGGTGAAAACGAAGTTCTGATGAGCTTCGCGGGATCCGGGTTGTGCTTCAAACACTGCAGTTTCCGGCTTCCAGCTAGTTGCTGCAGAAGAGTGCAAAAGGGTTGTTGACGGGGGTCGGGCTGGTCTTTAAGAGCCGCCCTTCTCTTGGAGACGACCTGCCAGACGGAAGGGACCTTTCGGGGTTCTGGACGGACGGCAAGCGCTTTTGTTTCTGCGGTTTTATGGCCTTGTGCCAAGAGCTGCAGAGGGTGCTGAAAAGGTTGTTGACGGGGGTCGGGCCGGTCTTTAAGAGCCGCCCTTCTCTTGGAGACGACCTGCCAGACGGAAGGAACCTTTCGGGGTTCTGGACGGACGGTAAGCGCTTATGTTTCTGCGGTTTTTTGGCCTTGTGCCGCGAACTGCAGAGGGTGCGAAAAAGGGTGTTGACGGAGTTCGGACGGCCTCATATATGCCGCCCTCTCCTGAGACGCTCAACTGGTTGAGACAGTGCCTCGCGGCACGGATCGAAAGCCGGGTTTCGCGCTTCAAATTGCAGGTTTCGCGGGTCACTGCGAAGTTCTGCAGAAAGCGCAAAAAAGGGTGTTGACGGGGAATTCGGTGGCTCATATAAGCCGCCACTTCCGAAGCGGGGCAGGTTGCTTCCGCCGAGGCAAAAAAGGGCTCCGGCCCGGCTGTTTGACATCGTAGGATTATGGAAGAGAAACGCAGGCGGCATGAACGGCTTGCGGAGCCCTCAGGGGCTCCAATGCGATCATGACGATGCGTTTCAAGGAAATACCTTTCACTTTTGCTGGTTTCGGCCAGTGATGTTGTGAAAAGGGTTTCCCGTCAAAACGCAAATTGCAATCAGCAATTTCCGGCCTCTAATTCCAAGAGGTCGAGAACGTCAGAGATCGAGCACTCAACCTGAGAGTTTGATTCTGGCTCAGAACGAACGCTGGCGGCAGGCTTAACACATGCAAGTCGAACGACATAGTGGCAGACGGGTGAGTAACGCGTGGGAACGTACCCTTCACTACGGAATAGCTTCTGGAAACGGAAGGTAATACCGTATACGCCCTTCGGGGGAAAGATTTATCGGTGAAGGATCGGCCCGCGTTAGATTAGTTTGTTGGTGGGGTAATGGCCTACCAAGACTACGATCTATAGCTGGTCTGAGAGGATGATCAGCCACACTGGGACTGAGACACGGCCCAGACTCCTACGGGAGGCAGCAGTGGGGAATCTTGCACAATGGGCGAAAGCCTGATGCAGCCATGCCGCGTGAATGATGACGGCCTTAGGGTTGTAAAATTCTTTCGCCAGGGATGATAATGACAGTACCTGGTAAAGAAGCCCCGGCTAACTTCGTGCCAGCAGCCGCGGTAATACGAAGGGGGCTAGCGTTGTTCGGAATTACTGGGCGTAAAGCGCGCGTAGGCGGGCTATTAAGCCAGATGTGAAAGCCCGGGGCTCAACCCCGGAATTGCATTTGGAACTGGTAGCCTAGAGACCAGGAGAGGTTAGCGGAATACCGAGTGTAGAGGTGAAATTCGTAGATATTCGGTGGAACACCAGTGGCGAAGGCGGCTAACTGGACTGGTACTGACGCTGAGGCGCGAAAGTGTGGGGAGCAAACAGGATTAGATACCCTGGTAGTCCACACCGTAAACGATGAATGCTAGTTGTCTGCGCGCATGCGTGCAGGTGACGCAGCTAACGCATTAAGCATTCCGCCTGGGGAGTACGGCCGCAAGGTTAAAACTCAAAGAAATTGACGGGGGCCCGCACAAGCGGTGGAGCATGTGGTTTAATTCGAAGCAACGCGCAGAACCTTACCCGCGTTTGACATGCCCTGTTTGGTTACCAGAGATGGTTTCCTTCATTTAGTTGGCAGGTGCACAGGTGCTGCATGGCTGTCGTCAGCTCGTGTCGTGAGATGTTGGGTTAAGTCCCGCAACGAGCGCAACCCTTATCCTTAGTTGCCAGCACGTTTGGGTGGGCACTCTAAGGAAACTGCCGGTGCTAAGCCGGAGGAAGGCGGGGATGACGTCAAGTCCTCATGGCCCTTACACGCGGGGCTACACACGTGCTACAATGGCAGTGACAATGGGATAATCCCAAAAAGCTGTCTCAGTTCAGATTGTCCTCTGCAACTCGAGGGCATGAAGTTGGAATCGCTAGTAATCGTGGATCAGCATGCCACGGTGAATACGTTCCCGGGCCTTGTACACACCGCCCGTCACATCATGGGAGTTGGATCTACCCGAAGACTGTGCGCTAACTTCGGAGGCAGCAGGCCAC
>NVWP01000077.1 GCA_002733705.1 Henriciella sp. | reverse complement strand
CTCGGTCTGCTCAAGGCGCGGCAGGCCGACCCGGACTCCTGGGGCTCTCGAATCGGTGTCATCGGCAGCAGGAGCAAGTGGCAGGCGTTCTGCAAGGCAGCCGAGGAACAGGGCATCGAGGTACGCACGCCCAGATCGCTCAAGGGCGATGATGAGCAGGCCGCTTTTGCTGAGCTGGGCCTCGATGCGGCTGTGGTGGTCGCCTATGGCCTCATCCTGCCGCAAGCCGTTCTGGATGCGCCCCGGCTTGGCTGCATGAACATTCACGCCTCCCTCCTGCCACGCTGGCGCGGCGCTGCGCCTATCCAGCGCGCCATCATGGCTGGCGACAAGGTGACCGGCGTGCAGGCCATGATGATGGAAGCCGGGCTCGACACCGGCCCCGTCCTCGCCAGTGAGACCACTGAAATCGCACCGGATGAAACTGGCGGCAGCCTGCATGACCGTCTCTCAAGCCTTGGGGCGCAGCTTGCTCCCCGCGCCCTTGAAGGGCTCGCCGGGGGCATGCTGATGCCAGAACCGCAAAGCGATGACGGGGTGACCTATGCGTCCAAACTCACGGCTGCCGACCAGCGTATCGACTGGGCCGGCCCTGCTCCGAAAATCGACCAGCAGATCCGCGGCCTGTCGCCCTTTCCGGGCGCCTTTTTTCACTGGACGCCGCCCGGCGAAGAGACACCGTTGCGTATCAAGGCGCTCATGAGCGAATATGTGGACCAGGCCCATGACGAAGCGCCGGGAACACTTCTGGACGATGCTCTTCTGGTCGCCTGCGGCGGAGGCAAGGCCGTGCGGCTGACGCGGCTGCAGAAACCGGGATCGCGCGCAATGGACGCCGATGATTTCCTGCGCGGCAACAAGGTCGAAGCCGGAGCGCGCTTCCAATGAGACCGGCCATCCGCGCCGCACAGGCAGGCGATCTCGACGCCATCGCCGCGCTCAACACAGCCGCTTTCGCCAGCGATGACGAAGGCCGGATCGTGCGCCAGCTGGCAAGCGATGGCGATAGCCTTGTCTCTCTCGTCGCCGAAGACTCCGATGGACGGCTGATCGGCCATATCGAATTCTTCCGCATTCTCGTGAACGGCAAGGATGTCGCCGCAGGCCTCGGCCCCATGTGCGCCCTGCCCGGCCAGCAGAAACGCGGCATCGGCTATGGCCTTATCAAGACGGGCATGCCGGAGGTGGAAGCGCTCGGCCGCCAGCTCGTCTTCGTACTGGGCCACAAGGACTATTATCCCCGCTTCGGCTTCAACCCCGCCGTCGCCGCGCGCTATGAGGCGCCATGGTCCGGCGAGGCCTTCATGGCCATCGAGCTTAGCGAAACCGCCCCGCGATCCGGAACGCTCACCTACCCCCGCGCCTTCACGGAGACAGAATGAGCCAGCGTCTTCGCCTCCTTATCGAATATGACGGCCGCCCCTTCTATGGCTGGCAGCGGCAGGAAGGCCAGCCCACCGTTCAGGGTGCACTGGAACGCGCCGCCGCGGCGCTGAATGGCGGCGAGCCTGTCCTTGTCCAGGGCGCCGGCCGCACCGATGCTGGCGTCCATGCCACCGGACAGGTTGCCCACCTCACCCTCTCGACCCCGCGCCCCGTCCGGAAACTGCCGGACGCGCTCAACTATCATTTGCGCCCGAACCCCATCGCCGTACTGGCCGTCGAGGAAGTCGATGAAAGCTTCCATGCCCGCTTCAGCGCCACGGGCCGCGCCTATCGCTATCTCATCCAGACCCGGCGCGCTCACCTGACCTTTGATCGCGGCCTTGTCTGGCGCACGCCTTTCGATCTTGATGTGCATGCCATGCAGGAAGCAGCCCAGTACCTTCTCGGCGAACATGACTTCACCACTTTCCGCGATGCCGCCTGCCAGGCCAAGAGCCCGGTGAAGACGCTCGACACGCTGGAAGTCTTCCGCCTTGCCGACCGGATCGAGATCACGACCACGGCCCGCAGTTTCCTGCACCGCCAGGTACGCTCCATCACGGGCAGCCTGGTCGAAGTCGGCCGCGGCATGCACGAGCCCGGCTGGGTGAAGGAGATCCTTGAGGCGCGCGACCGCACCGCCTGCGGCCCTGTCGCCCCGGCGGACGGGCTCTATCTCGAGCGCGTCATGTATGATGAGGAGATCTGAGATGGACCGGCGGCGGATTGTCATTTCCGGCTGTTCGTCCGGCGGCAAATCCACCCTTCTTGCGGAACTCGCCACGCGTGGCTTTCGCACCGTGGAGGAGCCCGGCCGCAACATTGTCCGCGAAGCGCTGGAGACCGGCTCGGATGCCCTGCCCTGGAAAAATCCGGTGGCCTTTGTCGAGAAGGCCGTGATACAGGCCCGCTCCAGTCTTGAGGCTCACGCCCCCCATGACGGGCCGGTTTTCTTCGACCGTTCCGCCATCGATGCGCTTGCCCATCTCGACCGGCTTTCGATCCAGATCCCGCAGGCACTGAGATCGGCAGGGCAGACCTGCATCTATGCCCGCCCCGTCTTCATGGCGCCGCCCTGGCCTGACCTCTATGAGCAGGATGAGGAACGCCCTCTCCCCTTCGAAGACGCGGTGCGTGAATATAACTGGCTGTGCCTTGCCTATCCGTCGCGCGGGCACCGCCTCATCCACCTGCCGAAAGCCAGCACGCCAGCGCGCGCCGATTTCATGCTGCGCAGTCTCGGCCTACCGCTTCGTGCCAGCTAGTAGCCACGCCTCACATCGACATCCGGCGCGGGCCAGTCCCCGGCCAGCACACCGTCCAGCAACTCCGCCAGCCTGTAAGCCCCGTCTTCATCAAGGGTCAGGCCGGAGACATGAGGGGTGATGGTGACCTGATCATGCTTCCAGAGCCAGTGCCCCTTTTCCAGCGGCTCATCGCGAAAGACGTCAAGCACGGCATGGCTTACCTGTCCGGCCTCTAGCGCGCGCCGCAGCGCCGCCTCGTCCAGCGTCGCCCCACGCCCGACATTGATAAACAAGCCCCCCTGAAGCGCAGCGAAAACCTCAGTATTCAGGGCGCCATCGGTCTCTTCTGTGAAGGGAAGCGCCGCCACCAGCACATCGAGCCGGTCGCCAGCTTGCAGCTCATCCAGCCGTTTGACCGTCTCAAAGCCGCCGCTGGGCCGGCCAGAGCGCGAAAAGCCTGTAACCTTGCCTCCCAGCGCAGACAGGGCACGCGTCACACCGCTCCCGATGGAGCCGGTGCCGATCACCCCGATACGCGTTTCGAACAGATAGGCCGGCGCTGCGCGCTCGCGGTCCCAGTCCTCACTAACCTGAAGCGCCCGCCGCACTGCCATCTTCTGAAGATGCGCCAGCGTATAGGCCGCGCAGTATTCGCCGATCTGTTCGCCCATCCGGCCTGTCGTGCGGGTCACCAGAGGAACATTGGCGGCGCCTTCCAGCCGCTTGCATATGGCATCGACGCCTGCGCCGATGGAGTGCACCCACTGATAGCCAGAGAGGTCCTCATCATCCGGCGTGTGAAACGTCACGAGGATGCGCAGCTTTCGCGCCGTTTTGAGCGGCGCCCTTGTCACCTCGATCTCTGGAAAGCGTTCTTTCAGAACCGGCTCCAGCGCATCGGCCTTGGCCGTGTTGAGGCGGATCGCAATATCGCTCTGGCGCAGTGGACCGTCCGGCAGCTCAGTCAAACTTGCTTCTCCATTTTCCAGTTATGCATGGCCACCCCCTCTATCTCGAAGTCGCGGCGCATCACCATTCTATAGCCCGCCCGCTCGAATACGGGCCTCGCTGTTTCGCTTGCCTCGGCATGCAGCCGGGAAAGACCCGCCTGCCGTGCAGCCCCGTCGATCGCGGCCAGCAGCAAGCTGGCAACGCCCCGGCCTGCCTGCGCGGGATGGCAATAGAGCATATCGACGTGGCCGTCGGCCTCCATGTCGCTGAACGCCACCGGCTTATCCTTCACATCCACCGCGATAAAGGTTGTCCGGCCATCGCCATACATGGCGCCCAGCCGCGCAGCGCTGACACGCGGGCCCGCCCACGCCTCTATCTGTTCTGGGGAATAGTGCCGCGCGCCCATGCTGCGTATCGCGGCCTGGAAGATATCAAAAAGGTGAGGCTCATCATCTGGCCGGTAGGGTCTGATTTCCAATTCATCTTCTCCCCGGTGCCATTTAAGGGTCTGCCCCCTCTCCCCTCCACCCCGGTCCAACATGGGAGCAAGGTGATAGGACCTATTTCGCGCAGGTGATTGTCAAACTTCGCCCCTGTCCACACAATGTCGAAAAGCAAAGATAATGGGAGGAAACAATGCCGGCCATGGACATACGACCCTTAGAAGGTGTCGGAGCCGAGATTACGGGTGTCGATCTCAAAGCCCTCAGCAGAGCTGAAGAAACAGCCATTCGAGACGCTTTCGCCGAGCAGGGCGTCATTTTCTTCCGCGACCAGTCGCTCAGCGAGGAAGACCATATCGCCTTCGCGCAGCGGTTCGGGCAGATCAATGTGAACCGCTTCTTCGCCGCTCATCCCGATTATCCGCAGATCGCCATGGTCGCCAAGGATGTTGGCGATACCGACAATATTGGCGGCGGCTGGCACACCGACCACTCCTATGACGAAATTCCCGCCCTCGGCTCTGTTCTTGTGGCACGGGAGCTCCCGAAGACCGGCGGCGACACAAGATTTGCCTCCATGTACCGGGCCTATGAAACGCTTCCAGATGAGCTCAAGCGCGCGGTCGAAGGCAAGCGCGCCATCCATTCAGCCCGCCACATCTTCGGGGGTCAGGACGACAGCTACTATTCGCAGTCTGACGCGGGCCGCGGGCGGATTGGAAATGCCGATGCTGTCGAAACGCTGAACGATGTCGCCCACCCTCTCATCATCACCCACCCCTTGAGCGGGAAGAAAGCCCTCTTTGTGAACCCGGCTTTCACCATCGGCATTGACGGAATGGACGAGGCTGGCGGCAAGGCGCTGCTCCAGAAGCTCTTCGCGCATGCCATGCGCGAGGAACACACCTGCCGCTTCAAATGGGAGCCGGGCTCGGTGGCCTTCTGGGACAACCGCTCGACCTGGCACTGGGCCCTCAATGACTATCAGGGCCAGCGCCGCGTGATGCACCGTATCACGATAGAGGGTGTGAGCCGCTGAACTAGCCGGCGCGCCTCAGGACTGGCGGATCGTCTCCAGAAGCAGCTCCAGCGCCTCACGCGCAAAGAGGCGCATATTTGTTACGCGGTCACTGAGGCCGGTTTCCAGTGTGCGCGATATCTCCGTGCCCTCCCCGACAAGAGCAACGCAAGTGTGTCCGGCCGCATCGCCATAGCCATTGCCGGACGGGCCAGCCGCGCCCGTCTCGCAGAGGCCCCAATCCGCACGCAGACGCTCGCGCATCTGCCCGGCCATGAAACGCGCATAAGGCTCACTGGACGAGCGCATGTCGCCGATGTCTTCCTTCGACAGCCCCATCAATCCCTTGAAGGCCGCAGGCGCGTAGATAACCCCGCCGCCCCTGAAATAGGCCGATGCCCCTGACTGCGCGAGCAGCGCCGCCGACACCAGCCCGCCACTGGAGGATTCCGAAACGCCAATCGTCTGGCGGCGCGCCTTGAGGATGGTGCCGATCTCCTCGGCAAGGGGAAGCAAATCATTCATGCCGTCATGAAGCAGCCCGGCACGGCATTTGGCAAGCTTCCCTCCGCCATCTTGCACCGGGGCCTGCCTTCACGCATCTAGTCGGATAAAAAGGAGGAAGACCCAGACATGCGCTATTTTGAAGACCTCGAACCGGGCACGCTTACGCACTCGCCCCGCGCCTACAAGGTGACCCGCGAAGAGGTGATCGACTTCGCTTCAAAATACGACCCCCAGCCCTTCCACCTTGATGACGAGGCCGCAAAACAGACCTTCTTCGGCCGGCTCTCGGCGTCTGGCTGGCATACCGCCGCCATGACGATGCGCCTCATGGTCGAGACCATGCAGCAGGGTGAGCCGCAGGCCGGTCTTGGCTCTCCCGGCGTCGATGAACTGAAATGGATCAAGCCGGTCTATCCAGGTGACGAGATCCGCCTTGAGATGGAAATGCTGTCCAAGCGGCGTATGAAATCGCGTCCCGACATGGGCCTCACGCGCTCAGAGAACCGGGTCTACAACCAGAATGACGAACTGGTGATGCGCTTCATTGGCAATGGCCTTATCAAGGTGCGTAATCCCGACGCCCCGATTGAGGACGAGCCCGCCGCATGAGTACACCTGAGGATATCCGCGCACAGCAAAAATCGCATTGGGACGGCCAGGGCGGCCAGACATGGGTCGAGGCCCAGGCCGTCATGGACACCATGTTCTCCGCCATTGAGGACCAGCTGGCGGAAACGGCCCGCGAAAGCCGCGCCAATCATATCCTCGACATCGGATGCGGCACGGGTGCTGTGACGCTCGCGGCAGCCCGCGCCGCGCCTGCCGCCCGCCTCACCGGCATAGACATTTCCGGCCCGATGCTCGCACTCGCCCGCCAGCGCGCCGAAGCTGCCGGTCTTGAAGCCCGTTTCATCAAGGCTGACGCCGAAGCCCATGATTTCGGCGAGGACCAGTTCGGCTGTCTGCTCTCGCGCTTCGGCGTCATGTTTTTCGCAGAGCCGGTGCGCGCCTTCGCAAATCTTCGCTCCACCGCCGCCCCGCGTGCCGGCATGCATCTCTATGCCTGGCGCAGCCCGGCAGAAAACGCCTTCATGACAACGGCCACCCGCGCCGCCGCGCCCTATCTCGACGACATGCCAAAGCGTGAGAAGAACGCCCCCGGCCAGTTCGGCTTTGAGGATGACGCTTATGTCCGCAGCATACTGGACCAGGCCGGCTGGACTGGCATCGAGATCACGCCTGAAGATTTCCCCTGCAGCTTCCCAGAGAGCGACCTCCCGCTCTTTACAGACAAGCTCGGCCCCCTGCCGCGTCTACTTGAGATGAACCCGCAGGCACACCGCGATGCGCTCCAGGCAGCCGTGCGCGAGGCCTATGACCCTTTCATCGAAGACGGCATGGTTCGCTATACTGCCAGCTGCTGGTCGATCCGCGCCCGCAACAGCTAGCCAGATACCCCGCCGGAACACTGGGGCGGCAGGTGCATTCAGCAAGGGTACTCCGGCCGGGCTGAAGGGACGCACACCATCTCGACACATATCGCTATCATTGTCTTCCTGACAGCGACCTTCGTCGTCGCGCTGGCCGGTATCCGTATCATTTCCACCGCTGACAGGCTGGCAGACCGGACCGGTCTCGGCGAAGCGGTCTTCGGCGGCGTCCTTCTCGGCGCCAGTACCTCGCTCTCCGGTATCGTTACATCGCTGACCGCGGCCTCTCAGGGCATGGCCTCACTGGCTGTCTCGAATGCCGTCGGCGGTATCGCCGCGCAGACATCCTTCCTTGTCATCGCTGACATGATCTACAAGCGGGTCAATCTCGAACACGCCGCAGCCGACGCCAACAATATGCTGATGGCCGCCATGCTCGTCCTCCTGATGAGCCTGCCGCTCGCCGCCAATTATGCGCCTGAAGTCGCCCTCTTCGGCATCCACCCGGTCTCCATCCTGCTCTTCGCGGTCTACTTTTTCGGCACGCGTGCCGCCGTCCAGCTGCGGGACCGACCGATGTGGCGCCCGCGCCAGACCAATGAGACGCGCGACGATGAGCCGGATGAAGCCGAAGCCCAGATCCACAGCCTGCCCGTCATGATCGCCATCTTTGTCGGCCTCAGCCTGGTGCTCGCGGCCTGCGGCTTTGCCATTGCCGAAAGCGGCGCGGTCATCTCGGCGAATCTCGGCATCTCGCAAACCGTGGTCGGCGGCCTGCTCACGGCTGTCGCGACCTCCCTGCCGGAACTTGTGACGACGCTCGCCGCCGTGCGCCGCGGCGCGCTTCAGCTCGCCGTCGGCGGCATCATCGGCGGCAACACCTTTGACGTGCTCTTCCTCTCGCTCTCCGACATCGCCTATCGCGAGGGCTCGATCTATCATGCGATGACGCAGGCCGACGCGCTGATGCTGATCGGCGCGACCGTCATCACCACCATCCTTCTGATGGGGCTCATCCTGCGCGAACGCCGCGGCATCGGCGTCGAAGGCCTCGGCATCCTTGCCGCCTATGTTGGCCTCATGGCGATACAGGTCTCAACCGGCTAGCGCGTTCAGGGCCGCGCATCTTCCAGATCACCGCGCAGGAAGGCGCGCATGTCGCCCGCGACCGCCTCAAGCGATGGCTCATGAAGATACATCATATGGCCTGCCGGGTAGTAGCTCATCGTGACCCGATCCTGCGGAATGCCATAGCGCGCAAAGGTGATCTCCGCGTCGAAGAAGGGCGTGATCATGTCGTAATAGCCATTCGCCACCCAGACCTCGAGCGCGCCATTGCGGCGCATCGCGGTGGTCAGCTGGCGTGCGGAATTGACATAGCTCGGCTCCCCGCTGCCATCCTCAGGCCCGAACCTCCAGCCCTCACCGGCCTCGCGGCTGGAGGTGATATACGGCCGGTCCATCTCCACCTTGAGCTCATCGATGAGATACTGGTTCATCAGCGCCGAATAGGCTGAGGAGACGAAATAGCTCGCCGCATCCCCTTCCGGGCGCTCGGCGACATCATCGGCTTCATCGCCCGCATAGCGCCCATCCAGCCGCCCGATGGCGAGGCCCTGATCGCGCAGCAGCTCCTTCTGGAAACGCGGCATCAGGATGCGAAGGTCCGAGCGCTCGATATAGACCGGGTCCAGCCCCGTGAAATAGGCCAGCCGGTCCCGGATACGGTCATGCTCTGCCGCGCTCAGCCCCGCCCCCTTGAGCAGCGCCGGCGCATACTCGTCGCGCGCAAAGGCCCGCGCTTCGGCCAGGAACTCCGCCTGTGGTACGCCCTGGCCCGCACGCCCATGATACTGGGCCGCCGCTGCCATGCTCGGCAGATAGGTGATATAGGAATAGACATTGTCATGGACCGAGGTTGATCCCTCATAATCCAGCGCCTGTGAGATCAGGAGAAGACCGTTGAGGGCGATGTTCACATCGCCCGTCGTCAGATCCTCGGCGATATAGGCCGCCCGTGTGGTGCCGAAACTCTCCCCGATCAGGTATTTCGGTGCATTCCAGCGCCCATGCGTGTTCAGCCAGAGACGGATGAACTCCCCGATAGAGCCCTTGTCGCCATCCTCATTCCAGTAATCCTTGCCCTCGCCCTTGCCGATGGCGCGGCTGAATCCCGTGCCGACCGGGTCGATGAAAACCAGATCGGTCACGTCCAGCAGGCTCAGCGGATTATCCACCATGCGGTAGGGGGCGGCCCCATCATCCGCGTCCGCATTGCTCGCCACGACAGCGCGCTTGGGCCCCAGCAGCCCCAGATGCAGCCAGACCGACGCCGACCCCGGTCCGCCATTGAACACGAAAGCCACCGGGCGGTCCGCGCCCGCATCTTCCTTGATATAGGAGATCGTGAAGAGGCTCGCCGCCGGCTCATCCTCTTCATTGGTGATATAGGTCTCCCCCGCCTCGACCCGGTAGGAGATGCGCTTGCCATTGAAGGTCCCGCTATGCGTGGTCTCGAACATGACGGGGTCGGGAATTGGCTTCTCCGTCCCGCTTGCAGCTTCCACCGCCGCCTCGTCGCCGCTCTCCTGCGCGCAGGCCAGACCCGCAACCGACATCGCCACCAGGCACGCCATCACCAGTTTACGCATTCCATATCCCTCAATTGCGTGAGGGCCGACTGTCCCAACATCCGCCGTCAGCTGCAAGCGCGATCACGGGCGACAAATTGCGCCCGCCGGTCATACCTTAGCTGATACGCGGTTCAGGCTCAGATACCCGCGCCGGGTCGAAGCGTTTGCGATAGGTGAAGGGCGCGACCCCGGCGATATCGCGAAACGCCGTGCGGAAGGTCTCGACAGAGCCAAAGCCGCACTGGTCGGCAATGTCCGACAGGCCGATCCCTGTCTTCTCAAGCAGGCGCATGGCCCGCATTACCCGTTCGCGCCGCAGCCATTTCAGCGGCGTCGTCCCCGTCCCCTCGCGAAAGCGGCGCAGGAAAGTGCGCCCGCTCATGCCCGCGACATCCGCCATGTCCGCAATATCGATGGGCTCATGAAGATGCTCCCGGGCCCAGTCGAGCACACCTGCCACAGACTGGCCCGCCCGCTCCTGATAGGGCGCCTCGATATATTGTGACTGGCCGCCTTCGCGGTGCGGCGGCGTGACAAGGCTGCGGGCGATGCGGTTGGCGATCTCGCCGCCATAGTCGCGCCGGATGATGTGCAGGCTGCAATCAACCGCGGCGCTTGAGCCGGCAGAAGTAATCACGTCGCCATCATCGACATAAAGGACATCGTCGACCAGCTGGATGTCGGGAAATTCCTGCGCCATCAGCGAAAAATTGCGCCAGTGCGTGGTCGCCCGCCTGCGGCTGAGCACCCCGGCATGTGCAAGGACGAAACTTCCCGTGCAGAATGCCACCAGCCGCGCGCCACTGGCGGCGGCCACGCGGACCGCGTCCAGCATATCTTCCGGGGGGCGTTCGCTGGCATCGCGCCAGGCCGGAATGATGATCGTGTCGGCCTCGGCAGCAATGTCATAGCCGTGATCGGGCTGCAGCGTCATTCCGCCCAGGCTGCGGATGGGCGCGGAGGGGCCCGCCACGGCAAAATCATACCAGCCGACATCCAGTATTTCCGGACGCGACCAGCCGAAGATCTCAACCGCGATCCCGAATTCCAGAGGCCAGAGCTGGTCATAGGCCAGCACGACCACACGGTGCGCCTTGCCGGAAACCACCCCACTCATGACACACCCCGCCGGTCGAAAACGACGCGAAGCGATTTGGCGAAAAATGACCACATGATGTCTTTATCGCCAATACCCGCTGCCGGTTCAACCCCTCATCTTTCCAGCATCGAAGCCAGATACCCCCGGAAAGGATCAGGACATGGCAAATATCGGACGCAGAACAGGTCTCGGCCTCACAGCCACCGCCGCAGCTTTCCTCGCGATCTCAGCCTTCGCGCGCGCGCCAGGCGGCGCCCCGGACCGCAGCCCGGCCGACCGCGTGCAGGATCAGATGGTCCTCGCCCTCGCCTGTCACGAAACCGGACAGAAAAATGAAGCCCGCGACGCGCTGGAAGCCGCGCTTCGGCTCGATCCGGACTATGCCCCTGCCCTGACCCTGATGGCGCATTATCACCATCGCGGCCCGCAGGCGAAATGAGTAGCCTCACTTTCCGATCATCCCCTCAAGGCCCATTATCAGACGGGCCGGGTCATAGGCCCGCCCGCCATTGAACACGACCACAACTTCACGAATAATGGATGGATCGGCCTCAAGATTTCCATTTAGAAGCACGAGCTCAGCGCGGCGGCCAGTTTGCACGCCACCAATTTCTTTCCCCAGACCGAGTGCATCGGCCCCATTCTGGCTCATGATTTTCAGCACGTCCTGCGTTGAAAATCCGGCTTCGCGCAGCAGTTCAAAATTTCGCTGATCACCCAATCCCGGCAAAACATGGCGCCCCGTATCGGGCCCCGCAAGCAAGGTACCACCGGCCTTAACAAAGCGGCGCTCGAAGCTAAGCAAAAGCCCCCAATAAGCCTCAGAGATGGCCGGGGTCACGTCCATTCCGGCCATAGCCTCAGTGCGTTGACGGGAGGCTTCAGCAAGATGGGGCGCCAGCAGGTCAAGAACCCGGTCATCGGCCTGCGGGCGCTGGGGAAACCGCGATTCCTGAATGGCGAGTGTAGAGGTCAGCGCAACGTTCTTTTCCACCAGAATAGAGATAAGCTCGTCCAGCCTTGGATCATTCACGGCCAGTTCCGCCTTTGCATCGACGCTCGGAATGCATACGCCTTTTGACTTTTCCGCAACGAAATCGCTGGCCGGGTGCAGGCCATGCTCGATGGAATCGATGCCCATCCGGGCCGCCTCTTCATACGTTATCGAGCAGAGATGCCCTGCAACCCTCAGCCCTCGCTTGTGAGCCTGTTCGATGATGATCTCGGCGATCACTGGATCGGTGTGCCGGTAAAGCTTGATCGTGCTGACCCCGCGTCCTGCCCACTCATCGACGAAGCGCCTTGCGGCAAGTTCGTCGAGCGGCTTCTCCATCGGGCCATTTCCGCCCGGCCCGGTGATATAAGGCGCAGATGACGCGATGCGCGGGCCCGGCGCCAGTCCAGCTTCGATGTCTCGCTGCAAGGCAAGTTCGCCGATAGGGTCCGCGCTACCAGCGGTCTGGATGGTGGTGACGCCGGACGCCAGATAAAGGCGCGCCGCCTCAGCGGCCATTGAGGGTGCACCCGGCATGTGCAGGTGATTGTGCATCCCCACAAGTCCGGGGATCAGTGTTTTGCCGTGCCCGGCCACCACTATTGTGCCTTCTGAAGCCTCTAACGATCCGGCAGGCGCGACCCTGGCGATCCAGCCATTAAGGAGGAGGACATCGTAAGTGTCCCCGGCGGTCCCATTGCCGACATCCACGAGTTTCACGCCTTCGATCAGGAAGTTTTCACCCTGATATGCGAGATAGCTTTCCAGCGGATCGCCGTCTTCTGAAGTTTGAGCTTGCGACAGCGGCAAGCTGACGAGCAGGACGGCGAAACTGATCACAAGTCTGGCAAACACGGCACACTCTTCAGCTTCAACAGGCCTGAAGCGTGAACTTTGACCGGCTTCGCAGCAAGCTCAAGCTTCTGAGTTCAGTCCAGCCGCACCATGACGAAATCATTCCGCGTGCCCTCACAGCCGCAATCGCCGGGGTGGACACAGGGCGCGTGCCAGCTGCCTTCATAGCGATTGCCATCTGCAACCGCCGTGCCGGTGCAATGAAAACGATAGGCCTTGAGCAGTCCTTCATGGACCTGCAGGTCGAGGCTGACCTCGCTATCGGTCATCTCGCCTTCAATGTCGGCGGGACGGCTCGGAAGCTCCTGGCCTTTCGCACCGATGGCAATCTGCGTCTGCCCGGCAAATTGCGCGCCGATCCGGAAGAAGTCCGCCACCGCCTTGATCGCGCCCACCCCGATCATCTTTGTCCGGATCGTCAGCCGCAATTCCCAACGGCCATTCGGCTCTGGCTGCGCATCGCCGACCAGCGCCTGCGCCTTGGTGCGCTCAATCGTGTCTGCGATGTGCCCCTCCTCATGACCTGTCGCAATCTGGAATACGTTCCACTGTCATCGACCTGTCAGGATAACCATACACCAGTCTCAAGTCGAATTCAGGAGAGCGTGCATTTATCTCTGCGGCTCTGTCGAGAACCATCTCTCGGTCCGGCCAGTCGGTCAGCAGCAAACCCGGATAGATATTTTTGAAATAGCGCTCGTCGGGCATGAAGTAGCTATAGCGGGTCTTTATGCGGAGTCCGGTATGACCATCGATCTCCACCGCCCCAGCGAGACAGCTGGGTCTTAATTGCGCCAGCGGGACATAAAGCATCTCTTCCGGCACGCCGATCTCTTCATAAAAGCCTGCCTCGAGTGCAGGATCAGCATCGCTTTCGGGTGATCGAAGGCGCGGCCCCGTCAGCAGATTGGTCGCCATCTGCGTATCGTGCATCGCAACAATCGAGTTCTCACGAAGCGCCACCCGGCGAGCGCCAAGCATCACAAACTGAGAACAGGCAGACATGCAAATACCATCCACATAGAGATCGATATCCTGACCATTCAGATAACGCCCCAGACGGACACCGGCTTTCGTGAAGCCCCCGAGACTGTCGATCAGGAGTTTATCGAAATATCCCGTCTCCAGCGCGCGGATCGCCAGGTCGACAGTCTCATCATTGATCTGACCGCAGAAGCGCAGCGTGGAGGGGCCGGCAATGCTGACCGTACGGCCGGACGGACATGGCGTGCCAGCCTGCAACGGATAGCTGACACCGGCAGCCTCACCCGCAGCCGGCGCGACTGCGCCCGGCAGGCAAACAAGCATCAGGGCAGGAAGGCTCACCCTTACGAAACTTTGGATTGTATCAATCACGCGCCAGAATTTGAAACGGCGCGCGCGGTCGATCAAGGCCGCAGCAGCTCGTTGATACCCACCTTGCTGCGCGTGCGCTCGTCCACCGTCTTGATGATCACCGCGCAATAGAGGCCCGGCCCCTTGCCATCCGCGGCCGGCATGCTCCCTGGCACGATCACAGAATAAGGCGGCACTTCGCCCATCACGACTTCGCCCGTCGTGCGGTGCACGATCTTGGTCGACTGCGACAGGAAGGTGCCCATGGCGAGCACGGAGCCTTCGCGCACGATCACGCCTTCGGCGACTTCGGCGCGCGCGCCGATGAAGCAATTGTCCTCAATGATGGTCGGGTTTGCCTGCAGCGGCTCAAGCACGCCGCCAATCCCGGCGCCGCCCGACAGGTGCACGCCCTTGCCAATCTGCGCGCAGGAGCCGACGGTCGCCCAGGTGTCGACCATGGTGCCCTCATCGACATAGGCGCCGATATTCACGAATGACGGCATCAGCACCACACCGGACGCGATATAGGAGCCGCGCCGCGCCACAGCGTTCGGCACAGCCCGCAGGCCAGACTCGGCAAAGTCCTTCTCGCTCCAGCCATCGAATTTGCTCGGCACCTTGTCCCACCAGGTCGAGCCGTCCGGGCCGCCCTTGATCGGGCCATTGGCGTTGAGGCGGAAAGAGAGAAGCACCGCCTTCTTCAGCCACTGATGAACCATCCAGTCGCCATCTGCGCCCTTTTCCGCAACGCGCGCCTTGCCGCTGTCCAGCATGGCGAGCGCCTCTTCGACAGCATCGCGCACCTCGCCCTTGGTCTCGGTCGAGACGTTTGCGCGGTCTTCCCACGCCTGTTCAATCGCGGTTTCAAGGGCTGCAGTCATGGCGGTCTCCGTCCTGTTCTTATAGCCCGCGTCTTCAAGCGCGATTGAGCGTTCTGGGCAAGGGCCTGCGATGTGACTTCCGCCTGTACTTCCGGCCTAAAGCGGCTCAACCATGCGGAAGGTGTCGCGCAGATAGGTCACGAAAACAGGGCTCACGCCCTCAGCTTCCATATGCGCCACCGAAACCGGCGTCTGCGGCGCCATATAACCGGCGTCAGCCTCCACACGCCTGGGCAGGTCGTGATGCAGGATCCCCGCCCGGCCGATCAGCGCAAAGTCGAGCCCCGCCTCCAGCACATTGCGAATGTCCTCGCCATCTCGGATCTTGCCAGCCCCGCCAAGCCGTGTGCCATGGCGGGGAATATCGGTGAAATGCGCAAGCAGGCTCTTGCCGCGCAAGTTTTCGTCATCGGGCAGCTTTTTATAATCCCAGAGCGAGAGGTCGATATAATCGAGCTTGCCTTCGGCCATCAGCGCGCGCACGAAGTCGACATTCTCCGGCAGGCTGAGGCCGAACCGCTCCGGCGACAGGCGAATACCCAGCTGGAAGTCCGGCCCGCAGGCCGCCCGGATGCCATCAGTGATCTCACGCGTCAGCCGCGTGCGGTTCTCCACGCTGCCGCCATGCTCATCGCCGCGCTGATTGGTATCCGGCGACATGAACTGGGCCAGGATATAGCCATGCGCACCATGGATCTCGGCGCCGTCAAAGCCGGCGGTCTCAGCGCGTTTGGCGGCCGCGATGAAATCGTCGCGAACCTGGGCCACCTCCTCCAATGACAGCGCGCGCGAGCCGGTTTCAGCATGATCCGACGGTCCGACCCGCTCTTTCACGGCCGTCTTGTCTGCCCGGATCCCGGCATGATGAAGCTGTAGCGAGGACACCGACCCAGCCGCCCGGATCGCATCGGCAAGGCGCGTTAGCCCCTCAATATGCCTGTCATCCCAGACACCTAGCTGCCCCGGAAAGCCCTGCCCGCAGGCCTGCACATGGGCCGCCGCCGTCATCACCATGGCAAAGCCGCCCTCGGCCCGCATGGTCAGCCAGCGAAATTCCTCCTCGGACAATGTGCCATCGGCATGGCTTTGCTGATTGGTCAGCGGAGCAAGCGCAAGCCGGCTTTTCCAGGCCGGACCATGCGGAAAGCTAAGTGACGCGAACATGTCATTGGCAGCCAAATCGGGCCTCCTCTTTTGCCTGCCATTCACCCGCAACCAGGCCGCCCGTCCAGCCCTGATCCTGCGTCAGCCTGCCCTCCCCTGCGTATCGTCTGACGCACGCCCCTTGAGATAGCGGCGCAGGAGCAGGGCGCAATTCTCTGCAAACCATGTGTCGCGCTGGTCTTCCGGCTGAAGGTCCGCCTGCTCGTTCAGCCCTGTGATGACAAAGCGGAACAGCTGACCGTCCAGCCGGTCGGTCTCCATATCCCCCGCCATCGCCTTCAGCATGACAGTCGACGACTGGCCGACAAGCGCCATCAGACCGCTGCCGAGCGCTTCGGTGTGGCTCGCACGGCTGGCCGCCAGGATGATTTCATCCATGGCGATTGCGCTATGCCCCTGCGCCTCGGCCCGCCTCAGAATAGCGGGCATGATCTCACGGGTGAATGTGTCGATGGAGAGGTTTGCCGGCAGGTCCGGCACAGAGGCCTTGCGGGCGTGCTCATAAAGCTTCGCGAAAGCACGATGCTGGATCTCGCCCAGCGAGGCGAAATGATGGGTCATGGAGGACAGCGACACGCCCGCCTCTTTCGCGATCAGCCTGTGGGTCAGCGCGCCCGGCCCGCGTTCGCCCGCAAGCTTTGCAGCCGCGTCTATGATGCGCTCCGGCGTCGGCTTCCGCGGCCCTTCGGCAGGCGTGCGGCCGCGCTGCGCCAGTGCCTCTATCTGCTGGCGTGCAGGACTGTCCGCCGCCGAAACCACCCCCTCGCCAAACAGACGCGCGGCAAGACGGTGCGCAAGGTCCATCATCCAGCTATGGGTCAAGAGGGCCTCTCCCGGCGCGGTCAGACCGACACGGATCACCCAGAGCATGCAGGCGCTCATGGCGGGCGCCAGCGCCTCATCGCAACCGGCCCGCGCGAGGATGCTGCGCCAGAAGGCGAGGCCATGCCTGCTCCAGTCGCGGGAGATATCCTGAAGCGCCGGCACACGCGCCGCCTCTGACGCGCAGGCCCAGCGCAGCACCTGCTCGCGCGCGCCTGCCGTCACCGCCGTCATGGCAAGACCCGCCATGAGCCCCGCCAGCCCCCCGGGCGACAAGGCCAGCCCGCCGGTTCGCTCTTCCATGCGCTGCCAGAAAGCCCCGTCACGCACCCGCGCCGCCTCGAACATGCGGCGGACCAGCATCTCGCGCGAGCCGAAGCGATAGGTCACCAGCGAAGGGCTTACGCCCGCGGCCTGCGCCAGACTCCTCAGCGTGAGGCTTGGCAGGCCGCCCTCCATGACCAGGCCGCCCGCCTGCACCAGCAGAATGGCGTCCCGATCCTCGACCTTCTCTCCTGCATCCCGATCTTGGTACATTAGAACAGTATATCCGTGATTTACGCTTTTAACGCGCTCCATAACCTAAGTTTTCGCGCCCGCAACCCACTCTGCTTCGATTCGATCCGTGCACGCACATTCTCGCTTTATGTTTAGGCCAAAGCGACGGTAACGCACGCCGAAGCTGTCACAAATCCGCACCAAAAAATTCACGAAGCTGTTTTGGTACATTTGAACAGAAATTGTTAATGGCGCGGCTCAGTCTTACAGGGGAGCTTAAAGACATGAGCCAGTCATCCATCAAGGCGGCGCTGCTCGTCGGCGCGGCATCCATCGCCGTCTCGCCCGCCTTCGCCGAAGCCGGCGACGCCCAGATTGACGCCGAAGCGCGCCAGGAGGTCATCCTCGTCACCGCCTCACCGATCCGCGACAGCCAGCAGGCCGCCATCGAGGCCAAGCGCAATGCCGACAATGTCGTCGATATTATCGCCGCCGACACGATCGGCCGGTTTCCAGACCAGACGCTCGCCGCCGCGCTGGAAGAACTGGGCTACGGCGACGCCAGGGTCGCCACCGCCCTCAACGAGGCCTTCGTGCCCGCCGCCGCCTATGTCATCGCGCATGAGGTCGCCC
>NVWP01000076.1 GCA_002733705.1 Henriciella sp. | reverse complement strand
GGCTTCGACGTCAGCGTCCATGTCCGAGGTTTCATCATAGGTGTCGGTCTCTTCCATCTCGACCGTGGCGTCCATTTCAGCCTCGGCCTGCGCGTCGGTGTCCTGATCCATCTGCGGGATGGCAAGGGCCGGCGCCGTTGCAAGAGCGGTCGTTGTGGCGAGTGCTGTGAGAAGTTTTTTCATAGGTGGTCTCCTTCAGATTGTGTCGGGAAGACAACGAATGCGTCGGCAAAACCGTTCCGAATCAACTTGAACGATTCCGGCTTTCGCTTGACGGAACCTGTGGTCTGGCGTGATTAGACAGAGCCTTTAGGGAGGGTTCGGAAATGACATCAATGCAGACTGCCGTGCTTTATACCGGCCTGTTCATCCTGCTTTTCATTGTCCTGAAAGGCCTGGTTGGCCGCGTTCGAATGTCGGAAAAGATCATGTTTGGCGACGGCGCCAATGAACGCCTTCAGCGCGCCCAGCGCACGCAGGGCAATGCCGTCGAGGACGTCCCCGTGACGCTGATCGGCCTGCTGGGCCTCGGCGCACTGGCCGCGCCGGTCTGGCTCATCCATGCCCTGGGCGCCCTGTTTCTCCTCGGGCGCGTCCTGCATGCGGTGGGGCTCAGCGGGTCCAGCGGCGGCAGCCCCGGCCGGATGTGGGGCACATTGCTGACGCTGCTGGTGATGCTGGCTACGGCCTTGAGCTGTCTCTGGTTCGCTCTTGTCTAGAGGCGCCGGCGACTAGAAGACCGCCTGCACATCCTTGGTCCAGCCGACATAGACGTCGGCGCCCGTTTCGATGACGGGGCGCTTGATCAGGGTCGGGTTGTCGATAAGCAACGCCTCTGCCTGATCCTGCTCGACCTGGGATTTTTCCTCGGTGGAAAGATTGCGCCAGGTCGTCGAGCGCTTGTTGACCAGCGCATCGGCCCCGACCGCTCCGATCCAGGCCGGGACCTTTTGCTTCAGGTCAACCTCGGCGCGGATATCGACCATGGTGACATCGTGACCGTCTGCGGTCAGCGCGGTCATCGCCTTCTTGCAGGTGTCGCAGTTCTTCAGACCATAGAGGGTGAGGCTTGCCATTTTACATTCCTTCCGGACGGGGCGTGATCAAGTATAGGGGCAGATGTGGGCCGGTACCTGAAAAGTCCAAGCTTGCGCGCTGGAACTAGAACCTTAATAAAGTGTTAGGGTCAGGAATGAAGCCCGCAGCGGGTGGCTGTGGGCGCTCCAACTTGCGAGGGCTACCTAATGGGCAGATTTCTATCCGGACTGATCGTTCTGATCGCCGCCATCTTTCTGATCATCCTTCTCTATTTCCGTATCGTGGAAGGCTCATTTGAAGAGGCTGGCGCACGTATGGACGTGCTTCTGGGCGCCGCCGCCGAAGAGACAGAAGAAGCGGCAGGCACAATTGCGCGCGAAACCGACGAAGCCGTCGACGAAACCATGCGCGAGCTGAACGACGACAACTAGTCCTCCGCTCTTCGCCATTTAAAAGCCCGGCGCCTCATCCTGTCTTTCCATTTGCGGAATACAGGAAGCGCCGGGCTTTTTTTGTGCGGGGGCTAGTCCTCGCTGATGAAAACCTCTCCCTGAAGGTCATCCAGCTTGCCCTGCAGGTGGGCGCGCACATCCTCGACGGCCTGATTGTAGACCGTTGCACCAAGCGTCTTCAGCATGAGGTCCATGATCTCGCCGGCGCGAAAATCGCTGATCGGCTCATCGAATTCGACAGCAAAAAGGGTCTGAAGCTCTGCAATCAACGCATCGCGGCGTTCATCGGTGAGCCGGATTTCCTTCACTCCACCACACCGACTATCGGGCCCATATCCATCCCCTGCTCGTTACGGCTCATGGCCGGTGCATAGATGCGCGAGACCTGACCGTCGAGAAAGAGCGCGTTCGGGGTCTCCAGCCGGTCACTGAAGACGCTGGCGAAGTCATGAAACGTGACGAGGCTGTCTGAAATGACGAAATGAACGGTCCGCCCATCGGCGCTGACCCCCACGCCATTACGGCGCTTGCGGGAGGTGCCGTCCGGATTGATCGTCGGGTGGAGCTCGCCATCGATGACCAGCATAGGCCCTGACTGGGTGGCAAAATCCGGGTCCCGCCCCTCTGAAATATAGGCTTCCGAAACCGAAATCCCCGCACGCCCATCCTCCACCCAGAAGACACCGTTCGGCTTCATGTGGAAGTTGCCGGGGCCTTCATTGGTATTCACATTGGCACTGTCGCCGCCTTCGGCGCGCAGATAGCCGACCGGCTCACGGTTCTCATGATACATGCCGCCATTCATGGCGAAGACCAGGGTCTCGCCCCGTTCGGCGAGGGCGTCGGCAAGCGTGTCGAACTGAAGATAGGGCGCGCCATCCTCATCAGCATAAAAAAGGCGGATATCGTCGCGGTCGGCGCGAAAGCTGCAGACCGTGTAGGGCAGCGATCTGAAGGTGATGGAGCGGCAATATTCCCCGCTTTCCTCAGGCAGGGCGATATCGCAGGCCGGCAGGAAGACAGCAGCCAGGGTAAACAGCATTGCGGCGGGCGCTTTCAGGAGACTGCGCAATTCTACGACCCTTCTGCCGGCTGGGTTGGAAAGGAACTTGCCAAGATAAGCACACTATGGAGCGTCGCCTCGCGAGGAAAGGCGGCAAGCTCAGACTCGCCTGCAAGCCATGGCCGAATTATGGCCTCAGCTGGCGGCGGCGGCTTCATAGGCTTCACTGGCTTCGATCCAGGCTTCCTCAGCCTTTGCAAGCGCCGCATTCAGACGGTCCCGCGACCTGGCGAGAGCGACTGATTTCTGTGGATCGGTGTCATAGAGCGTCGGGTCTGCGAGTTCGGCATCGATGCCGGAAAGCTCAGCGCGCAGCTTTTCCATCTCGCGCTCTGCGGCGGAGATGCGTTTGCGAATGTCGGCGGTCGCCCGTCGGATCTCACTGTCTGAGCGTTTGGGCGCAGGCGGCGCCTCGGCTGGCGCCTGCACGATTTCTGCCCCGCGATTGCGGTCTGCTTCCAGCACCAGCTTTCGGTAATCCGACAGGTCGCCATCATAGGGCGCCGCCCGCCCCTGATCGACCAGCCAGAGACGGTCGGCGGTCGCTTCGGCGAGGTAGACGTCGTGGGTAATGAGAAGGACGGCGCCTTCATAATCATTGAGCGCGTGGATCAGCGCCTCGCGGCTGTCGATATCAAGGTGGCTGGTCGGCTCGTCCAGGATCATGATGTGCGGGGTTGTCAGCGCCATCAGGCCGAGAAGAAGACGCACTTTCTCACCGCCAGAGAGCTTTTCCACCTTCGTCTCGGCCTTGTCGCGGTTAAAGCCGATATTCGCCACAATGGAGCGGACCTGACCGTCTGTCGCTGTCGGCCGCAGACGCCGGACATGGTCGAGGGCATTGTCGCCGGCGCTCAGCTCATCAAGCTGATCCTGGCTGAAATAGCCGATCTCGACCTTGGATGCGGCCACGCGGTTCCCCGCCAGCAGGTCCAGACGCCCGGCAATGGATTTGACCAGCGTCGACTTGCCCTGCCCGTTCGCCCCGACAATGGCGATCCGGTCATCATTGTCGACGCGAAGATGGACGCCGCGCAGCACCGGGCGGCCTTCGGTATAGCCAAGGTCCGCCTCATCCAGAACGAAAAGCGGCGAGGCGAGCTCAGGCGGCGCCGGGAAATTGAATGGGGTCGTGCGTTCTTCCAGAGGAATGACAACTTCCTGCATCCGCTCCAGCATCTTGATGCGCGACTGGGCCTGGCTCGCCTTGTTCGCCTTGGCCCGGAAACGGTCGACAAAGCTCTGCAGGTGGGCGCGTTCCTTGTCCTGCTTGGTCTTCTGCGCCTCAAGCTGGGCGAGCGTTTCAGCCCGCTTTTTCTGCCAGCTGTCATAATTGCCGGGATGCACGGTGAGCTTCTGGTGTTCCAGCGCCAGCGTATGCGTCACGGCATTGTTCAGAAGCTCGCGGTCGTGGCTGACGAGGAGGACGGTGTGCGGATACTGCCTCAGATAGGTCTCGAGCCAGGCCGCGCCTTCAAGGTCCAGATAGTTGGTCGGCTCGTCCAGGAGGAGGAGGTCCGGCTCTGCAAAGAGGACACCGGCCAGGGCAGCGCGCATGCGCCAGCCGCCGGAAAACTCCCGGCAGGCGCGGCCAAGGTCTGCCTGTGAGAAGCCAAGCCCGCTCAGAATGGTGGCCGCGCGCGCATCGCCGGACCAGGCGTCGATGGCGGTCAGCCGTTCATGAACATTGGCAAGCTCCTGCGGGTCGAGGACGGTCTCGGCCTCATGCATGAGACGGGCGCGCTCTGTATGCGCCGCCAGCGTCTCATCCAGAAGCGTGCGGTCGGAGGCTTCCACCTCCTGCGCGACCCAGCCGAGCCGGGCAGCCTTGCCGATGCGGATCGACCCGTCGCTGTCGTCTGCTGACTCACGGATGAGCCGCAGGAGGGTCGACTTGCCGGTGCCGTTGCGGCCGATCAGACCGACCTTCCAGCCAGCCGCCAGCTTTGCCGAGGCATTATCGAGCAGGATCCGGCCCTGTATCCGGTAGGTGAGATTGTCGATCGTAAGCATGGGACTGGCTGCTAAGGGGTGATGGGGGCAGCATCAAGCCACAGGATGAGCGCGAACCGCCATTTTCAGGCGTCACGCCCGATGAGCCGCATGGGCTCATCTCGCCACAGTGCTGCAAGCACCCGCTTCGCGCTCTGGAGACGGACCCTCAGATCGCCTGACCGCGCTCGATATTGAGGCGCGGTCCTGGGCCCTACTTCCGCGGCTTGAGCTTGCGCATCAGGCCTTCCTGGACGGTTGAGGCAACGAGCTTGCCCTCACGGGTGAAGATGGTGCCGCGGTTGAAGCTGCGGCCATTTCCGGCCTTGGGACTGTCCATCGCGTAGAGCAGCCATTCATCTGCCTGCACAGGCGCATGAAACCAGATGGCGTGATCGAGGCTGGCGGTCATCAGCTCCTTGTTGATCCAGTGCAGACCGTGGGGACGCAGGCTGGAGCCGAGAAGGTTCATGTCGCTGGCCCAGGCGACCAGACAGTGATGCATCGCCGGGGATGCCTTCACCTCTCCATCGGTGCGGAACCAGACATAATTCACATCCGATTTCGGCTTCGGATTGAAGGGATTGAGGCCGGAGATTTCCTTCATGGTGAAGGGCTGAGGCCGCGTCCAGTGTTTGAGCTGGTCGTCGGAAATCCTGTCCTTGAACTGTTCGGCAAGCTCCTGACGCGACATCAGCTCTTCGGGCTGCTTGACCTCTGGCATCTCGTGCTGGTGGTCCCAGCCATCCTCATGCACGTGGAAGGAGGCCGACATGTTGAGGATCTGCTGGCCATGCTGGATGGCGACGACTCGGCGCGTCGTGAAGCTGCCGCCATCGCGCGAACGGTCCACCTCATAGACGATCGGGATTTTCGGGTCGCCGGGCCGGATGAAATAGGCATGGAGCGAATGGCAGAGCCGGTCATCGGCGACCGTGCGATAGGCAGACGCCAGCGCCTGAGCGATGACCTGGCCGCCATAGACGCGTTCACGGTCAACTTCTTCGTCGGGCGTAAAGCCACGGAAGAGGTCCACTTCGAGGCGCTCGACGTCGAGAAGTTCTAACAAACCGGAAACGGCATTCGTCATATTCGATTGTCTTTCCCATCAGACCTTAACCAAGGCGCGCTTACCACTCTCGCAGGTGACTGAAAACAGGCGCGTGGATCGCAAGCAGCGACAACAGACTGCACCCCCGCGCGCCAGAGGCAAGGGCCTTGATGGTGATAGGACTGATCAAATCCGCTGCGCGCGAAGCCAAGACCGTGCGCATCCTGCTGCGCGCGAAGAAATGGCTCGACCCGATCAAGAATGAATCGACCGAGCTTCTGGCAGACGATCTGGAAGCGGCGGTCGACGCGTATCGCGCCAATATCGCCTTCATTTTTGAAGGGCGCACGACGAGCTATGGCGAGCTGGACGAGCAGGCCAACCGCGTGGCGCACTGGGCGCTGGACCAGGGCCTGAAGGCAGGTGACACGGTCGCCCTCTTCATGGAGAACCGTCCGGACTATGTCGCGGTCTGGTTCGGCCTGTCGAAAATCGGTGTCGTCCCGGCACTCGTGAACGCAAACTTGATCGGCGAAGCGCTGGTTCATTCCCTGAAGACGGTTGAACCGAAGCTGATCATCACGGGCGCAAAGCAGGACAGCGCCATCCGCTCACTGGAAATGGTTCAGATCCGCCAACCCGTCTGGACCCTGGGCGGGAAGGCCGGTGAGCCACTCACCGCTGAACTTGCCGCCATGCCCTGCGCCCGGCCGGACCGCGTCCACCGCGCGCATCTCACAAATGCGGATATCGGCTTCTATTTCTACACGTCCGGCACGACGGGCCTGCCCAAGGCCGCGAAAATGTCGATTGCCCGCGTGCGCAACATGATGCGCAGTTTCATCTCCCCGCTGGAGATGAGCGCCAAGGACCGGGTCTATATCACCCTGCCGCTCTATCATGGCACGGGCGGGCTCTGCGCAGTGGGGATCGCGCTCTATACGGGCGCGTCCGTCCTGCTGCGGGAAAAGTTCTCTGCCGGCCGCTTCTGGAATGACTGCGCCGATTTCGGGGTGACGACAATTGTCTATATCGGCGAGGTCTGCCGTTACCTGCTGAACCAGCCCGCCCACGCCAAGGAGCGTAAACACAAGGTCCGCAAGGGCTTCGGCAACGGTCTTCGCCCGGAAATCTGGGGCAGTTTCAGGAAACGCTTCAATATTCCGCGCCTGATCGAGTTCTACGGCTCGACCGAAGGCAATGTGAAACTGATGAATTTCGACGGGGAGACAGGGGCCTGCGGACGTATCCCGCCCTATGCCGCGAAATATTTCGACCATATCGCCTTTGTGAAAGTCGACCCCGAGACCGAGGCACCGCTGCGCGATGAAGATGGCCGGTGCGTGCGGGCCGGGCGCGGTGAGACCGGCGAAGCTCTCGGCCGGATCGGCTCTGACATGACGACTCGGTTTGAAGGCTATCACGACCGGCAGGCCTCCGAGGCCAAGATCCTGCGGAGTGTCTTCGAAGAGGGGGATGCCTGGTTCCGGACCGGCGACCTGATGCGGCGCGGTGATCACGGCTATATCTATTTTGTCGACCGGCTCGGAGATACGTATCGCTGGAAAGGCGAGAATGTCTCGACCAATGAGGTGGCTGACGCCCTGGCCGGGGTTCCGGGTGTCGAGACTGCCAATGTCTATGGCGTGCCAATTCCCGGCACCGACGGCAAGGCCGGCATGGCCTCGATCACGACCATCGGCTATCTCGATTACAAGGATGTGCTGGACAAGCTCTCCTCACGCCTGCCGAAATATGCCGTCCCGGTCTTCATCCGCGAGCAGCAGGAAGCGTCCACGACCACGACATTCAAGTACCGCAAGAGGGATCTGGTAAAAGAGGGATTTGACCCCGAGGCCGCCGGCGACCGTGTCTGGTATGCCGACCCCGAGACGGGGAGATATGAGCTGGTGACGCCGGAGACCTATAAGAAGATCGCGTCTGGCGGCGTGAAGTTCTAGCGGCGGATTTCCGGCGCGAAGGCGAACCATGGGACGCGGCTAGCGCCCCATCGCTTCCTGGATAATGTCCATCTCCGCCTCCTGCAGGAGGGCATCGGTGACGCCTTCCGCATGGACGCGTTCGCGGCCCACCTCGAGCATGACAGGCACAGCGAAGGGGCTGATCTTCTGGAGCGGCCGGTGGTCGATCTTGCCGCGGATACGGCTCAGCATGTCGGACAGGCGGCGGATGTCGAGCAGACCCGTGGCCGCGTCCTGGCGAGCCGCCTGCAGCAGGATATGGTCCGGCTCATGGCTGCGCAGCACGTCATAGATCAGATCGGTCGAGAAGGTGACCTGGCGGCCGGTCTTCTCCTTGCCGGGCAGCCGCCGGGCGATCATGCCCGAAATCTGCGCACACTGGGCAAAGGTGCGTTTCATGAGCGGGCTTTCATCCAGCCATTCCTCAAGATCATCACCCAGCATGTCCGGATGAAAGAGACCGTCCATGTCGAGGGCGGCCATATCCTCCATCGCCCAGATCGCCATCGCATATTCGGAGGCTACGAAGCCGAGCGGCTTGGCCCCGGCGCGTTCCAGTCGCCGTGTCAGGAGCATGCCGAGCGTCTGGTGGGCGAGACGGCCCTCGAAGGGATAGGTGACGAGGTAGTGACGCCCGGCGCGCGGGAAGGTCTCGACCAGAAGATGGTCCGGCGGCGGGATTTCCGACTTCTCACGCTGGATCTCGAACCATTCGCGGACCTGGTCAGGCAGGCCTGACCACTGGTCCGGATCATGGATCATGTGGCGCACACGATCAGCCAGAAACGTCGTCAGAGGGAACTTGCCGCCATTATAGCTGGGGATGGCCGGCTTGTCGGCTTTCGCGCGGGTGACGAGGACATCGAGCTCCGACACACCAAGGAAGCGAAGGATTTCGCCTGCGAAGAGAAACGTGTCGCCGGGTGTGAGAGTGGAGATGAAATATTCCTCGATTTCCCCGAGCTTGCGGCCTGCGCGCATGGTGCGCTGATCACCGCGAACCTTCGTCGTCTCCTGTCCGCCGGACGGCTCGCCCACCTTGCCGACAAAACTGGCGAGGCGGACATTCATGAGCTGGGCTTCAACGATGGCGCCGACATTCATGCGGTGCTGCTGGGCATCGCGCGCCGTGCGTACCCGCCAGACACCATCGCGCCCCCGCACGATCCGCTTGAAGCGGTCATAGGTCTTGAGCGCGTAGCCGCCTGTGGCAACGAGGTCCACGACCCGCTCATACGTCTCCCAGTCCAGACCTTTATAGGGCGCGGCACGGCGGATTTCATTGAACAGGGGCTCAAGCTCAAAACCAACGCCGCAGGCCCGGCCCATGATGTGCTGGGCGAGGACATCGAGCGCGCCGAGACGCAAGGGCTCCCCATCGATCTCGCCGGCTTCGACCGCCGCTTCGGCGGCGCGGCACTCGAGGATTTCGAACCTGTTGGTGGGCACGAGAAGCGCGCGGCTGGCTTCATCCATCCGGTGATTGGCCCGGCCGATACGCTGGATGAGACGGGCCGCGCCCTTGGGGGCCCCCATCTGGATAACGAGGTCCACACCGCCCCAGTCGATGCCAAGGTCCAGCGTCGAGGTACAGACCACACCCTTGAGCACGCCCGCCGCCATCGCGGCTTCCACCTTGCGGCGCTGCTCACGGGCCAGCGAACCATGGTGGAGGGCGATGGGGAGCGCGTCTTCATTGGCGCGCCAGAGTTCCTGAAACAGCATCTCGGCCTGGCTGCGCGTATTGACGAAGACGAGCGCCATCTCACTGTCCTTGATGGCTTCGTAGACTTCCGGCACCGCGAAACGGCCTGAATGGCCGGACCAGGGAATGCGTTCGCGCGAGACGAGAATGTCGATATTGGCCTGCGTCCCGCCATCTGCACGGATAAGGACAGTTTCCCGTCCTTCCCGCCTTGGCAGCCAGCCGGCAAGCTGGGCCGGGTCGCGTACGGTGGCCGACAGGCCAATGAAGCGGCAAGCTGGCGCCCATTCGGCAAGCGTGGCAAGACCGAGCGAAAGAAGATCGCCGCGCTTGGACGCGGCGATGGCATGGATCTCGTCAATGATCACGCATTTGAGGTCGGAGAAGAATTCATCAGCATGATCAGAAGCGAGGAAGAGGGCGAGCTGTTCCGGCGTCGTTAGCAGGATATCAGGCGGATTGGCGCGCTGGCGCTGGCGTTTCGATTGCGGCGTGTCGCCCGTGCGCGTCTCGATCCGGATATCGAGGCCCATTTCTGAAACCGGCGTGCCCAGATTGCGCTCCACATCTGTGGCGAGTGCTTTCAAGGGGGAGATATATAGAGTGTGAAGCGCCGGGCGGCCGGAGTTGGACTTGGGGCGTTCGGCGAGTTCGATCAGGCTGCCCATGAAACCGGCCAGCGTCTTGCCACCGCCCGTCGGCGCGATAAGCAACGCACTGCTGCCAGCCAGCGCGGTTTCCGTCAGGTCCAGCTGATGCTTGCGCGGTGTCCATTTCCGGCTGGCAAACCAGTCGGAGAAGCGGTCAGGCAGGCTGAAATCTGGGCGCGCAATATCCGGCATGGACCAGGACATAGCGCGAACAGAGGCGTTCTTCGATCCCGGCTGCAGCGATTAGTTGTAGCCAGCCTCTGCTGCGGTCGCTTCAGCCTGCGCGTCGAGCCGGTCGGTGTGGCCCTGGTTTATCGCGGCAAGGACATCGCGCGTGAAGGCGGCTATGTCGAAGCGGCCTCCATCGGCGGTGTCATAGCCCCGGCGGACGATGACGATATCGAGCGACGGGATGATGACGAGATACTGGCCGCGATTGCCGAAGCCGGCATAGGTATCTTTCGGCACGCCCTGGGCCCGGTCCATCAGCCAGAAGCTGCCGCCATAGCCAAAGCTGCCCGGAGACCGCTCCGGCTGGGCCTCACCGGGAGACGAGACGAAGTCGGTCCAGCCCTCGGCGAGAATGCGCTCATCGCCCCACATACCATCCTGCAGATAGAGCTGGCCGAGACGGGCCATGTCGCGCGCCGTCATCCAGACCTGGCTGGAAGAGATGAAATCGCCGCCCCAGTCGGTCTCCAGCAGCGTATTCATCGCGCCTATCTTCCAGAGGACGCTTTCATAGGGAAACCCCCAATAAGCGTCGTCGTCATTGAAGGTCTCACGCAGGGCCCGCATGGCCGCCAGCGTGTCATAATTGGAATATTTGAAGCGTTCGCCCGGCGTAATTTCAAGCGGATTCACAAAGGCGGTGTCGGTCACCAGCGCGCCGCCAAAATAGGTGCGGTCCGTACGGTTACCCGCGATGCCGGAATCGAGCCCGCTGGCCATCTGGAGGACGTTGCGCAGCGTGATCTCACGGCGCGGATCGCCCGCGCGTGACCAGGCGTTGAGAAGCGGGGCGCGATCAAGGTCGATCAGGCCCTGCTGAATGGCTGCGCCGACCACGCTTGCCGTGAGCGATTTTGCGACCGACCAGGTGCGCTGCGGTGTGGTCGCGTCCATCCCCCGGCCATAGCGCTCGGAGACAATCTGACCGTCCATGACGACGAGAACGGCGCTGGTGCGGGTGTCCTCGCCATAGGTCTCCCCATCGAAAGCAGCACTGACAGGCGCGCGCAGGCGGGCTGTATAGGCCGACGCATCGATGAGCTGGACCTGCTGGCCGATTGCCGTCGAATTGTCTTCCTCACGTCTTGGGAAGTCTTCGGCAAAGCGCGGCAGGACATCGACATCGTCAGGTTCGGCCCCGATCGGGAGAAGCGAACAGCCAAACCCCTCGCGCCAGGCGGCGATGCGTGGCGGCTCCCCGCGCGCATAGCGCACGGCCACGGTGCGCGAGCGGTCGGATACATTGGCCTCAGAGGTCGCGCGCATCGGCTCGCGATAGTCGGTATAGATGCCATCGAGCTCATTATACTCGATCTCGGCGCGGCCCTTGTCTGCGGTGAAGGTCGCCGAACAGGTGAAGAGCGCCTTGTAGCCTGCGGCCAGCGCCTTCTGCATGATCTCTGTCTCGCCGCCTTCCTGGCTACTGGCGGGAGCGGCCGCGATGGTGGTGGCGAGAAGTGCGGACAGAACGAGGCGGCGCATTCGATAACCCTCCGATTGCAGTATCGCGGCGAAACCTGATGTGTCTCACACGCGGAAAAGGCAGAAACATGGCGGGAAAGACGTGTGGCCAGATCCTATATGGTCAAGCGATGATCCGTCCCGACCTCCTCCTGCACCCGACCCCAAAGGGGCTGTATTGCCCGCCGGGCGATTTCTATATCGACCCGGTTCGGGGCTCTGTCGACCGGGCCGTGGTGACGCATGGCCATGCCGACCATGCGCGGTCCGGCCATGGCGCCGTGCTGGCAACGCCCGAGACGCTTGCCATCATGGACGCGCGCTATGGCGAAGACTTTACGGCCAACCGCCAGCCCATCGAATATGGTGAGACGGTCGAGATCAATGGCGTCACCGTCTGGATGTCGCCGGCCGGCCATGTGCTTGGCTCCGCGCAGGTCGTGGTCGAGTGGAAAGGCCTGCGCATGGTGTGCACCGGCGACTATAAACGTCGGCGCGATCCGACCTGCCGCCAGTTCGAGCCAGTTCCCGATACCCACGTCTTTATCTCAGAGGCGACATTCGGCCTGCCGGTCTTCAAGCACCCCGACACTGATGGGGAGATCCGCAAGCTTCTGGACAGCGTCGCCCTGTTCCCGGACCGCACCCATCTTGTCGGGGTCTATGCCCTCGGCAAGGCGCAGCGCGTGATCAAGCTGCTGCGGGAAGCGGGGTACAATGAGACGCTGTATATCCATGGGGCCCTCGAAAAGCTCTGCCAGCTTTACGAGGATCATGGGGTCGCACTGGGGCCGCTGGAAACGGCCACGCTGGACACCAAGGAACGCGGCGCGCAGGAGCGGTTCCGCGGCAAGATCGTGCTCGGCCCGCCGTCCTCATTCCATGACAAATGGGGAAGGCGCTTTCCAGACCCCCTGCCCTGTTTCGCGTCCGGCTGGATGAGTGTGCGCCAGCGCGCAAAACAGTCCGGCGTCGAGCTGCCGCTGATCATTTCCGACCATGCCGACTGGGACGAGCTGACTGACACTGTGCGCGAGGTGAACCCCGAAGAGCTATGGATCACGCATGGGCGTGAGGATGCGCTGGTGCGCTGGGCAGAACTGGAAGGGCGTAAGGCGCGGCCCTTGCGTCTGGTTGGCTATGAGGATGAGAGCATCGATTGATGCAGGCTTTTTCCGACCTTCTAGAACGGCTGATCTTGACGGCTTCGCGCAATACCAAGGTCGAGCTGATGGTGAATTATTTTCGCCAGACGCCTGACCCGGCGCGCGGCTGGACGCTGGCTGTGCTGACCGGAGAGCTGGACATACCGGGCGTCAAAGGCGGGTCGATCCGGCGGCTGGCCGAGGACCGGGTCGATCCTGAGTTGTTTCGGATGTCCTATGACTATGTCGGCGACCTTGCAGAGACCGTCAGCCTGATCTGGCCCAGCCGGCGCGGGGCGAACCGTATTCCGCCGATGGAGGATGTGATCGAGGCGCTGCTGGGCGCGACAAGGCCAGAAGGTGAGCGGCTGGTCGCTGGCTGGCTCGACATGCTGGAGCCGCCGCAACGCTGGGCGCTGATCAAGATGGTGACGGGCGGGCTGCGGATCGGCGTGTCGGCGCGGCTGACCAAGGTGGCGCTGGCCGAAATGGGCGGCGTTGAGCCGGCCGAGATCGAGGAGATCTGGCATGGTCTCGCCCCGCCCAATGAGAGCCTGTTCGCCTGGCTGGACGGGGACGCAGAAAAGCCATCGCCCGATATCAAGGCGCCGTTCCGGCCCGTCATGCTGGCCCATCCACTGGTCACCAAGGACAAGCGCGACGACCCTGACGCCATCGACCCGGCGATGATCGACCCGTCCATATTTGCCGCCGAATGGAAGTATGACGGCATTCGCGTGCAGGCTGTTTCGGAGCGCGGCGTGCGGCGCATCTATACGCGGACCGGCGACGACATCTCACACACGTTTCCCGATGTGCTGGCGGCGATGGATTTTGAAGCCGCAATCGACGGCGAACTTCTCATCCGTGCGCCGAATGGCGAGGTCGCGCCCTTCAATGAGCTGCAGCAGCGCCTCAACCGCAAGACGGTAACCAGGAAGCAGATGGAGGCGCGCCCGGCCATGATCCGCGCCTATGACATACTGGTCGAGGGGGGCGAGGATCTGCGCACGCTTCCTTTTTCAGAGCGGCGCAAACGGCTGGAGACCTTTGTCGAACGCACGGGCAGCGACCGCATCGATCTTTCGCCGCTCGTGCCTGTGACCAGTCTCGACGCGCTGGAAGCGGCCCGGAACGATCCGCCTGCCCCGGAGATCGAAGGCCTGATGCTGAAACGCTGGGACAGCGTGTATGAGGCCGGACGGCCGACAGGCCCCTGGTGGAAATGGAAGCGGGACCCGTTTCTGGTGGATGCGGTGATGATGTATGCGCAGCGCGGCCATGGCCGGCGCTCCAGCTTCCATTCCGATTTCACCTTTGGCGTCTGGCGCGAAGGTGAAGATGGCGAGGATGAACTGACCCCGGTGGGCAAGGCCTATTTCGGCTTTACCGATGAGGAGCTGAAACAACTCGACAAATTCGTGCGCGAGAACACGGTCGACCGTTTCGGGCCTGTCAGGGCTGTAACGGCAAACAAGGAGAAGGGGCTGGTGCTGGAAGTTGCATTCGAAGGACTACAGCGCAGCCCGCGCCACAAATCCGGCCTCGCCATGCGGTTTCCGCGCGTGAACCGGATCCGCTGGGACAAGCCCAGCGCCGAGGCCGACAGGCTGGAGACGCTGGAAAAGATGTTGCCAGCCGACCCGCTCTTCGGAAAAAGCTCACCGGCATGACCCGCAGGCTCGCAGTTGGCCTTCTCATTATCTCTCTGGCGCAATTTCTGGTGCCTTTGCTGCCCGTTCTTGGGCTGGGCGAGAGTATCGGGAGCCGGGCGACTAGCGGGGGACGTCCGCCGGAACTGCCACCGGGACCCTTTTTCTCCATCTGGAGCGTGATCTTCCTCGCCTACTTCATCTTCGCCCTTCTGGCGGTGCTCAAGCCCAGCTATCTGGAGCGCCGGCTTGGCGGCGCCCTTCTTCTGGCAGGCGTGGGCAATATTGCCTGGATGCTGAGCGCGCAGCTTGTAGGCAACCAACTTCTCGATTTCCTTCTGCTCTGGCCAATCCTCGCCTTTGCCTGGACCGGCGCGCGGCGGCTTCATCGCATGGGCGGGTTTGACGGGACGTGGCGGCGGGCCAATGCCTGCGTGCTGACAGGGTTGTGGTCCGGCTGGATTGCTGTGGCCGTGTCTATCTCGGTGCCCGCGACATGGCGCGGTCTGTCGGGTCTGGGCCCGAGCGATGATGTCTGGATCTCGCTCTGGATGGCGCTGGTCAGTGCCGGCCTGCTCGCCTGGCTCTTTGCGAGCCGGGTCAGCGCGAGTGTCCTGTTCTTTGCGGCCCTCGCCTGGGGGCTCGCCGGTGTCGCGCTCAATAACTGGTATCTCACCGGCATGCACTGGCTGAGCGGGGCGAGCCTTCTGGCGGGTGGCTATATTCTGTGGCGCCGCGCGCGTCATGGCGCCCGGGCGGCCTTTGAATAGACGCTAGCTCTTTGCCACGCGGATGCGGGCGTTCAGGCTCTCGATCAGCTGCGGCGTTACATTACCTGACTCTTCCAGGCCGTTCTCGCGCTGATAGTTGCGGATGGCCGCCACAGTCGCCGCGCCCATGAGACCATCGGCCGGCCCCGGCTCATGACCGAGGGCTGTGAGCGTCTTCTGGACGCTGGCGATCTGCTCGGTGGACGCTTCGCCCTGCCAGGACTGGCGGGGGAAGATGCCATTGGCGGCGCGGTCCGGACGGGCCGCTGACCAGCCCTCGGCCCGGGCGCGCACGGTGGCCGCTTCCTGCGGGCCGACAACGCCGGAGAGTTCCTCGACCTTTGCCGGGGCGCCGCTATCGCCCTGCTGGGCGGCAACCGCATACCAGTAAAGCGCCTGTGAGGCGTCCTCGGAAATACCAAGGCCCGCCTCATAGAGAACGGCCAGATTATACTGGCTGTCGGTCAGGCCATAGTCGGCCGCCTTGCGGAACCATTCGGCCGCGCCCGCATAGCTCTGCGGCCCGCCTTCGCCCTCAGCATAATAGACGGCGAGGTCATGCATGGCTTTCACATTGCCGCCATTGGCGGCACGTTCGGTCCACTCGCGTGCCATCTGAAGATCACGCGGCACACCGAGGCCGGACTCATGAAGTTTGGCGAGCCGGTACTGGGCGGCGGGCTGGCCCTGTTCTGCGGCGCGGCGGATCATGCTGGGACCGGATGTGTAGTCGCCCGCATCAAGACGTTCCTGACCGACAAGATACTGGGCCACCGGGTCACCCGCGATGGCGGCAGATTCTACGCTCTGCGCCTCGGGGATGGGGGAAAGCGCCGCGAGCGCCTGTTCAGGCGCGGGCTGCTCGGCAGGCTCGGACGTGCTGGCCTCGCCTGTCACTCCAGCGTCGGCGACGGAGGGATCAGACACACCAGCGAGGCTGACTTCGCCCTCGCCGCTTTCTGAAGCCGGCTCCTCCTCTGCGAAGAGGTCCTGTTCGAGATCGGAATCGTCTCCGGGAGCCTGGACGGAATTGACGCTCTCGGCGCGCGACGCGTCATCTGGTTCGGGGGCTGTATCGACCGCGGTCTCGCCGGCTTCAGCCGAGGCGTCCGTACCGGCCGCCGCCATGCTCAGCGTGTCACGTGTCTGGACATCGCGTTGCGGCCCTTCTTCCTGCATGCCGCGCAGGAAAATAACGGCGCCAGCCGCGGCCGCGATAGCGATCACAGAGGCAGCTGCCAGCAGCGGAAGCCGGCTCGATTTCCTGGGCTTGGCGCTTGCCTTGGCGGGTCTCGCCTTGCCTTTCTTCTGCGCCTTTTGCGGAGGGGCTTCAGAAGCCTCCAGCGCAGCAAGCCGGGCGCGGCTGAGATAGTCCTCCTTGCCGGCCGGCTGCTCTCGCTTGCGGGGGGCAGCCTCCTTAGCCTCAGCTTCGCTCAGCCCCCAGGAATTGTCGGCGCGTGGGCGGGTCTCCTCAAAGACATCCTCTTCCGGCTTCGTATCGCGCTCGTCGAAATCGGAGAAATCGGCGAACGGATCGGCGATCTCCTCCTCTTCTGGCAGGTCTGCCTCATATTCGTAGGCACTGCCTGCATGGACAGGCGGGTCCTCGTCCAACTCGTCGAGGAAGGGGAGACCGGCCTCGAAAGCCGCGGCCGGTTTGCCACGGCGCGTCTCGCGCTGACGGGCCGGCTGAGGCGCCTCTTCAGTCAGGAAGTCGTCATAGGCATTGTCTTCGGTGCCAGTTGAGCCGGCATCGGCCCTGCGAGAATGCGGCTCCTCATCGTCGCTTTCCAGCGCTTCCAGCCGGCTGGCGAGCGAAGCAATTGCTTTCTGGACTGGCGAAATGGAGGTGCTGGAGCGTTCCTGCATCTCCTCGATCCGGTCGGAAACGCCGTTGAGCGCGTCGGAGAGGCGCTTGTGCTGGACCTTGCGTTCGGTTTCCAGCGTTTCCTCAAGCTCACGGAAAGACCGGTCCTGGCGGGCCTGAAGGCGCTGGGCGACACTGGAGACCTGCTCACCGACCTGCTCTATGGCCCCGGCGCTGCGCTTTTCACTTTCGTCGATCCGCGTCTCGAAATGATCGGCGAGACGTTTCATCTCGGCGCGAACCGCCTCCAGCTGCGGGCTCTCCTCCTGATTTTCGAGGAGCCCTGACATCTGCGTGATGCGTTCGGAGAGCTTCTGAAGCGTCTCAGTCGAGGTCTTTTCCGAAGTGGCCAGCCGCTGGCGAATGGCACCGACGGCCTTCTGTATGGTGTCCACGGTCGCCGGGGAAATCGCATCGGCTGCAACGTTCTCGACCTTGTCGCGGAGACTTTTCAGCTCGCTATCGGCCTTGTCATGGCGTTCATCCATGCGCGCGCGCAGCTCGTCCAGCGTCTTGGCCGACACCCCATCCTTGGAATCGAAACGCTGGCGCAGCGTGTCGAGAGCAGCCTGGGAGGCTGTCCAGTTTGTCTCCACCCGCCGTGACAGTTCATCAAGCGCCGCGCGCGATGACTTGCCGGCAGAGTCCATATCCTGCCGGAGGGTACCGAGCGAAGCCTGCGTGTTGGAATCGCGGCGCTCAACAGCGTCAGACAGATCACGCACCGCATTTCTGACAGCGTCGACCTGTTCATGGCGCGCCGACTTGCCAGCCGCCTGCTCGATCTCCTGGGCAAGCTCCTTGCGGGTGGTCTCGATGGAGCTTCGAAGCTCCGCCGAAAGTCCACGGAACCGGGATTCAAACTGCTCACGCAGCATCGTCGCCGTATCGGGGAGCGCCTTTTCGGCCAGATCGCTAACGCGCGAACTGAGCGCGGCAAATGTCTGGTCGACCTTGTCGAGCGCCTGATTTGTCGTGGTTTCCGCCCGGTCGAGGCGGGCCTGCAGGGCTTCGACCTGATCC
>NVWP01000075.1 GCA_002733705.1 Henriciella sp. | reverse complement strand
ACGCGCCGCCTGCGCCTCGATCTCCACCCGCCAGCCTGGACGGATAAGGCCGGCCACCTGAGCCACGGCCCGCGCCGGCTTGTTGGGCTGCTCCGGCGTGCCGAAGAATTGTGAATAGCCTTCCATGAAGCCCGCAAAATCGAGCCGGCCATCGGTCGCCTCATCGCCCACCAGATAGACACGCATCATGACGATATCGCCCAGCGACCAGCCCGCATCCTCCATCCGCGCCCGCATCTCTTCCAGCACCGTTTCGGTCTGGCGTTTGGTATCGCCATAGGCTTCGCGGCTATTGGGGTCTGCCTCCGGATCGACCACTTGCGGCACGATCCCGCTCACATAGAGGGTCTCGACATTGCCGGACGTCTCGACCGCCATGGAGATTGGAAAATCCGATCCCGGTATGGCGATCCGGTTGATCGAACCGCCCCCCCCGCTGCTGGCTTCGCCGCCGCCTGTGTCCGAGGCCGGCGCGTTGCAGGCGGCAAGCAGGCCGCCTGCCAGAGCGATGATAGCAAGATCGGTTGTGATGCGTCGTTTCATGGGAAGTCCTTTAATTGGCGCGCGTGCGGTCATGGATTTGCGCAACAGCATAGTGGGATGATCTTATCGCCGCTTCCATCCAGGCCCCGATGGGGCTCAGATGCTGGCCAGCAAAAACGATGGGCCCGTCCCCCTCAAGGACAGCGTCCACCGCCGAGGCAGATGGGTGGTCGTTTTCACTTTCACTGGCCCATGCCCCCATCGAATAGGGAACATGCATCCAGTTGATACCGACAGGATGGCGCAACTGTACGGCCTTGCCAGGATGGATCTGGTCGACCGACGCGCGCGATGTCGAGAATTGCTTGTCCCAGCTCATCGCGGCAAACCGCTCTGCCTGATCGGCAAAGTTATAGGTGCCGATCAGGACGCCATCGCGCGCCTGGAAATCATTGCTCGGATACCAGGCCATGTTGGAATCGGTGTCGACGAAGGAGATCCCGCCATAAATATGTTCCTCATTCTCCCAGAAGCGGCGTGACTCCCAGGCCACCTTGCCGGCTGAGGCGTATTTGAAGGCGTTGACCCCTGCCTTCACCGGGGCGGAAAGCCCCGTATCGAGCTTCTGCAGAACCGAGAATGGCAGGGTACAGATACAGTAATCGGCTTCGATTGATCCGGCCGTACCATCCTTGTTGTCATAGAGCACACGCACACCCTGCTCAGTGCGCCCAAGATAGCTGACCCGAACCCCATACATGATTTCGCGCCGCAGCTTGGCGGCAAAGGCGTAGGGAATGGCGTCCATGCCGCCTACCGGCTGCATCATCGTCGCCTGCTGCAGCAGCCCTTCGCTGAAGACGAGGTTTCTGGCAATGGACCCGTCAGCGATGAGCTCTTTCATCGGAATCGCCTCGCGCGGTTTCGAGCCCGCATTGAGAACGGTCGGCTCCAGCTGATAGCCGCTCCGGTCGCTGCCTTCATAGACCTTGCCTTCGCCCAGCGCGCCATAGACCGACAGGAAATCGAGAAGCCGCGTCTTGTCATCCGCCGTCAGTTCAGCGTCGAGCGCCCCGCGATTGGTGGCCTTGGAGAGCAGCTCGCTCACCCCGCCGCGGATATCGTTGACCACCCGCCGGTGATCGATGGGCTGGCCGTTACGCAGCTTCGCATTGACGAATTTCGACGCCCCGCTTTCATTGACATGCGTCTCCAGCTTCACACCGAGATACCGGCAATAGTCGAGCACACTTGTATGGACAGACGGGATCCGCGCAGCGCCGGCGTTGAAATACTGCCCGGCCCCGAACTGGCAGCGTTGCGGCGGCAGATGGTCATGCTCGAGCACGCTGCCGCCCCGCACCGTCCAGACGCGCCCGCCGGGCCGCTGACGCGCCTCCAGCACCGTTACCGTATAGCCCGCCTTCTTGAGCTCATGGGCCGCCACAAGCCCTGAAATCCCGGCACCGAGGATAACCACGCGGCGGCCGGCGCCCAGCATGTTGCCCACCTCCGGCGGCCCGGCATATGGCCCGGCTTCGGCGACAAGCCCCAGCGCCTCCATCGCAGTATAGGCCCCGGCAACCCCCATCACCCGGGAGAAATTCCAGATAAAGTCACGTCTCGATTGTGGTCTAGTCATCAGGGCCCTCTCTACCGGCCCGAAACCAGCATGACGGCGAACCGCAAGGCCAGCACTGGAAAGAGAGAGCCGAAGTTTTTTTGAAGGTGTGACCGGATTTTTGGCACAGCTGACCGGCTGGCTGGCCACCTGGCCCAATCGGGCGCTTTTAAAACCCGTGAGGTTTCGATACCTGACACAGGACCGCCCTGCTCCACCGCGCGTGGATCGCCTATCCAGCCTGAGACCCTGTCCATGAATGCCGCCCTTCGCGCTCACACCCGCATCCTGATTGCGATCGTCCTGATCACCCTCTTCGGGTGCGGGCTGGCAGAGGCGCAAAATACCTCCTCAGTGTCGGGCCCGGCCGTCAGTGCCAATGAGCGCGAAGTGGAATACCGGTTAGGCTGGCGGCCCGGTGAAGATGGCGCAGCAGACAGCTTCGCGCACCGCTTTGACTATGGCTTCTCGCTGAACGGGCGCCGCGCCATCAAGGTCTTCGCCAATTTCGATGACGGCCCCAGCAGGGATCTGCGCTTTGACAATCTCAACGCAGAATACCTGATAGAGCTTTCGCCCGAAAACGCACCCTTCTGGAAAACCGGCATCCGCTTCGATGCGCGCCTGTCAAATGGGCCTGACCCGGAACGGCTTGGTTTCAACTGGCTGAACCAGTGGCAGCTGACAGGCAGGCTCCGCGCCCGCGCCCAGTTCATCGCCACCCGTCAGTTTGGCGACGCAGCGGACGACGCCATCGACTTCGAGGTTCGCTCCAGCCTGATCTGGAAGGCGGGCGGTGGCTACGACCTCTCCCTTCTCAGCTTTGCCAATCTCGGCAGCAGTGACGATTTCGGCGGCAGGAACCATGTCCAGGAAATTGGCCCCACTTTGAGCGGCCCCCTGCCCAACGGCTATGGCTGGACCATTGGCACCCTCTTCGGCGTGACAGACACCGCGCCGGATCAGGATATCCGTATCTGGATCAGCAAGAGCTTCTGACGCCTTGCCCCGGCGCCGCCATTAGACAGCGCTCCGGCCTCTGCTAGACGATCTGCGTGTCACCAAGCGCACGCTCGACGCGGCGCTCGAAATGCCCGACCCGGCTTTGCTGATGGAGCCGGAGGAACGCTCGCAATCCTCATTCGTGCGCGCCAATATCCGCTCGCGTCGCGCCAGCAAGCAGGACTAGTCGAACACCACGACCTGCCGCGCCACCGTGCCCTTGTTTTCCTTGAGGTTCTGCAGCGCCCCGGTGATCCCGTCGAGACCGATCCGGTCGGAGACAAGATCATCGAGGTGCAGCCGGCCCTGCTTGTAGAGCTCGATCAGGCGCGGAAAGTCGACCCGGAACCGGTTCGAGCCCATGACCGCGCCCTGAAGGCGCTTCTCGGTCACCAGAAGCTCGATGCCAGGCACTTCGATGTTCACGCCCGGCGGGATCATGCCGATAATCGTCGAGACGCCGCGCGGGCGCAGCATCATGTAGGATTGCTCGGCCGTCTGCTTGAGGCCGATACACTCGAACGAATAATGCACGCCGCCGCCGGTCAGCTCTTTGACCTGCTCGATCGGATCGCCATTCTTCGGATTGACGAAGTCGGTCGCCCCGAACGTCTTTGCGATCTTTAGCTTGTCATCGGACAGATCGACCGCAATGATCCGAGAGGCCCCGGCAATCGCCGCGCCATTGATCGCCGACAGGCCAACCCCGCCGCAGCCGACCACGGCCACGGTCGATCCGGGCTCCACCTGCGCGGCATGAAACACCGACCCGACACCGGTAATGACCCCGCAGCCGATCAATGCTGCCCGGTCCATCGGCATCTCCGGGTCGATGGCGCAGAGCGTATTCTCATGCACCAGGATCTGCTCCGCGAAAGAAGAGAGGTTGAGGAACTGGTTGAGCTTTTCCTTACCCGCATAAAGCCGCGGCGCGTCATCATCGGCGCGCCGGAAAAGCGGTGCGTTCACCGTGTGGCAGACCGACATATGCCCGGTCAGGCAGAACTCGCACGTCCCGCAGAAGGGCGAGAGGATCGACACCACATGATCGCCCGGCTTCACCGCCGACACCATGCTGCCCACCTGCTCGACGACACCCGCGCTCTCATGGCCAAGAATTGTCGGCAGCTCATGCGGAAAGGCGCCATCCCAGAAGTGCACGTCTGAATGGCACACCCCGACCGCCTTCAGCCGCACCAGCACCTCCCGAGGCCCCGGCTTGGAGATCGAAACCTCCTCAATCGACAACGGCTTGTTCGGCTCACGCAGTACGGCAGCTTTCATGGGGTCTTCCTCCTGTTCGCGGGGCTGCTTTGGCGCAGCCTCTCAACTGACAGGAGAACTACCATGACGCAGCCTGGCTGTCATTGCAGACGCCGCGTCACCTGCCTGTTTGCAGGGCCCCTACTGCCTGATCTCATAGACCAGACAGGCGGCGCCGCGCACCGACGTTGTGTCCGGCGTGTTGGGCAGGTCGAGGGCGTCCATATCCTCCTGGCTGACCGTCATCGCGCCCGGGCCGGACGGGGCCGGCGGCGGGGGTGGTGGCGGAGGCGGCGGCGGCGCCATCGAATAGCCGGAATAGCCCGTCCCGTCCGTCCATTCGCCAAGGCAGGGGCCACTGCCCTCCTGAACGACAAGCAGCTTGCCGAGCGAAACGCCGGCTGCCTGCGCGATCATCTGCGCGCGCTGGCGGGCATCGGTGATCGCGGCGCGGTAGGCCGCCTGCAGGATCTCGGTATCGCGCTCAAGGCTGTTATTGAAATAGCTTGACCCTTCCGGCCCGAGTGCCAGCGCTGCGGCCCGCGTCCGGCTCGCCTTCGAGATATCCTCAACGCCGACATTCAGCGTCACGGCCACCTCATAAGCGCGGATATTGTCGGCCGAATAGTCGGTGGTGAGGTTGCCCTCATCGTCGCGGACCTGATTGTAGACCGGGTTGACGGTGACATTGCTCGTCACGGTCAGATCCTCGCCCGCGACGCCCGTCATCGCCTCATGCGCCGCCTTTGCGCGCTCGGAAGCCTGCCGGGTGGCGGCGGCCGCCGTATCGGCTGTATTCTTGTAGGTCACCGAAAAACTGGTCCGGTTCGGCTTCACCTGAAGGTCGGCGCGTCCCAGCGCCTCGATGACCGGCTTGTCGATCCAGTAGGGCTGCGAGAAGCCGCCGGCTTCCTGGGCCAGAGCTGGCGCCGCGATTGAAAGAAGTGCTGCCGCTGAAATCAGATTGCGCATGAGATACGTCCTCCCCTTGGGTGCCAGACGATATGCACAAGGCAGAAAGGCGCGCTAGAGGAATTTTTACGGCGATTTCAGGATAGAAGAGGGTTTTCTGCGGGCAACCGCCCCAGCCGCCTATTTATCCAGGCACCAGCGCATGATGGCCTTCTGGGCGTGGAGGCGGTTCTCGGCCTCGTCGAAGACGAGCGAGTTCGGCCCGTCGATCACCTCGCTGTCGACTTCCTCGCCGCGATGGGCGGGCAGGCAGTGCAGGAACTTCGCGCCGGGCTGGGCAAGGTCCATCAGCTCTTCGGTGACCGCGAAGGGCTCCAGCTCTTCCAGCCGTTCATCGGCATCAATGTCGCCCATGGACACGAATGTGTCGGCAATCACGACATCGGCGCCGGCCACGGCATCTTCGGCGGTGCTGTAGAGCTCCACCTTGCCCTGCAGCTCGCGCGCGAGATCGATATCGTCATCATCGGGCGCATAGCGGTCGGGCGTGCCCACAGCCAGGGTGAAGCCGAATTTCGGCGCGGCATGGATAAAGCTCGAGCAGACATTGTTGCCATCGCCGACCCAGGCAAGACGCGCGCCCTTCAGATCCAGCCCGTTTTCCTCAAGCGTCATCAGGTCCGCCATGATCTGGCAGGGATGCGAGCGGTCGGTAAGGCCGTTAATGACAGGCACGCCGGCGGCATCGGCGAAATCCTCGACATCGCCATGATCGTTGGCGCGGATCATCACCATGTCGACATAGCGCGAGAGTACGCGGGCCGTGTCGCCAATGCTTTCGCCGCGCCCAAGCTGCATGTCGCCGGAGTTGAGCACGATTGAACTGCCGCCAAGCTGGCGGATACCGACATCGAAACTGGTCCGGGTGCGGGTCGACGATTTCTCGAAAATCATCGCAAGGATATGCCCGTCCAGCGGCGCGCCCTCGTCGACGCGGCCCTTGGGCCAGCCCCGGCGGGCCGCCTTCATTGCATGGGCTTCGTCCAGCATCGCACGCAGCTCGCCAGCTTCCATCTGCCAGATATCGAGGAAATGTCTTATCGCCATTGCCTTGCCGCCTTGTTCCACGGTCCAGAATTCAAAGCGCGCGCTCTAGAGCAAAATGGCCCGCGATGCAAAACATACGGTCGATCTCAGTCTTACATGGAACAAGTCCACACACCGGAGGATTTCATAGCTTCGGTATCGCACACCTTTCACTTGTGACGCTTTTGGCTGTCGATTACATGCCGGTGTTCTGCGACCGAGAGCGAGAGGGACTGCTGGGCCAATGTCGACTTTGAGACTTCGTCTTCGCGAGGAAACCCGTGATGCCCACGAGTCCGTCGATGCCCTCTTCGGTCAGCATGACCTGTCCACCCGCGAAGGTCTCGCCACCACTTTACAGGCCCATTCGATTGCCTTGCGGCGCACGCTCGCAGCCCTGCCAGACCCTGCCTCCCCGCATGCGCACACGCTGGTCACCATGATCACCGCAATCGAGCAGGATCTCGCCGCGCTGGATGCGCGCCCTTCGGTGGCCTGCCAGATCGATGCCGATGACACCAGGATTCATCCACTTGGCTTGATCTATGTAATTGCAGGCTCCCGCCTTGGCGCGCGCATATTGCTGGCTGAGATTCGGGCCTCTACTGACCCCGTTGTTGCCGCCGCCACCCGCTATTTCACCTGCCCGCAGAGTGAGGATATGTGGAAATCGGTCAGCAACACCTTGAAAGTATGGACAGGACGGGCGGACGAGGAAAAAGAGATTATTGCGTCGGCCAGAACGGCTTTCACATGGTTCGAAGCGGCGCATCGCACAGTTCAGAAGGCAAGTACCCCCGTATGACGACCCCTAACGTGTCACCGGACACGAAAATCGACCTGACGAATTGTGACCGCGAACCCATCCACATTCTCGGACATGTGCAGCAATTCGGCTGCCTGATTGCCGTCAATTCAGACTGGCTGGTCCAGCACGTCTCCCTGAACGTGGCCGACCTCCTGTCGCTGGACCCTGAATCCCTCATCGGCGAACCGCTCGGCAATGTCATCACGGCAGAGGCGCTCAACGATATCCGCGCCCGGATCCAGCGTCTCGATGGAGACGACGCCGTTGAGCGCCTGTTCGGTCTAAACCTCCTTCCCGGCTCGCAGGAACGGTTCAATGCCGCCGTTCACATCTCCGGCCAGTCGGTCATCATCGAGGTCGAACCGCAACGCGCCTCGAACCTCTCCGACTACACCTCCTATGTGCGCCCGATGATCGACCGGGTGCGCAAGGCGCGCAGCGTGCCGGAGCTCTGCAAGATCGCCGCGCGCCAGATGAAGGCGCTGACAGGGTTCGACCGGGTCATGGTCTATCGCTTTGGCGCAGACCAGTCCGGCGAGGTCATCGCCGAGGCCGTGAGCCCGAATATCGATTCATTTCTTGGCCTTCGCTATCCGGCGACCGACATCCCGCAGCAGGCCCGCGAACTTTACCGGCGCAACCTGTTGCGCATCATCTCGAATGTGAACGAAACCGTTTCCCCGATCATCCCTGAGCGCGGCCCCGAAGGCCAGCCGCTCGACCTCTCCATGAGCGGACTGCGCGCGGTCTCCCCGATCCATATCGAATATCTGAAGAATATGGGCGTGGATGCGTCCCTGTCCGTCTCGATCCTGCACCGCGACAACCTCTGGGGCCTCTTTGCCTGCCACCATTATGAGCCGCGGGTCCTGCCCTATGAAATCCGCTCGGCGGCAGAGCTCTTTGCCCAGATGTTCAGCTTCGTGCTGGGCCAGTTGCTGGCTGACGAGGCCAGTGAACACAGCCGGCGCACGCAGGTCCTTCACGATCAGCTCATGTCCCAGCTCGCCGGTGGCCAGAGCGTCCGCGACCATTTCTCGACCATCGCCGAAGCCCTGAGCTCCGTCATCCCCAATGACGGCGTGGCCGCCTGGGTGGATGGCGACTTCGTCTCGCTGGGGCGCACACCGACCCGTGAGGAATTCATGGGCATTGTCCGCTTCCTCAACACGACTGCCGGCAGCCGGGTCTATGCCACCGATGCGCTGGGCGAAGCCCACCCGCCCGCAAAGGACTATGTGGACCGCGCAGCCGGCCTCCTCGCCGTGCCCGTGTCCCGGCGCCCGCGCGACTATGTCGTCCTCTTCCGCCAGGAATTTACCCACAAGGTGAACTGGGCGGGTAATCCCGAAAAGCCCGTCACTCTTGGCCCGAATGGGGCGCGCCTGACCCCGCGCAAGAGTTTCGAGACCTGGCAGCAAACTGTCGACGGGCAGTCCATGCCCTGGAAGCCGGCAGAGATCGCCGCGGCCGAACAGCTCCGCGTCACATTGCTGGAAGTTGTCCTGCGCATGTCGGATGAGGCGCATCAGGAACGTCTGCGCGCGAATGAGCGTCAGGAATTGCTGATCGCAGAGCTTAACCACCGGGTCCGCAACATATTGAACCTGATCCGCGGGCTGGTCGGCCAGAGTGCGCGCGAGGCCACCTCCATTGAGGACCTCAGCGAAATTATTGGCGGCCGCGTCCAGGCCCTCGCCCGCGCGCACGACCAGCTGACGGCCGACAACTGGGCCCCGGCGTCCCTGCACGGTCTGGTACGCACCGAGACCGAGGCCTATCTCGGTCCTAAGGCCGCGCGTGTGAAGCTCGAGGGGCCGGACGCCTGCCTCATGCCGAACGCCTTCAGCACGCTGTCGCTGGTCCTGCATGAGCTGACCACCAATTCAGCGAAATACGGCGCCCTCGCGGACTCCGAAGGCGAAATTACGATTGGCACGCAGCCCAGCGAGACCGGCGAGCTTGTTCTGACATGGCGCGAGGCTGGCGGCCCCGCCGTCCAGGCCCCGACCCGCCAGGGTTTCGGGACGACCATCATTACCCGCTCCATCCCTCATGAGCTGAGCGGCACGGCGGACATCCGTTATGAACTGACGGGCCTTGAGGCAGACTTCATCATCCCTGCCAGACATGTCTCCAAATTTACCGAATCTGCAGAAGCGAACGCGTCCACCCCGGCCGCACGCGCAAAGCCGGCAGGCGTCAGCGGTCTTGCGGGCCATGTCCTGCTGGTTGAGGACAATATGATCATCGCGCTCGATGCCGAAGACCTGCTCAGGGACGCTGGGGCAGAGGCGGTGTCGGTCTGCGGTTCGGTACGCGAGGCAAAAGTTGCGCTGGAGAAGTCGGACTTCCAGATGGCGCTGCTCGATGTAAATCTCGGCAATGAGACGAGTGAGCCCGTCGCGATGGAGCTGCGCGACCGGGGAACGCCTTTTGTGTTCGCGACCGGCTATGGCGATTCCAGCGCGCTCTCTTCGAAATTCCCGAATGTGCCGGTTCTCAAGAAGCCCTACGACGAAAGCGACCTGCACGAGGCGATCAGGGCAGCGCTCGGCTGACGCCCTGTTTTAAGGCTGAATAACTTGCCTTGGCGACCGCCGGACGTACAGTCCTGACAATGAATGACAATTCCGTTTCGTCCAGATCGCGGGAAATGCCAGAGCCGGCGCCTGATGGCCCGCTCCTGTTCGGCTGCATCCTCAATGGAGAGGGCAGCTGCCAGGACGTAGACTGGCAGACGGCAAGGGACTGGTCCCCCACCCGGCCGGGCGAAACTCTCTGGCTTCACCTGGACCGGATGTATGAGGATCTCGACGACTGGCTGATCGATTATCTGGACCTCTGCGAAGGCACGGCAGAACTGCTGCTATCCAATGAGACCCGCCCGCGCGCCTTCCGCGAGGAAGAGAGCCTCATCACCGTTCTGCGCGGCATCAATTTCAATCCCGGCGCAGAGCCTGAGGACATGATCGCCATGCAGGTCTGGTGCGACGGCAACCGGTTGATCACCTTGCGCCGCCGGCGGCTCCAGACGCCGCGCGATATCTACAAGGAGCTGCAAGCGGGCCGCGGCCCCTGCACGGCGGGCGATCTCTTCACGGCACTGGCCGAACAGCTCGTCGCCAAGATGAATTATTCCATCGTCGACATGAATGACCGGATCGACGAAATGGAGGAAGATGAGGACACGGAGATCGATGAGCTGCTGTCGGAAATCGCCTCGATCCGGCGCAATTGTCTGGCGCTCAAACGGTACATGTCGCCCCAGCATGAAGCGATGCTGGCCATCCAGAAATCACCGCCGCACTGGCTATCGGAAGAAAACATGACCGATATCCGCGAGGTCGGCGAACGGTTGAGACGTTACCTCGACGACCTTGATGTTTCAAAGGAAAGTGCGATCGTCCTTCAGGATGATCTCAATAACCGGGCCCAGGCGAAGATGAACCAGACCATGTATATGCTGTCCATCGTGGCGGCCATCTTCCTGCCTCTCGGCTTCCTGACAGGCCTTCTCGGGATCAATGTGGGCGGTATGCCCGGCGTCGGTTCCTCCAACGCCTTCTGGATCACCTGCGGTGCGCTCGGTGTCCTGATGGGCTTTCAGTTCCTCATCTTCCGGAAACTCAAATGGCTTTGACAACACTTCTTTCTTTCCTCGCCCGGCAGGCCCCTCCTGGCAGTCCAGTCACCGACGCGTTGATATCTGTTGGCGCTCAGGTTCAGGAGACACCCGCCGGAGACGGAGAGGATTCGATTGAGGATTTCGTTCAGGCCAATATCGACTGGGAGGATATCCGCGAGAGCGCAGTCACCGGCGTCGAGACCTTTCAGGACAACTTCATCTCGCTGGGGTCGCTCTGGCAGCTTCTGGCTGTGCTCGCCGCGCTCGCCATTGGCTATGTGGCCTCGCGCTATCCCGCCAAACGCCTGCGCGCCTGGGCGGATGGGCGTGAATCGCGCGATGTCCTGACCCGCCTCGCTCACTCTGTTGCCAGGATCATCTGGCCCGCCTTTACGGTCGTTCTTCTCTGGATTGCGACCGCCGTCTTTGAGTCCGTTGGCCTGCCGAATGAAGGTCTTCGTGTTGCGGCAAGCCTGATGAATGCCTGGATCGTGGTGCGCTTTGTCACCGCCAACATGCAGCCAGGCTTCTGGCAGACCGCCATTGCCGTGATCTCCTGGACCATTGCGGCGCTCTATATCCTCCACCTGCTGGACCCTGTCGCAGACGCCCTCAATGCCGCTGCCTTCACAATTGGCGGGGTAAAAGTGACCCTGCTGCGGATCATTACCAGCGTCTTCATCGCCATCGTCGCGCTCTGGCTGGGCAGGATTGCCGGCGACGCCGCCCAGTCCCAGCTGAAGTCCAACAAGGCGCTGAACCCCTCCATGGCTGGCCTCCTCGGCCAGGTCCTCAAGGTCGCCTTCATGGCGGCGGCGATCATCGTCGCCATGTCGACGCTCGGCATCAATCTCACCGCCCTCACCGTCTTTGGCGGTGCCCTCGGTGTCGGTATCGGTTTTGGCCTTCAGTCGATCTTCTCGAACTTTATTTCCGGCATCATTATCCTGTTCGAACGCTCTGTTAAGGTTGGAGATTTTATCGAGCTTCAGTCCGGGGTGACGGGGCTCGTAAAAGAGATCAACATCCGCTCCACGCTGGTGACGACGAACGACAATGTCGACATACTTGTCCCCAATGAGGAGTTCATCAAGGCGCAGGTCATCAACTGGACCCTGCGCGATGCACGACGGCGCATGCGTGTCGGCTTCGGCGTTGCCTATGGGACTGACAAGGAACTGGTGAAGACGGCCGCGCTTGAGGCCGCTGACGAAGTGCCATGGACCTTCAGCGGCATTCCGGGCCGCGAACCGCAGGTCTGGCTGGTCGGTTTTGGAGACTCCAGCCTCGATTTCGAACTTGTCATCTGGCTGACTGAGGAAGCTGTGAAGAAGCCGGCCAAGGTCAAGGCGGACTATTACTGGGCCCTGCACACCGCGCTCTACAAATACGAGATCGAGATCCCGTTCCCGCAGCGCGATATCAATTTCCGCAATGCCGGCGAGTTCGTGATGCTGAAGGAGGGCGCGAAGCTCAGCGACAGCAAGCCATCACCTGCCCCCAGCCCTGCGCCAGAGTCCGCGGCGTCGGCCAGAAACGAGCCGACCGGCGGCTCATCGGAGCTCTCTGACAGTGATGCCGGGGACGGCGACGGGGATGCGGGCGACTAGCGTGCCAACCAGTCCCGCGCCGCCTTTAGCGCGAGGTCTGGCCCGTCTCCATTGTCGGCGATGACGGCGTGGGCCGGGCGCCAGGTGTGGCGCTCCATGCCCTTGATATGATAGAGATTATAGCTTGGCAGGTGGACAGACCAGCCGCTGGCGGGAAGTTCGAAACTCTCGACACCGCCCGCCAGCCCCGCCATCGGTGAGCCGAAAATACGTGCGCGCCGGAGCCCGTCAAAGCCGACCGCCAGCCCCTCGCCCATACTGCCCGTCCAGCGCCCCGCCAGCACGGCGACCCGCCCTCTGACACGCCATGGCCCGCGCGAGGCGACCCGGCGGACCGCTTCGCCTTCCCAGCGTGGCCCGGCTTTCTGATAGGGCCTGACGCCCCTGATAAAGCGACCCAGAATGGGCTCTGCCACATCGGTATTGCCGCCGCTGGGCGTGTTTCGAAGGTCGATGATCCAGCCCCGCGCGCCTTTCAGCTCTTCCAGCGCCGCGTCGAAGGCGGCGACAGTGGCCTCATCGCCGAGCGAATCCTCGATCCGGAGATAGCCGATATTGCCGGGCAGGCGCTTGTAGCTGACCAGTTCATCGGCCTGTAGCGGGGCTGGATCGGTGAGGATGAGCTCCTTCTCCGTCCCGGCACTTTCGACCGTCACGCCGCGTATCTGGCCGCGATATCCCGCAGCCTGAGCGTTGAGGGCCCAGACAAGACGGGCCCGACTTACTTCGCCGCGGCCATGCCGGATGCGGTCCAGGGCGGCGCTGAGAACCGGGACGCCGTTCAGCGCCAGCACCCGGTCGCCCACTTTCAACCCCGCTTCTGCGGCGCCGGAGCCGGGCCTGACGGCGGTGACGCGCGCTTTTCCATCTTTGAAATCAAGCCAGTAGTCGCTGCCAGACGGCACCAGCCGGGGCGAGGTGGCGGAATTGGTGTCCAGCGAGACGTGATTGTCCCAGAGCTGGTCCAGCATCGTCTCGAGCAAGGCAAGGTGGCCGGCAGGCTCTGCCGCCGCCTCTTCCAAGGCCGCCTCTTGGGCGCTCTCGCAGGTGGCGTCCCAGACCGGCTCGCGAGGCGCGAGATAGACATAGTGGTCGCGCACCAGATCGCAGAGGGCCTCAACGTCCTGCAGGGCGCCGACCGATTCTCCAGTCGCAGAGTGTTGCGTGTTTCCAGCATCCGGGCCGGCATTTGCACGGTGCATGGACGGTGCACCGGCGGTGCACAGACAGGCCATCAGAGCGGCGCGGAAAAAACCTGCGAAAATTCTCACCGGAAGACTTTTGGCCAAACCCGCGTGCAGCGTCTATCGGCTCAGCTGCGCTTCAGCCGGATCGTCTTGCCGAGGATGAAGCCCACAATCAGGCAGAAGAGCATGACGAAAATACGCCGGGTCGGGAAGGTGAAGCCCAGGAAGTTCACGTCCACCTGCTGCAGGTTCTGAAGCGCGAAGATCAGCACAAGCAGAAAAAGGATCAGGGCCAGCCAGCTTTTGGGTGTCTTCAGCATGTCTTTCGCTCCATTATCGACTCCTTCGACATACTTAACCTCAAGCCGGGAGCGTCAAGTCTATCGCCCCGGCACAGGAACAGCGGCGTGGCGGCGGAGTTAATCCCGTAATGATTGGTTCGGACCTTCTTCAGAAAGTCAGAAGTGCGCCTTTATACAGGCGTTTCGGCTATCCCGTGGTCAATGTCGTCACCCGCACAGCTGGGCGTCTGGGCGAGGACGATGTGGCGCTGGTTTCAGGCGGGGTGGCCTTCTATGCCTTCCTGTCCGTCTTCCCGGCTGTCGCCTGCGCGCTGATGGTCTGGGGCCTGTTCACCAGTTCTGCAGACCTTCGCGAATACTTCGAGATCATGCAGACCTTCCTGCCGGCCGAGGCCTACAGGCTGATCACCAATCAGATGGTACGGATCGCCGATAGCCAGTCGACGGGCCTGTCCTGGGGCGCTCTGGTCTCGCTCGTGATCGCGCTCTGGTCAGCGTCTCGCGGGGCAAATGCCCTCCTGCTGGCGGTCGCGGTCACCTATGACCGCCCTGCCAGGCGGGGGTTCATAGAACAGAACCTGCTCGCGCTCGGTTTCACGGCGGGTGCCATCGTGTTTGCGATCATATCGCTGGCCGCCATCGGGGCGGTCCCGCCCATCATCGAAGCGCTCAAGCTTGGCGCCTTTGTAGACGCCCTGCTGCGGATCCTTCGCTGGCTTGGCCTGATCGGCATCTTTCTGCTAGGTATCTATGCCTTCATGCGAACAGCCCGCCCGCACGGGGTCCGCTCGCAGGAAAGCAAGGCGCGGCCAATCCTGCCCGGCGCGGTGGTGGCCGGGATTATCTGGCTGCTCGCCTCTGTCGCCTTCTCTTTCTATCTCAGCGCCTTTGCCGACTATAATGAGACGTTCGGCTCTCTCGGCGCGGTCGCCGCCCTGCTCATGTGGCTCTGGCTTTCGGCCTTTGCCATCTGTACCGGCGCAGAGGTCAATGGCGTGATGAGCCGGCGCGGACGCGGCCTCAACACAAGAACGGCCAAGGAAGGCAAGCCGAAACCGCGCCGCAGCACCGCCCGGAAAAAGCCGAAGACCGGCTGAACCCTGCGTCATGGCTTGCTGCCTTTCAGTGCGCCGATAGTCTCCGCCCGCAGATCAGAAAATGCGTGGAGGAGACGCAAGATGAAACTTTACAATTCCGTTGGCCCGAACCCGCAAGTCGTTCGAACCTTTCTCGCCGAGCGCGGCATCGAGGTCGACATGGCGGAAATCGACCTCATGGGCGGCGAGAACCGCAAGGAAGCCTATCTGAAGATCAATCCGGCGGGGCAGCTTCCGGCGCTTATCCTGCAGGATGGTACGCTCATCACAGAAATCACGGCTATCTGCGAATATCTGGACGAGACCGCCGAAGGCGAGCGCCTGATCGGATCGACCCCGGAAGAGCGCGCCCAGACCCGCCGCTGGGTCCGCTGGTGCGACCTGCAGGTGATCGAGCCGATGACACGGGCCTTCCGCTATTCCGAAGGCTTGCCCCTGTTCAAGGACCGCATGCCCTGCTTTCCGGACGCGGCCCCCGGCCTGAAGGAAAGCGTCCAGCATTCGCTTCAGTGGCTGGACGAACAGATGGCCGGCAAGACATGGATCGCGGGGGAGCGGTTCACCTTGGCGGACATCATGCTCTTTTCGTTCCTGGCGTTCGGCGAGCAGATCGGACAGCCGCTGGACCGCAAGCTGAAGAACGTGTCGGCCTGGTATGACCGCATGAGCGAACGCGAGAGTGTGAAGGCCTAGAGGGGCTGCTTCATCGCAGGCGATGGAGGGTTGAGCCTTCGCCGCCGCGCTTGTGCTTCGATCTTGTTCGCTAGCCTCTCTACCGGGCGCCACTGGTCCAGCGTGGCGCCCTACTCTTCCACCTCGGCCATCTGTTCTTCGTCGCAGAGGTCGATGAGACGGTTGAGCTTGGCGGTGAATTCGCGAAGGGCGTCGGCGCCGAATTCATCCTCGATCCGGCGGTTTATGGGGATCGGGCGCGCCTGCGCGCGGGCGATGGTTTCCTCGCCCTTGGCGGTGAGTTTCAGGACGAAGGCGCGGCTGTCGCTTTCGCTGCGTGTCTTTTCCAGCATGTCGAGCCCGATGAGACGGCGCACCATGGCCGTAATTGCCGAGTCGTTGAGGCGCAGGTCGCGCGCGAGACTCGTCTGGTTGAGCGCCTGCGCCGAACCGACGCGCGTCAGAACGCCAAGCTGCGGCGCCGTCACACCGACAGCATCAACCAGCTGGCGGTCAGCCACCTTCCTGTAGAGCTGAGCGGCAATCTGGAGACGCGAATAGATGCGCGGGCTTTTTGTGTCGGACGTCATCTCTACCCCTTGCGATTCCTCGACCCTGACGATATACTTCACTAGTGAAACAATCAACTCTCTGGCCGCTTTCAGGGCTGGCCGGAGAGCCCCTTCTTAACACCGGATCTCTGGGAGGATCATCAAATGGATACCGCAACAATCGGCACAATGGGCGTTCGCGACGACCTTAACGACCTGCGTATGTCGGAAAAGACCGTGCCGCTTTACGAGCACGTGAAGCGCTTCATCAAGGAAGAAGTCGACCCGATGAGCGAGAAGTTCCACGCGCTCGGCGAAGGGCGCGCAGACCGCTTTTCCTATGTGCCGGGTCAGCTGGAGCTGCTGGACGAAGTCAAGCAGAAGGCCAAGGATCAGGGCCTCTGGAACTTCTTCCTGCCGGACGCCGAAACCGGCGAAGGCCTGCCGAACCTCGACTATGCCTATATCGCCGCCGAGCTCGGCAAGAACTCGCTGGCTTCCGAGTGCATGAACTGCGCCGCGCCGGATACGGGCAATATGGAAGTGCTCGAGCGGGTGGGCACCAAGGCCCAGAAGGACCAGTGGCTTAAGCCATTGCTCGAGGGCACGATCCGTTCGGCCTTTGCCATGACCGAGCCGGAGACCGCCTGCTCCGACGCCCGCAATGTGCGCACCCAGGCTGTTCTGAAGAATGGCGAATGGGTCATCAATGGCGAGAAATATTACGCCTCCGGTGCTGGCGACCCGCGTTGCAAGATCATGATCGTCATGGTCCAGACCGACCCGGACGGCCCGTCCCACCAGCAGCAGTCGCAGATCCTTGTCCCGATGGACGCGCCCGGCGTTGAGGTTCTCGGCCCGATGCACGTCTTCGGCAAGGACGACGCCCCGCACGGCCACATGCACATCCGCTTCACCGATGTGAAAGTTCCGGAAGAGAACATCCTGCTCGGCGTCGGCCGCGGCTTCGAGATTTCGCAGCTCCGCCTCGGCCCGGGCCGTATCCACCACTGCATGCGCTCCATCGGCGCGGCTGAAAAGGCGCTCGACCTGATGCTGGAGCGTGGCATGAGCCGCGATGCGTTCGGCCAGCCGCTGATCAAGCTGGGCGGCAATCAGGAGAAGGTCTCCCGCGCGCGGATCGAGATCGAGGCCTGCCGCCTCATGGTCCTCAAGGCCGCCAAGGCGATGGACGTTCTGGGCAACAAGGAAGCCCGCGTCTGGATCTCCATGGTCAAGGCCATGGTGCCGGAGAGGGTCTGCAAGATCATCGATGATGCGATCCAGATCCACGGCGCAACCGGTGTGTCCCAGTGGACGCCGCTGGCCGACATGTATACCAGCCAGCGCACGCTGCGCCTGGCGGACGGCCCGGACGAAGTGCACCACATGGTCGTTGGCCGCCACGAGATCGGCCGCATGGGCATGAAGGGCATGAAATAAGCCCTTCGCCTTCAGGCAAGACATGAGAGAGCCGGTGCCCTATGGGTGCCGGCTTTTTTACATCAGTCAGACGCTGCGATATGGCGCCTGATTTTCTCAAGATCCTTATCCGTCGCGGGCATATAGATATTGAGATGAAGGTCCTGCCGGTCGTCGGCTGCAAAGCTGGAATATTCCAGCCCGACTTCCCCCATTTCGGGGTGCCGAAAGCGTTTGATAACATGCATGGTGTCCTGAACGTGCGGCTCGCGCCAGAACACGGCAAAGTCAGGGCTGACAGCCAGCAACTCGTCGATCAGAGGCCGGGCGGCCGCGACGGCACCAGCCCGCTCGATATCCATCTTGAAGGCGCCGACCACAAACCGCGCGACCATGCGCCAGTCATGCTGGGCCTGGCGAACACGTTCATTGGTGAATATCAGCTTGAGCACATTTCGCTGATCCGGGGGAAGGCCCCCATAATCGGTCATTACCGCGGCGGCGGCGCGATTCCATGCAAGGACATCCCAAGTCACGGTCCTTACAATGGCGGGGCTGTACGGCATGGAATCGAGCAGGCGCTGGAGCCGCGGTGTCACCGGGTCGGTCCCGCCATAGCGCACCTCTGGTGGCCGGCCGAGGCCGATCAGAAAGAGGTGCTCGCGCTCCAGTGCGGTCAGGTGCAGGGCCTTGGCGATCCTGTCGAGGACATCAGCAGACGGGTTACCGCCGCGCCCCTGCTCTAGCCAAGTATACCACGTCGCACTGATATTGGCCCGCTGAGCGACCTCTTCCCGGCGCA
>NVWP01000074.1 GCA_002733705.1 Henriciella sp. | reverse complement strand
TATTTCGACCTCCTGAAGACCAGTGAAACTCTCCCCTCCGGCGCGCCCAAGGATGATTTCCACTTCAGCCAGCCGACAGATGAGTATCTGCGTGAACGCAATTCTGCGCCCTCGACAGGCTATGGCGCCCGTTTCAAGGCGATCTCCACCACCCCGCCACGCGACTTCCGCGTGATATATACAGAGCCCGGCTCTCCGTCCGCGGAGGTGGTGAACGGCCAGACAAAGCTTGTTCGCGGCTCGCGCATACTCAGCGTTGACGGGGTCGACTTCATCAACGCCAATAGCCAGTCAGAGATCGACACGCTGAATAATGGTCTCTTCCCTGCCGCGACCGGAGAGACGCATAATTTCACCGTGCGCGACCCGGACGGCACAGAGCGCACGATCAGCCTCACCTCCGCCAATATGGTGCGCCAGCCGGTCAACCAGACCACAATCCTCGACACCTCGACCGGCAAGGTCGGCTATATCCACTTCACCACATTCAGCCCTTTCTCCTCCGAAGAACAGATCGCCAATGCCATGCAGCAGGTCAGCGATGCGGGCGTCAGCGACCTTATCCTCGACCTTCGCTACAATGGCGGCGGCCTCCTCGCCGTGGCGAGCCAGCTCTCCTACATGGTGGCCGGACAGGCGCGGACACAGAACCGCACCTTCGAACAGCTGCGCTTCAACGATACGGCAGGCAGTATCAATCCGGTGACAGGCCGGCCGAACAACCCGATCCCGTTCTACTCTACCGGGCAGGGCTTTTCCCTGCAGAGCGGCCAGAGCCTGCCCACGCTTAACCTGGGCCGGGTCTATATCCTCTCCACAGAGCGCACCTGCAGCGCCAGCGAGGCCGTGATCAATTCGCTGCGCGGCATCGACGTGGAGGTCGTGCTGATCGGCGACATCACCTGCGGCAAGCCTTTCGGCTTCTACCCCACCGACAATTGCGGGCGGACCTATTACACGATCCAGTTTCAGGGCGTGAACGATAAGGGCTTCGGCGATTATGCCGACGGCTTTGTCCCACAGAATGCGAACTTCCAGTTCGGCGCCCGCACCCTCGGCTGCCAGGTGGCCGACCAGCTCGTCGCACCGCTCGGCACCACTGGCGACCCGCTCACGGCAGCTGCCCTGCAATACCGCGCCGATGGCACATGCCCGGCCCCAAGCAGCGCCGGCGTCGCCTCTCAGGAACAGCCTTACCGCTCATCGGAAGGCGTGGAGCCGTCCGGCCCCGCCATCAGGCTGGAACAGCCCGATGTCATGGACGTCAACCGCGACCTCTCCATGCCCGGCGAATACCGCGGGCGGACAGACTAAGGCCCTCGCCCGCCTGACAGGGGCCCAGAATAGCCGTGCCAATAAAAAGGCCGGGCCCACTGGAAGACAGCGGGCCCGGCGCGCGTCAGGCAATGCCTGATGAGCTAGCAGGTCAGGGGCCAGATGGCCCCTCCCCCTTAGTTGGTCTCCGGTCCGGCGAGGTCCTTCAGGATCACATAGAAGTGGTCGAGCCCGTCATAGAAGCTCGAGACGAGGACCCGTTCATTCAAGCCGTGCGCGAAGGTGTCATTGGTCTTGGAGGCAAGTCCGCCAACGCCATAGGTATCATAGCCGAGATTGCGGTAATGCATCCCGTCCGTGCCGCCAGCCGACATGCTCGGAATGATCGAGGCGCCCTCGACACCGCGCGCTTCGAGCGCGGCCTCGATGGCATCGACGACCTCTTCGCGCATGCCCGATTCCGGGCTTTCGACGAGGTCGGAAATGAGTTCGAACTTCACGTCCTCATTGCCCACAACCTCTTTCAGCGTCTCTTCGGTCGCCTCGATGCCGACACCCGGGAAGATGCGGCAGTTGACCGTTGCCGTCGCAGACTGCGGCAGCGCGTTTTCCGCATGGCCGCCGCGCAGCATCGTCGCGACACAGGTCGTCGCAATCTGCCCGACCGTGGAGGGATCCCCGCGCAGGATAGCCGCCGCGTCCTCATCGCTCGGGTCTTCGGCAAAGGCGCGTGCCGCCATGCCCAGCTGGTCGAGTCGCTTGCGACCGAACGCGTCGAGCGAGGCCAGCGTCAGCTCATTGTGGCGAACCGGAAACTCATAATCCTCGATCTTGAGGAGCGCATGCGCCAGCTCATAGATGGCATTGTCGCTGCGCGGGCGCGAGGAATGGCCGCCCGGATTGGTCACGGTCAGCTCGAACGTCGCATAGGTCTTTTCGGCGCCCTGAACCCCATAATCGGTCGGCTCGCCATCGGCATCGAGGGACAGACCGCCCGCATCGGCATTCAGTACATAGGCCGGATCGACTTCCTCAGCCACCCATTTGGCCTGCGCGCGGGTGGAGACCATGCCGGTCTCCTCATCGCCGGAGAGCACCATGACAAGGTCACGCGTCGGCTCGAAGCCTTCTTCCTTGAGGCGGATGAAGGTCGCGACCAGGCTGGTCACACCATATTTGTTGTCGGCGGTGCCACGCCCGAAGAAATAGCCTTCTTCCTCGGTCAGCGTGTACGGATCGCGTACCCAGTCCTCTGCCAGCGCGTCGACCACATCCATATGGGCCAGAAGCGCGATCGGCTTTTCCTGCGGGTCGGGCGAGCGATACCAGACGACCAGGCCCTGCGTCGCCTCGCCGTCATTCTCATAATCGGTGACCTCGATGTCCTCATCGCTGAAACCGGCGGCTTTCAGCTCCCCCACCAGATAGTCGACCACTTCCGGCACACGCTCCTGTCCGCGCGCGGAGCGGATTTCCACGACATTGCGATAGATCTCGCGGGCCTGCTGCTCGAAATCTGTACGCTCCTGCGCAATGGCGAGGGGCGAAAAGGCGACCACGGCCGCCGACGCGATAAGGGAAAGCCTGAAACCCATGAGAACTCCTTGAAAAAGACGGCCTGTGTGGCCCGGGAAGGTCGCGACCATAGCCCGTAAGACGGCTATGTCAGCTCCCCGCGTCTTGTTTTTTTTCAAGGAAAATAGCCACCGGCCCGCGCACGGCAGGCCAGAGGCTTTATTCAGGCGAAACTAAAAATGCGTTGAGGCCCGTTCGCCTCAGCCCGCTATTGCTGGCGGGAGGGATCGACGGTGTAGCATTCCTCGCACTGGTCCATGGCCGGACCGTTCGCGCGCTCGAAAAGAGCTTCATCCACCTGTTCGAAATTGTAACGCAGCCCGCTCCTGTACGGCGCGTCATAATAGTCAGCCAGGTCTTCCACCGAGGAGATCTCGCACGGCGCCTTGCGGTACCAGATGCCCCGGCTCATGGACGAGCCGGCATAGAGCCCGGGGGCCGTCTCGAGCGCGGCCTCGCCTTCTTCCTGGAACTGCGCGCTGACAGCCTCAAGTTCGGCATTGCTGACGGCATCGAAATTCGGATCGGCGATCGCTTCAGGGTCCTTCACCTCTTCGGCAAGCCGGTCCCAGTCGAGGCTTTCGATCTTGAAATAGCAGACATCCGCCGATGCCACGCCTGCCGCAAACAGGCCTGCGACGGCTGCGGCGACCATGATTTTCTGTTTCACTGCTTGTTTCATCTCGTTCCCGGTCCGGGTTCTTTCCAGCTATGACAGGCTGCTGAGGCCATATGATTTAATGTAAAAGCCGGTCGTTACGAAACCCCTACGAAAGACGTTTCACTTCACTCTAATACGCCCCCTCTAGACCGCCTCCGGCTCCAGCGTCTCGTTGAACTTGACTGGTTTGCCGCCGCCCTTTTGCGTGATCTCGCCATCGCGCATGACGAACTGGCCGCGAATGATGGTCGCGACGGGCCAGCCGGTCGCCTCGAAGCCATCATAGGGGGTCCAGCCGCATTTGGCCTTGGTCCACTCTTCCGTGATGGTTTCAGTGCGTTTCAGGTCCACGACAGTAAAGTCGGCGTCATAGCCTTCTGCGATCCGGCCCTTGTTCGCGATCCCGAAGACGCGCTGCGGGCCCGCCGAGGTCAGCTCCACGAAACGGCGCAGCGTCAGCTTTCCATTCGCGACATGGGTCAGCATGATCGGCACAAAGGTCTGCACCCCCGGCGTGCCAGACGGCGAGGCCGGATAGGGCCGCAGCTTCTCTTCGCGCGCATGCGGGGCGTGATCGGTCGCCACCACATCGACGATCCCGGCTTGCAGCGCCCGCCAGAGAGCATCCTGATGGCGCTGCTCGCGGATCGGCGGGTTCTGCTGGGCAAAGCCCTTGAGGCGCTCATAGCAATCGGGCGCCGCCAGCGTCAGATGGTTCGGCAGGACCTCGACAGAGGCGACATCCTTGGCATCGCGCAGAAGCTCCATCTCTTCGGCGGTCGAGATATGAAGCACATGGATGCGCTTGCCGGTCTTGCGCGCAAGGCGCAGCAGCCGCCGGGTCGAGCTGACCGCCGCTTCGACATCGCGCACCACGATATGGCTCTGCCAGTCGCCCTGCACGGCAAGGTCGCGCCGCTCTTCCAGCCGGTACTCATCCTCTGAGTGGAAGGCCGCCCGCCGCTTGATGGCGCGCAGCACAGCCTCGACACCTTCATCATCCTTGACCAGCAGGTCGCCGGTCGAGGCGCCCATGAAGACCTTTACGCCGCAGCAGCCCTGCATCTGCTCCATCTCACCCAACAGGTGCGTGTTCTCATGCGTCGCGCCGGCATAGAAGGCATGGTCGACATCCATGCGCCCCGCCGCCCGGTTCAGCTTGTCCTGCAGCAGCTCCGGCGTGGTCGTCGACGGGTTGGTGTTCGGCATCTCGAACACGGCCGTGACACCGCCAAGGGCCGCAGATCGCGCCTCGGTTTCCAGATCTGCCTTGTACTCCAGCCCCGGCTCCCGGAAGTGAACCTGGCTGTCGATCACGCCCGGCAGGATATGCAGCCCGGTCGCGTCATAGGTCTCACCGGCCTGCGCGGTCTCGAACTTGCCGATGGCAACAATCTTGCCGCCACGCACAGCCACATCGACATGCTCTTCCCCGCCGGGAGAGACGACAGTGCCGTTTTTCAGGATCAGATCATAAGTCTCGCTCATGGGGGTCGTTATGCGCCTCTTGGCCGGGCGAGTCACGGGGGCGGAGGCATCCCGAAACCCTAGTGAGCGGCGTCACCCAGACCGCAGACCTGAGGGGGCCGCCTTATCCCAGGCGCCGCTCGAACCGGTCGATCAGCTCCTCGATCTGGTCGCTGGTCTCTTCCAGGGTGAAGAAGTAGCCCTGCCATGTCGCCGGATCGGGCGGGTTGAGATTATAGCTCTGCAAATGCGGCAGGCAGACTTCCGGCTGCCAGAGCTCGACCGCGCGTGTGAAGGCGGCATGCACGCTCTGATGTTCCAGCCGCATCGCCCGCGCCCGGTAAAGCCAGACCTCGGCGTCGCACTCTTCGCTGATCCGGTCACAGGCCTGCAGCTCACGGAAGCCTGCCCGCAGCTCTGGCCGCAGCGCGTCGAGATAGAGCGTCGTCGCCGTGATCGTGTCTTTCAGCCGGTCGATATCCCCATCGCACACGCTGCGCGACTTATAGGTCTCGCACCCGCCAGCAAGGACCAGAAAGGCGAGCGGCAGGAGGGCGGTCACAGGCTTCAACGGCTCAGTCTCCTTCTCGCATCGCGCCCGCGAATCGCCAGCGTGCTCACCTGCCATCCTTTGCCGCACCGCCCCGCCTTGCAAGTCAAACCGCATGCCTTGACCTCATGGGCGCAGCAACGCACACCGCGAGCCAGTCATCACAAGATAACACCAGCGAGCCATCTCCATGCAGACCAACACCCTTACAGACCACACCTCCATTCCCCGCCAGATCGCTTTCCTGCTCGCAGGCGTCGGCGTGCTGACGGCATCCTCCTATGTGGCCGTCCCCATGGTCCCTGTTCCGGTTACGATGCAGACCCTGGCCGTCCTTCTTGTCGGCGCTGTGGCTGGGCCGCGCATGGGCCTTGCCATGATCGTCTCCTGGCTGGCGCTTGCCGCCACCGGCCTGCCGGTGCTCGCCGGCGGCAAGGCAGGTCTTCTGGCCTTTACCGGTCCGACGGCCGGCTTCCTTCTCGCCTTTCCAGCCGCCGGCTTCCTTGCAGGTGTCATGACGCAGACCCTCGCCCGCGGGCACATCAGCCGGGCCCTCAGCTTTCTCGGCCTTCATGGCCTTATCCTGATGGCGGGCTGGGCCTGGCTTGCCACGCTGGTCGGCGCAGAGGCTGCTTTCACAGCGGGCGTCGCGCCGTTCCTCGTCGGCGCCGTGATCAAGTCGGCCCTCGGCGCTGCTGTTCTGGCGGCCATCCCGGCCAGATGGCGCGCGGCACGCTAGAAACACCGCCGGTACACCGTCCATGCACCGCCCAAACACCGTGGAAAAGCGTGGACAGGGCTGGCGTATACGGTCGGAAAACCTAAATCTTGAGACATGGACACACAGATTCTTTCCGACAGGTCCGTCCTCGTTCTGGATGGCCCCGATACGCTCGCCCTGCTGGAGCGGCTGGTCACCAGTAACACCCATGACTGGGATATCGGCGAGGCACGGTATGGCGCCTTGCTGACCCCGCAGGGCAAGGTGATCGCCGACTTCATCGCCCACCGCACCGAGGCGGGCGCCCTTCTCGACGTCGCCACCCATGCGGTCGGTGACCTCTCCAAACGCCTGCAGATGTTCAGGCTGCGCGCCAAGGTCGACATTGGCGTCGATGGCAAACAGGCCGTCGCCATTGGTGATGACGGCGCCGCCGACCCCCGCTCGCCCGATCTGCCGAAGCGGTCCTTTGTCGAGGATGGCTCCGCCGCCGCAATCAGCGATGAGGACTGGGACGCGATCCGCGTGCCCGCCGGCGTTGCCGAATGGGGGCGGGATTTTCAGGGCGCCGAGGTTTTCCCGTGGGAAATCAACATGGACAGGCAGGCCGGCGTAGACCTCAAAAAGGGCTGTTTCGTCGGTCAGGAAGTCGTCTCCCGCATGCACCGGCGCGGCAAGCTGCGCAAACGCACGGTCATCGTTGAAGGCGAAAATCTCTCGAAAGGTCAAAGTGTTGAGGGCGAGACGCCGGTGGGTGAGATCACCAGCGCGTCCGGCAACAAGGCGCTTGCCATTGTGCGTGTGGACCGTCTCGCCAAAGCTGGCGACGAGCTCACAATTGATGGAAAAACTGCGAAAATCCTCGGGCCCGACTGGCTCAAGGATGAACTGTCCGCCGTCCTCGCCGACAATGAGACCGAATAGGCTGAGCCTCCAATGGGCATGAACCTTTCCCCCGACGAGACCCTGCCCTGCCGCTGGGCCCCGGAAGACGACGCGCTTTACCGCGCCTATCACGATCACGAATGGGGCGTGCCCGAATACGACCCGCGCGCCCTCTGGGAAAAGCTGCAGCTCGACGGCATGCAGGCGGGCCTCTCCTGGGTCACCATATTGCGCAAGCGCGATGCCATCCGCGAGGAGTTCGACAGCTTCATCCCCGAACAGATCGCCATGTGGGATCAGGAGAGAATCGAGAAAGCGCTACAGAATCCGGGCATTATCCGCAGCCCGACCAAGATCAAGGCGACCATTGGCAATGCCCGCGCCTTTCTGTCCATGCAGGAAAAGGGCGAAGACTTCTCCGAATGGCTGTGGAGCTTTACCGGCGGCGCCCCCATCGTGAACCAGCTGCGCGATGTCTCTGAGGCCCCCGCCAAGACGCCGCTTTCCGAAGAGATTGCCAAGGCGCTCAAGGCGCGCGGCTTCAAATTCTGCGGGCCCGTTATTGTCTATGCCTTCATGCAGGCTGTTGGTATGGTCAATGATCATGAGACGCGCTGCCCGCGTCATGCCGAGATACAGGAGCTGCATTCATGAAAAAGTCTGGCTGCGCCGCACTTGCCGGCCTCTTCATTCTTGCCGGGTGCGAGAGCTATGGCGGCGCCTTTGTCGACAATAGCGCGGCCTGCGATGAGATCGTCGACAGCCGCGCGCGGCTGGACTGTTATGAGCGCGCCGAACAGGCCGAGGATGAGTGGCGCGAAGAGCGGCGCCGCGAGCGCGAAGAGAAAGCGCGCAAGGAGCCCAGCGCATCTTAAAGGTCGACGCGGCCGCCAAGCCTGTCTAATTTCAAATGAAACTGGATTCTGACGCACCCCGAAGGGCGTGCGCAGGGAGGACATTTCATGACACCTGTCATCTCCGCGACCGGGCTGTGGACCCCGCCGCATACTGTAACCAATGAAGAACTGGTCGAAAGCTACAATGCCTGGGCCGACCGCTGGAACGAGGCCAACAAGGCCGAGATCGAGGCTGGCACGCTGGAAGCCAAGACCCATTCCAATGTCGAATTCATCGAGAAGGCCTCGGGAATCAAATCCCGCTATGTGGTCGACAAGTCCGGCGTCGTGGACCCGGCCGTCATGCGCCCCATCATCCCGGAACGCTCGAATGACGAGATTTCGATCCTCGCCGAAATCGCCGTAAAGGCGGCCAGACAGGCACTGGAAACGGCAGGCCGTGACCCGAAAGATGTCGACGCGGTGATCTGCGCGGCCTCGAACATGCAGCGCGCCTATCCGGCCATGGCCATAGAAGTGCAGGAAGCGCTCGGCATCGAAGGCTTCTCCTTCGACATGAATGTCGCCTGTTCCTCAGCCACCTTCGGCATCCAGACGGCCGCCGATTTCATTCGCGCGGGCCATGCCAGATCCGTCCTGATGGTGAATCCGGAGATCACGTCCGGCCATCTCAACTGGACCGACCGCGACAGCCATTTCATCTTTGGCGATGTGGCGACAGCCGTGCTGGTCGAAGCCGAAGACATCGCGCCAGCCAAGCACTGGAAGATCCTCGGCACCCATCTGAAGACCAAATTCTCCAACAATATCAGGAACAATTTCGGCTTCCTGAACCGGGCAGACCCGTCCGGTGAAGGCCAGGCCGACAAGCTGTTCATCCAGGAGGGCCGCAAGGTCTTCAAGGAAGTCGTCCCGATGGTGTCAGAAATGATCGTGTCAGAACTCACCCGCCTCGAGCTTGACGCTGGCGAGTTGAAGAGGCTCTGGCTCCACCAGGCCAATGCGAACATGAACAGGCTCATCTCTGCCAAGGTACTCGGACACGAGGCCAGTGAGGATGAAAGCCCGACCGTCCTCGACGAATATGCCAACACATCCTCTGCCGGCTCGATCATCGCTTTTCACAAACATTCGGCCGACTTCGAGGCCGGGGAAAAAGGCCTCATCTGCTCTTTCGGCGCGGGTTATTCGGCAGGCACAGTCTTTGTGGAAAAAGTCGCCTGACCTTCCTACATGCGGGGTATGACAGACCGCAGCATCAAGGCGACACACGCCGCCTACAGAGACGATATTTCCGACCTGATCACCCGCCGCCCGGTGCCAAACCGGGGGCTGGACCAGGTCGATCCCTTCCTGTTCCTCAACCATCATGGGCCCCAGCTCTACAAGGCCGGCAATAACGGCCTTCCTTTCGGCCCCCACCCCCATCGCGGCTTCGAAACGGTAACCTTCATCCTTGAGGGCAGCCTCGCCCATATGGACACGGGCGGCCATGAAAGCGTCATCCATGCGGGCGGGGTCCAGTGGATGACGGCCGGGTCCGGCCTCGTCCATGCAGAGCTCTCGCCGCCCGAATTCAAGCGCGCTGGCGGCGATATGGAAATCCTGCAGCTCTGGGTAAATCTGCCGCCAGAGCTGAAGATGACGACGCCGCGCTATACCGGCCTGCAGGCACCCGACATACCTGCCATTGCAGCAGATGGCGGCGCCACGCTTCATCTGGTTTCAGGTGAGTTTGACGGCCAGACCGGACCGGTCGACTCCCTGACCGGCGTCATGATGTCGATGGTCGACCTGCCAGCCGGCACGAGCGTCACCCTGCCCGCGCCCAAGGGCCGGAACGTCTTCTTCTATGTCGTGAGAGGCGCCGTCGATATTGGCGCTGTAGCTCTGGAAAAGTTCGAACTCACCGAGTTCAAAGATGATGGGGACAGGATCAAGGTCAGCGCCCCGCAGGGCGGCTTCCTGCTTTATGGTCATGCAGATCCGATCGGCGCGCCCGTCGTCGCGCGCGGACCATTTGTCATGAACACCGAAGCTGAAATCCGCGAGGCCATTCAGGATTATCAGGCCGGCAAGTTCAACCGCGAACCGGTCAACACCTAGGGCCTCCGGCAGGACGCCCTAGTCTTCTTCCTCGCCAAGGTCGCTCCACATGAGCGGCTTGCAGCTGCGGGCGGCCTCGACACTTACGATCAGGGCCGCCCCAGCAAGGATCCACCACGGGGCGTAGATAGTCTGCGCCGCACTCATCACCGTTTCCACCATAATCACTCCGCCTCGGCTTTGCCGTTGTCATTGCGTGTGGTTATGCCCGCCAGGACTTAACGAGGTCTCACCAGTTGAAGGCAATTGCTGGGCAGTTCGTAACCGAAATGCGGCCTTTTCTTTACCCTGCCCGGCAGATGATTAAACAGGGCTGCATGAGCACCCGGTCCCCACAGACATCGCGAAAGCCCCCGGACCGTGTCTGGCAGCGGATGCTATCGGGCCGGCGGCTCGACCTGCTCGACCCCTCTCCCGTCGATATCGAGGTGGATGACATTGCCCATGGCCTCGCGCGTGTGGCCCGCTGGAACGGGCAGACACTGGGCGATCACGCCTTTTCGGTTGCCCAGCACAGCGTCATCGTCGAGGAGATTTGCGGTCGGCTGGACCCCCGCCTGCCCGCCGCCGACCGGCTGATGGCACTCCACCACGATGCGGCTGAATATGTCATCGGCGACATGATTTCTCCGTTCAAGACGGTTCTGGGCGACAGCTATAAAGATGTGGAGAACCGGCTGACCGAGGCGATTCATGTGCGCTTCGGCCTGCCCGCGCGCCTGCCCGCCAAGCTGAAGAAGCTGATCAAGCGAGCCGATCATATCTGCGCCTGGCATGAAGCCACACAGCTTGCGGGCTTTGCTGCGCCAGAGGCCAACCGGTTCTTCGGCAAGCCGCCGGAAGACATTGTCCTGACACTGGAGCCGCAACCGCCGACCCAGGCACAGGCCAGCTTTGTCGCCCGTCATGAGACGCTGCTTCATGAAAAGGAGCGCGTAGCCTGATGGCGATTCCGCTTATCATTGGCCTCTCGGTCGTGATTGTCGCAACAGATGGCGAAAATCCGGGCGTTCTGGTGACCCGCCGCGATGGCGGGCTAGCTGCCCTTCCCTTTGGCACATTCGATCCCGAAGGCCACCGCACCTTTGAGATTGCCCTTCGCGGCTGGGTGCGTGAACAGACAAGCTTCGATCTCGGCTATGTCGAACAGCTCTACACCTTTGGTGACCGTGACCGGGAAACGCCAGAAGCCACGCTGGCCGACGCCCCGCCAGATGCCCGCGTGGTCTCTGTCGGCTATCTGGCCCTTACCCCGGATCAGCAACGCCTGCCGGACCGGCTGCAGGCACGCTGGCGCGGCTGGTACAGCCACTTCCCCTGGGAGGACCACAGGGCGGGCCGGCCAGCCATTATCGACCGGGAAATCGTCCCGCGCCTGGCGACCTGGGCGGCCGGAAGCGACATCCGCCGGACACGGGTCGACCTGGCCTTCGGCCTTGCTGGAAATGACTGGAGCGAAGACCGCGTCGTGGAACGCTATGAGCTTCTCTATGAGGCCGGGCTCGTCACTGAATGCGCGCGCGATGCGGGCTTGCCCGTGCCAGACGTGAAACTGGGTGAGCCCATGGCGTCCGATCACCGCCGTATCCTGGCAACCGCCATGGAGCGCCTGCGGGGCAAGATCCGCTACCGGCCTGTGGTCTTCGAACTGATGCCCGACCGCTTTACCCTGTCCGACCTGCAGGCGACCTGCGAGGGCATATTGGGCCTTTCGCTGCACAAGCAGAATTTCCGCCGCGCACTGGACCGCACGGGGCTTGTCGCCGGGACGGGTGAAATGAAGGCCAGCACAGGCGGGCGCCCGGCAGAGCTTTACCGATTCCTGAGAGAGAAGGTCCGCAAGAGCGCCGCGATCGGTATCTCAGCCCCGGCACAGCGCCGGGACGGCTAGCAGCTCTACTGAATACGTTTCACCAGCCGCCAGAGACGGACATTGAACACGGCCAGCATCAGCGGAAAGAGGACGAGGCCGCCCGCGACGCCGCCAATATGGGCCGCCCAGGCAAGGCGAATCCCGATGATCGAAGCGAGAAACTCTCCCACAACGGCAATCGCGACGTTGATCAGCACCCATGGCATCGAGGTGCGCACTGCGCCTTTCAGGCCGCCGCGCAGCCAGCCAATTGCCGGCAGGAAGCCTGACAGCGCAGATGACGCGCCAATGGCAAGCTCTGACTGGCCGGTAAAATTGCTCCACCCGATCTGGAAAAGCGCGCCCGCAATGGCGCAGCCTGCAAAGAAAAGAAGGAAGGCAAAGGCGCCTTTCATGTCTATTCCCAGCGCCACCGCGACGGGTGGACCAAAGGCGACGAGCGCCATCATGTTCATGGCGAGGTGGAAGATCCCGCCATGCAGGAAGACATGCAGCACCAGCGGCGCGAAGTTGCCGAGCGGGCGATAGACGCCCTCGAACTCCGGCCCGCCGGCAATGGCGCCGGCATCGAACATCCAGTTCGCAAGCGCCGGATCGAAGAAGATACCCGACTGGGAGAGCAGCTGGACCGACGAGACGGCCACGATCAGCGCCGTCATCAGGACGACCACGCCGGGCATCCGGTTAAACAGCGGCTCTCGCCGTCCGCTGAGCATTTCGGGGGAAGGTTGATATCGCACAGTGACATCTAAGCCACACACGCTCGCGGCGTAAAGGCCAGCGGGCGTTACAGACTCTTCACCTTCTGAAAAAGCCTGCCCCGGCGTCACGAATTGATTTCCCCGCCCGCCTGGAGATCATCGCGCTCATGGCAAAATCACGTGAAATTACATTCGACAGTCTGCGCCCCCCCGCCCCATGGATGGACGAGACTCACACCATGTGGCGCAAATCGGTGCGCGGCTTCGTCGACAAGGAGCTTGTGCCCCATATCGAGGAATGGGAGACGGCGGGCGTTCTGCCGCGCGAGGTCTATCCCAAAGCCGCTGAAGCCGGCCTTCTGGGGATGAACTATCCTGAAGAATATGGCGGCACCGGCACCGAGTTCGACCGCTTCCACGGCACGGTCGTGTCAGAGGAAATGGCCCGCATGGGCGCAGGCGGGGTCTCCTCTGCGCTGATGATTCACGGCATCGGCCTGCCGCCCATCATGGTCCTCGGCAATGAGGACATGAAGCGCGAGATCGCGCCGCAGGTCCTTTCCGGCAAGAAGCAGATCAGCCTTGGCATTACAGAGCCCGGCGGCGGCTCCGATGTGGCCAAACTCAAGACCACGGCCAAGCGCTCCGGCAATGGCTGGGTCGTCAATGGATCGAAGACCTACATTACCGGCGGGACAACGTCGAAATGGCTGACCACAGCGGTTCGTACTGGCGGGCCCGGCATGGGCGGCATCTCACTCATGCTCATCGACCTTGAAGCCGAGGGCGTCAGCCGCACCAGCCTGCCCAAGATGGGCTGGTGGGCCTCTGACACCGCGACGATCCATTTCGACGACGTGTTCGTGCCCCCCGAAAACCTCATCGGCGAAGTCGACAAGGGCTTCTACGGCATCATGGCGAACTTCAACGGCGAGCGTCTCGGCATGGCCGCGCAGTCGGCGGCCTATGCCCGCGTCTGTATCGAGGAAGCCGCCGCCTGGGCGCAGCAGCGCGAAACCTTTGGCCAGCGCCTCGCCGACCATCAGGTGATCCGCCACAAGATCGCGGCCATGTGCCAGCGCGTCTGGGCCACGACGGCCATGCTCGACCAGCTGACCTGGCGCGTGCAGAATGGCGAACAACCGGTCGGGGAGCTTGCCATGCTGAAGGTCCAGGCCACAGAGACGATGGAATTCTGCGCCCGCGAAGCGATGCAGATCCTCGGCGGCGCGGGCTTCATCCGCGGTCACCGGGTGGAGCGCATCTATCGCGAGGTACGCGTCATGGCGATTGGCGGCGGATCCGAAGAGATCATGCGCGACCTGACGGCCCGCCAGCTCGGTCTTTGAGCCACGGCCGGGAACCGGCTGGCTGCAGGACCGTCTAGTCCGGCAGGAGGCGCCCCCGCATGACCATGGCCATCGTCGTAATTGTCGTCACATCCGCCCTGCTGGCCGGGGCGGCGTGGGGGCTGTTCGGCCCGCTGCCAAAGCGGATTGAAGGCTTCCTCATCGCAACGGCGGGCGGCGCGCTCATCGTATCAGTGGTCACCGAACTGGTCGAACCGGCATCGGAAAACGCGCCCCTGACCTGGGTGCTCGCCGCGCTGATGGCCGGGGCAATTGTCTTTCTTGGGCTCGACTATGTGGTGAAAGACAAGTTCGGCTCAGGCGGGGGCGGACTGCTCGCGGCAATCACGCTGGACGGCATCCCCGAAAATCTCGCCCTCGGCGTCGCGCTGATCGGTGCTGGCCCGGCGCAGGTCGCCTCGCTGGCCGGGTCGATCTTCCTGTCGAACCTGCCCGAGGCAGCCGGCGGCGCCAAGGAAATGCATGGCGATGGCATGTCGAAAGCGCGCACTTTTGGCCTCTGGAGTGTCGCGGCGCTGCTGCTGGCGGGCTCTGCCATTGTGGGCAACCTTCTGCTGCGCTCGGCGCCGGAAGAAATGCTGGCGCTCATTCGTTCATTTGCGGCGGGCGCCGTGATCGCCTCTCTCGGCACCGAGGTCTTCCCGCAGGCCTATCGCGAGGACCATCTTGTGGCAGGTTTTGCCACCGCGCTTGGCTTCGTGCTGGCCTACAGCCTGACCGCGCTCGCCTGACCAGGGCTTTGGCCCGGCGGGCAGACCGAAGGGAACCGGCCTTTCTGTCTTTTCGTTAAGCTTGCAGGACATGGCGCGATCTCATTTTCCGCGCCGCCCAATCAGGAGCCCACAATGACAAAGACATTTCTTGCCTCATGCCTTGCAGGCACAGCCCTTCTTCTATCGGCTTGCGGTACAAGCGAGGAGGACAAGGCAGAGATGTTCTCCCAGTGCAAGCTGGTTCTGGGTGACCGCACCCTGTCACCGAATCTGCGCGAGGCCGGAACGACGCCGGACGCGGCCTGCACCTGTCTGGAAGCGACGCTGGACGATGGCGGCGATGAGCGCGAGATGATCTCGACCTTCTTCGAACGGGTCTCGGGCCGGATGGAGGCTTCGGATGAAAACGCCAAAGAGGCCGTCGATGCGCTCGTGTCCGGCGCCTTGCTGCCGGAAGGCGCCGACGCCGATGAGGGCGAATCCTTTGCAGACAATCTGACGGCCTTCAACCGGATGGTGAACACCATGCTGGCTGAGATGAGCGAAGCCGACGGGGCATGCCCGGCTCTGTAGTCTACAGGCCTTTCCGAAGTAGCCCCACATAGAAAAAGGGCCCTTCCGTTCTGGAAGGGCCCTTCAGTTGGTCCAGCTGACCCCAGGAGGTGTTGGAGGCCGCTAGAAGCGATACCCGAAGCCGAGACCCGCGATCACGGGATTGATCTCGACATCGGCGTTGACCTTCACGCTTGGTGCACCGCCGAGCGCGGCCCCAAGAGCGCTTGTGAGGTTCACCTCGACATCCGGTTCGATCCAGACTTTCTTGACGTCGGCGTTGAAGGCCCAGCCGCCCGGAACACCGTCGAGGTCATAGTCGAAGCCAGCCTGCAGGGCGAAGCCGATGGTCGGATCATACTCGATCCCGTCGGCCACAGGGCCCTCATCCTCATTGAAGAAGAAGGTCGCGTTCACCCCTGCCCCGACATAGGGCTTGAAGGCGGAGCCGGTATCGAAGTGATACTGCAGCGTCAGCGTCGGCGGCAGCAGCCAGACATCACCAAGGTCGATCTGCGCATCGGTGAGCACGCCCGGCACGGTGACATTTGTCGCCGTCACATCGTGCGGCGTGACACCCAGGATCAGCTCGGCCGCGATGCGGTCGGTGAAGAAATAGGTGATGTCGAGCTCTGGCACGTACTGGTCGTCGATATCGACGCTGCCAGCGAGTGCGGTGCCGCCGACCGACAGGTCAGCGCCTTCGTCAGGCAGAACGCCGATGACGCGGCCACGCACCATCCAGTCGCCTGGTTCGGCAAAGGCCGGGGCAGTGGAAACAAGAGCTGTCGCTGCAGCGAGCCCGGCAAAGATATGAAGTTTCATGAGACCCTCCTCATTAAGTGATGGGTCCAGCTAAACCCTTGTCATAGATAAAAATATTGGCCTTCCTGTCGCGCGCCCGAGTACCGCGCGACATAGGTTCGCAAATACGCATCTGTCCTTATCGACACTTTGCCAACGGCGCTTTTGACTGGAAATTCCGTCCAAAACATCCGACATTTCCCCCATGGCCCAAGCCGACCCGCATACCCATGTGCACGCCAACACACCCTGCAGCCCGCAGGACGTCGATGCCTTTCTGGAAGAGGCCGAAGCCATGGCCGCCCGGCGCGGTCAACGCATGACGAAAATCCGGCGCAAGGTGCTGCGTCTCCTGCTGGAAAGCGAAGAACCGTCCAAGGCCTATGACCTGCTGGCCAATCTCGATGGGGAGGGCGCAGCAAAGCCGCCGACGATCTATCGCGCGCTGGACTTCCTTCAGGAAGCAGGCCTTGCGCACAAGATCGAAAGCCTCAACGCCTATGTCGCCTGCGGCCATACCAGCCACAAGCATTCAGCGGTCTTCCTGATCTGCGAGGAATGCGGCGCGGCTGAAGAGCTGCATGCAGTGGCCACGAATGAAGCGCTGCGCGCCGAAACAGAGGCGGCTGGCTTCAGGATGCGCCAGGCCGTTATCGAGGCCCGCGGCGTCTGCCGTGACTGCGCCGACTGACCCTTCCGGCAGCAGTTGCGCTGAAGCGCGAGCGCGGCTACCCCTCCTCACTGTCGATGGCTGGCCGGAGGAGCAGTTTTGATCGAACTCTGGAAGGGCAGTGCCAATACGTGGGACTGCGACGAGATGGGGCACATGAATGTGCGCATCTATGTCGAAAAGGCTTTTGAGGGGCTCGGGACACTGGCCGCCCTCTGCCATCTCAGCCATGTCTACAAGGGCGGTTCTCCCTCAACCCTGCTGCCGCTGGAACAGCACATCCGTTTCATGCGGGAGGTTCATCCGGGCCGGCCGCTGTCGATGCGCGGCTGCGTGCTTGAAGTCGCGGGCACGCAGGTGACGGTGTATCAGGAACTCATTCATGGCGACGGCACGCCGGCCGCCTCGCTGCGCACCAAGCTTGTGCATGTCTCTGCCGATAAGCTGACGCCCTTTCCTTGGAGTGACAGGACCCGGAAGGCCTTCGAAGCCCTGATAGACGAGCCGCCAGCCGCCACCGCCCCGCGCGGGCTGGACCCGGCACGCGAACCCCTCCCGGATGAACAGGTCTCAATGGCATCGGCTGAGGCAGAAGGCGCCCAGATCATCGGTCAGGGCATGGTGTCTCCCCAGCATTGCGACGCGTTCGGACGTATGGCGCCGCACATGTTCATCGGCCGGGTCTCCGATTCTGTACCGAATTTGCTTTATGACTGGCGCCAGAAGGTCGCCGAGGCGGTCCCCGGCAGCCGGATGGGCGCGGCGGTGCTGGAAAACCGGATCATCTATCGCGGCTGGCCGAAAGCGGGCGACCTCTTCCAGGTCCGTACCGCCCTCGCCAAGGCAGAGGAAAAGGTCCACTCGCTGGTCCACTGGATGCTGGACCCGGTCACCGGCAAGCCCTGGATGACAAGCGAGGCGGTGGCCGTCACCTTCGATCAGGAAACCCGCAAGGCGATGGCCACCCCGCCAGAGCTGATGGAAGAGCTCTCCTCCATCGCGCCGGGCAACCTCAAGCTCTAGTCGTAATCGTCCCACTCGCTGCCATGCAGCGTGCGGCGCAGGCGGCCATCCTCACCGGGGGAATAGCCGTCAATCAGGTAGGCAATCTGCCGGGCCAGCTCATCGCGCACTTCGAACGGCACTTCCATCGGATGGAAATGCGTGGCGCCCGGACGCTCGCGCAGGATCAGCTCGCGATAGCGCGACGACATCAGATTGGAGACCTTGTTCGTCATCACCGGCCGGATATTAGGCCGGAAAACAACGGTCGGAATCTGCGCATTCTGTACTTTCTTCAGCGCGCCCCAGGGCTGATTACGCTGGGACGAAAAGGTCGCCGATTCCCAGGCGGGTTCGCAGGTCAGACGCACGACTTGCTCGCCCTCGCTGGAGTGCGCCTCACGAAACCCGTCTTCCAGATAGTCGCTCAGAAAAGGCTCGCGCCAGGTCGAGAAGGCACTCTTGCCCTTATACGACTCATAGGCGGTCTGGCGGTCCGGGAACTCCGCGCGGCGCCGCTTTGCCTGACGCGACATCTTATTGGTCTGACGGATAAAAGGCAGGACGTGGCGCCAGAAGTAAAAGCGCGGCTTAAGAATCACGGGATCGGCCAGAACAAGACCGGCGACAAGATCGGGACGCTTGCCGGCGACCAGAAGCGAGACACAGCCCCCCATGGAATGACCGCCCAGCACAACAGGACCGCTGGCTTCCTTTTCCAGAAACTCAATCACATCGTCGCGGTAGACATGCCAGGATTTCAGCGCCTTGGGGTCTGCCGGAAGATCGGTCAGACCGTGGCCCCGCATGTCGAGACCGGCAACGCGGTGGCGCTCTCCCAGCGGGGCGAGCAGCGACCTGTAGGTCATGGCATTGAAGCCGGTCGCATGCAGCCAGAGGGCCGCCATGTCCTTTGACGGATCGCCAAAATGGAGCGATGCCTGCGTCCCCTCGGACACTTCAGTCGTGCGTCGATGCATCGTCATCTGAATGGACGCCAGCCCCTTTTTTCCCGATCAGCACCAACGAGTCTGCACGCAGCTTCGCGGCCTTGTAAAGTTAAACCAGATAGGCTGGCTGCGCACAGCTTCCAGCGTGTTGCGAATGTGTTGGCTGGGTGACGGTCAGTCCGTGTCGAGACGGAAAATTCCCGTCGAGTGCAGGTGCAGCCCTGCCTCGGAAACAAGATCTGCCCCCATGAACAGCAGGGTACGGGTCTGGCGGTCGATCTTGCTGGTGACCTCGCCCTTGCCGCCGGCAAAGCGTGTGCCCGTCACATCGTGACTGACAGAGACGAGGCGGGCCTGTCCGGCCTCGCTGACGGCGGCGGCGT